>DGXZ01000043.1:0-34990 GCA_002396485.1 Spartobacteria bacterium UBA5019
AGGTCGAAAATCTAGGCGTGTGAGGAGTACCTTGTGGATGTTCCTTTTTTCTAAGTGGAATATGCCGAGCAATCTTGTTGAGCATTACTTTACCAGAGAATGGTTTTGCAAGGTAGTCAGAAATTTCCAATTTCAAAACAGTCTCCACAATCTCACTGCTTGTCTCGGATGTCATGATGATAAACCGAGTGTCTGCAAAAGCGAGTTCGGCTTTCCATATTTTTAAAAATTCGATGCCGTCTATCTTCGGCATTTTAATGTCCAACATGACGAGATCCGGCATGTCATGCAGGCAGCAATCCAGCCCCTCTAAGCCATCATTGGCAAATTGAAGGTGAAGCTCGTAGTCCTCAAGCTCTCGAGCAATCAAACTTTGAACAAGCTTGCTATCATCAACGCAAAGTAATTTTGGCCAATTCATTATAATAAGTTAAATTTTTTATGAATGCTAAAAATGATCGATTGCATGTGAACTTCCAAATTAAATATCATGACATGCGAAGAATACGAGAGTTTTTGTTTTTTATTTTTGTGAAAGGATATTTGATGCGGTTTCGGCTGCAGAAAGGAACGAGAAATCAGCATAAAGTTGTAAAAGTCCCTGCTGATCCTTGGCTGTTCGCATGAGCTTCGGCTCAATATTGCCGACCAACCACGTGCTGGCGCGGAGGAGTCGACCACTTGGATAAGGACCACGAAGGCGCTCCGACTCGGCGCGGGCGATATCCAGAGGTTGCGAAGGAAGAAAGGCATTGATGAGCAGGTCGGCGATTCGATCGCTGCCAATGAGAGCGATGGGTTTGGAGAGTTGGGCAACCCGGAGGTTCCAGTGCCGGCGCCAGTAGGGGTGGTCGAGCTTCTCCATAAAGATTCGGAATCCTTTCGCCCCGCTCTCCCTCATAGCCGTTCGCAGGGCGTCAAAACCATTGGCGACCGCAGCGAGAGCTCCCAGGCGGCGGTGCGGGTGGTTTGATGGCCGTATGCCAGAGAGTTTCCACATTTTCGAATCCAGCACGATCCGCGTCATCGCATCGCGAACGGTCCACCACTCGTCCCATAGGGGCTTGAGGTAGCGCCGGGTCACATCGTCTGCGTCATCAAATGATCTCGGCTCCAAAAAACCGGCGAGGCCGAACAGCAGAGCCTCTCCAGAGACTCCGCCAGCACGGCGCAAGTTGGTGCGCTGAGCAGCGAGCAGGAACGGGATCGAGTTGTTCTTATAGCCGAGGCAGGTGGCGATGGCATGGAACATCGCGGCATCGGCTCCATGCAGCAAGACGGCGCGGGCATGGGCAGTGTGCTTGTTTCGAAGGCGGAACTCCGCTGCCTCGGAAATCATGCGAGCGGCTTCCTCGACGCTCACATGCTCCGCGAGACTACTTTCATGCGGTTCCGCAGGCGCATCCACCGCCAGACGGGCTTGTGTCACTGCGCGATGCTCGAGGGTTCGCGCGAAGGCCTGCTCGCGGGAGCCGTCGATAAAAAAATGAAGGACGACCTCGGAAAACGAGGCATTGAGAGCGTGTCCATGGCGCTCCCAATCTCGGGCCTCGCGATCCACCTCGATATCGCCGGTCCTTTCGCCGTTTTTTTCAAAATGAACGACAGCACCCTTGAAATCCGGCCCAGCTTCGCGGTTCCACTCGCCGAAGTGAAGAATTTCAAATGCCTCACCATCCGTTGTGTGCCATTTCGTGCCGTATTCTCCATTGAAGAGTCTGGCTTGAATTTCGATTTCGCCCTGGCGCACGGCTCCTTCTTGCAGGTGACCTGACTCCCGGGCGGACTCATAGCGGAAACCATGGAATGCTTTCACAGGTCGGGATAAGGAAGGTTCGGAATTTCGGCCGGGATCTGCGGCAGGCTTGGCGCAGGCTTGACCAGCGAAGAATCATTCCCCGTGCCGTTATCCGCTGGAATGCGGGAATCCGGCATAGCAGTAAGGGGCTCGGCAGGCTTATGAGCGACCTCTGGCGATGTAGTGATGCGCCGCATGGCAGCGGCGGTCTCCAATTCCAAACGCCGGCGGACCTCGGGATTGGAGCTAAGGGCCAAGGCGTCGCGAAAGGAATGCACCGACGCCGAGCCATTCCAGGCATCAAACTGCGCGGCTCCGAGGGCTTCGAGAAACATTCCATCGCCGGTTTCTCGAGCGGCCTCATGGAGCGGGATAACAGCATCCAGAATGTTACCTTTTGAATTCAGAGTGATGCTGCGGAAGCGCCGCCAAGGATTCGGCGAACGGTTCCTCGGATCGTAAAATTGATTCCAAACCGCATAGGGCCGGTAGAGCGGATCCCCGACGACCACGCCCATCCAGGAAAGGGCGCGCATGGACATGTAGGCGCTCTCGGCAAGGGTCAGGCCACTCATCAGTCGATCCTGAAATACATCCAAGTTCGCCGTGAGCGAGAGGTAGGGCTCGTAAACATTTCCCAGCGTGGCTGCGGCACCTCGCGCAATGAGCGGCCCACACCAGTTGTTGCTCGTGCTGCGAAGCGTGCTGGCACTGTAGGAGTGCAGGTGGACCGCTATGGCTCCGGGCTTGAATTGAAAATCCTGCCGCGCAAAAGGCCCCGTCGCATCGCTCGCATACCAGCCGAAATAAACAGCCGCATCGGTCACAGGAAAATCGTCTGCAATGGTTGACGGCAGATTGTCAAAAATCGTGGGCACACCGCGCTGGCGAAGGATTTCGACCAGATGGCGCATCCAGTTGTCGCCCTCGGTGTAACCGCCGCTGGTAATGTCCCTGCCATCAATATAAGCCCAACCCCATAGACCCTCCCTTTCCGCCATGAGGGAGTCGTCAATCATGGCCCGCACCATCGAACCGTTAGGAGCATCGAGACGCGCAGGGAGGAGCATCCCGGGAAAAACCGAGTCGTCCAGAATCTGTGTGAAGCGGCCGAAGTAGGGATTCTCCACAACACTCGCAGGCATCCAGTCCTTCAGCCCAAGAGCGGCAATCTCGCTATCCACCGATGCGTCGTTGCGCGACGAGATCGCCGGGGGGACTTTGCGTGTGTCCGAGGGAGGGGGAATCGAGTGGTCCGCCGAAATCTTGAGCGGTACGCCGCGCATGATGGCCACAAAGCGAATGGATGTCTCAACCACAACCTTTGCGTTGCCCGGAACGCGCATGGTTTTCCACCAACCGCTGGACTCCATTTTCTTCCGCAGCGGCACGGCGATGGTACGATCAAAGTCTACACGGGAGATTTCCTCCGAGGCTGGGCAGGAGAGCCCAACAATCTGGTTGGGAGGGATGTCTCTTTTCAGGGCATAGTAGCGGGCAAGTTCCCCGGACTCTGGATCACTCGAGTTAAACAACACGATTGTTGCGGCGGAGAAGCTATCCCTCGCAAAAGCGGCAGTCGCCGCATGCAGCACGAGCAGCGAGAAAAAGAGAGAGCGTTTAGATATCAAGGCGAAGACCATCGTAGGCGAGTCGAACATCCGGCGGCAGATTCGCCTCGGTATCGGCATGACCGAGTTCGTGGCACATGTGGATGAAATAGGTTTGGCTGGCACCAATGCGGCGGGCGGCCTTGAGGGCGCCTTGAACAGTAAAATGAGTCTGGTGGGAATGATGTCTCAGCGCGTCAATAACGAGCACCTCGACGCCTCTCGCGGCCTCTTCAGCGGCAGGCGGCACCTGAGCACAATCCGTGTAGTAGGCAAAAAGCCGGCGGCCGTTTTTTTCAAAAACAAAGCCATTTGTAGTCATGCGCCCATGGGGCAACTCGACAGGGACAATATCCAGGCCACCGAGCGTGAAAGGACCATTCACAGGCCGCGGATCGGGGCGAATGTAATTGGGAAAACGAGCTGAGCCGTCGAAAGCGTAATGAAAGACGCGGGCGAGGCTTTCGAGGGTTTGAGGAGATCCGAGGATCGGCATGTTTTTGCTCTCCAGCTCGCAAAATCGCCGCAGATCATCAAATCCGAGAATGTGGTCCACATGGGCATGCGTGTAGAGCACGGCATCCACACGGCATATTTCCTCCCGCAGGCACTGGGTGCGAAAATCCGGTGTTGTATCCACGATTAGGGAAAAGCCCGGCGTCTCGACCCGGATAGATGTGCGTAGGCGCTTGTCGCGCGGATCGGCGGATTTGCAGACTTGGCAAGCGCATCCAATCACTGGAATCCCGTGCGAGGTCCCTGTTCCTAAAAATGTGATTTGCATCTGTTGCATCGCTTGGAATTCGGAACGGAGGGTGGCATAATCAACGAATGTCCGCAACGCTGGCATCTCTTCGCATCCGCAATCTTGCTCTCGTGGAAGACCTCCTCTGGGAGCCTCCTGCGGGGTTTGTCGCAATCACCGGCGAGACCGGTGCCGGAAAATCCATCATCCTTGGCGCGGTGAAACTCCTGCTCGGCGAGCGCGCCGAGAAGTCGCTCGTGCGCTCGGGCGCCGATACCTGCACGGTAGAAGGTCTTTTTCAAATCCCAGCAGACTCGCGTGTGCATGTCATACTCGAAGAGGGCGGGGCGGAACCCTGCGAGGATAGCTCGCTCGTCATCAAGCGCACGGTCTCCACCGGCGGCGCGGGGAAACAATTCGTAAACGGCTCCCCCTGCACGCTCGCCCTCCTGCGGCATCTCGGGGATTTGCTGGTGGACCTGCATGGACCACACGACCACCAGAGCCTTTTTTCAAGGGATCAGCAGATGTTGGTCCTCGACTCCTTCGCGGGAGCGGAGTCGCTTCGCTCTGAGTATGCCGTTCGGCGCCGCGATTGGATGCATCTCACCGCTGAAAAAAAACGCCTCACAGAAAATGCCGAGGGCCTCGCGCGCGAGCTGGACTTGTTGTCCCACCAGGTTGCTGAAATCGACGAAGCCTCTCTCCAGGCGGGTGAGGAGGATCAACTCCTCGCACGCCAACGCACGGGCGCCAACGCGCACCGCCTTTGCTCGATTTGCGCCGACCTCACTGGCCTGCTCTCCGAATCCGAAGACTCGCTCACCTCGCGCTGGGGGGATGTATCCCGGTTGACGAAGGAACTGCATCGCCTGGATGCTCAAACAGAGCCGCTGAGTACCGCTGCGGCTGGAATTTTTGAGTCGCTGCAGGATCTGGCGAGGGATGTTGACCGCTACGCATCCGCGCTCGATGCAGATCCCAAAACTCTTGAGGCCACCGAGGCGCGGCTCGATACCATCCAAAATCTCAAACGCAAATACGGCTCGACGGTCGAAGTTGTGATCGAGTTTGGTGCGAGTGCCTCCGCAAAACTTGCACAGCTTAAGAATCGCGAGGAACGGGGAGCAGGTCTGGATGGAGAAATTTCCGAAGCCCGAAAAGCACTCGACTCGGCGGCCAAGAAACTCAGCCAGGCGCGGCGCAACGCAGCTCCAAAGCTCGCCGATCTGGTAAAAACACACCTGGCCGATCTGGGATTTGCGAAAGCCGGATTTTCAATTGTTTTTGACGAGCTCGAGGAACCCTCTCCTCTTGGCATCGAACAGGTGGATTTCCTCTTCGCGCCGAATCCCGGCGAGCCAGAGAGACCGCTTCGTGCGATCGCCTCCAGCGGTGAGATTTCGCGCGTCATGCTGGCCTTGAAAACATCGCTCGCGGCGCAGGACAGCGTGCCCGTGCTGATCTTCGACGAGATCGATGCAAATGTTGGAGGAGAGATCGGAGCCAAAGTCGGAGCCAAGATGAAGGAACTTGCCGCATCCCACCAAGTCTTCTGCATCACCCACCTTCCACAGGTCGCGGCTGCGGCGGAGTCGCAATTCATGGTATCCAAGGAAACCACGGACGAGCGCACCCGCACGACGCTGGTATCCACCGTCGGCCCAGCACGCATCAGCGAAATTGCACGCATGCTGGGTGGACAGGCCGAGTCCGCCCGAAAACACGCGAAAGCCCTCCTTTCCGGAAAATAGTCCTTTTTCCAAAATGACTTGAAGATTACTTTCGGATAGGGAATCGCAACGTGCTTAGATCAAATCCAAACATCTCCGAGACCGTCTCCACGCCTACTCCGAATGATGAGGAATTGAAATCGGAATTGCGCAAACTCCGCCAATGGAAGCTGCGCATGGAAGGCGCCATGCAGTCGGCAGCGCAGATCCTAAGAGAGTGGGATACTGCTGTGGACGAGACAATCTACTCGGGCGCCATGGAGAGGATTTTGGGAATCTTCCCTCACGAGATCGCCGGGCAATTTGAAATCTGGATGCTGCTCATCCACCCGGACGACCGCATAGCCTACCGCAGAGAAATCGAGCGAGTGCTTGCTGAGGGCGGACCGTTTGAAGCGGAGTACCGCGCACGCAAGAAGATCGGGCACTACACCATTCTTCTCGAGCGGGGTTATTTCATAGCTCCTACAGAAGGCAGCAGCACCCTTCTTTGTTCAGTGATAACGGATGTAGCTGATCTGCGTGAAATGGAAGCGCGACTCAGCAGGTCGCAACGCGCGGAGGCCTTCAGCAAGCTCACCGGCGGCGTGGCGCATGATTTTAACAACATGCTCTCCGTCGTGATCGGCTACTCGCAGATCCTCATGGATGAAATGTCGGAAACAAGCGAGCTAAAAGGCTTCGTAGGGGAAATCGAAAAAGCCGCACTCCGAGCGTCCTCACTGACTAACCAGCTTCTGGCCTTCAACAAACCTCCGGCCATTCGCAGAGGCTCAATCAATATCGGCGAGCTTTTGAATGATGTTGTCAAAATGCTTCGCCGCCTGCTGGGCGAGCAGATCGAACTGGTCATCAACATCGAACCCGGCCTTCCCGTCGTGCAGGCCGACCGCAGCCAGATCGAACAGGTTTTCATCAACCTCGCGGTGACCGCACGCGAAGTGATGCCCCAGGGTGGCCAACTCAAAATCGCAGTCTGCAAGGACAATGTTCATGATGCCCGCCGCATTGCGCAAAAATCTCTGGCTCCCGGCACTTATGCCCGCATCTCGCTTGCCTTCACTCCCAAATCAGGCCGGAGAGTTTCCAAAACCCTCGAAAAAAACCGCAATATCGTAACAGCGGCAGATGTCATCGAAGAAAACGATGGAAGGCTTGAAATCCCACCTGTATCGAACGGCTTGAGCCGTCTGGATATCTTTCTGCCTGGTGTCCCGGAATCCCAGCCCAAGCCAGACATCGATGCTGTCGAAAGAACAACTGCTCCGGCCACAATCCTTCTGGTGGAGGATGACTCAGCCATTCGAAACTTCGCTCGCACCGTCCTGCAACGCCTCGGCCACCGAGTAGTGGAGGCGGATGACGGCGAGACAGCACTTTCTCTTTTCGAAGAGAACGAGAAGTTTGAGCCGGATTTGGTGTTCACAGACATGATCATGCCTCGCATGGGGGGGTTACAACTCGCGCGCAAGATCGAAAAAAAACGGCCGGAAACAATTTTCCTCCTGACCTCTGGCTACCCGGATCAGCAAGAAATCGCCAAGGAACACGAATCCGATTTCGCCTTCCTCCGAAAGCCGTTTTCCGTGGGAGATCTGATCTCTAAGGTCGGCAGCCTCCTCGAAAGTGCCAGCCCTCAGCAGTAAACCAGCAACTGGCGGAGGAGGGTCGAGGAGCTGTTGTAATTCCGGATTTTTGCAATGGTGTTTTCGTCGAGATGGTAGCCCTCGGCAACAAGAAGAACGCCTGTGGGACTATAAATGCCACATGCCAGCTGCATGCCAACATCCAACTCGTCCACCATCACCTCGCGAACCAAACGCGGCAAGGACGTCGTTTGGGCGCACTTGAGGAAAAGCCGCGCGGCATCAGGGTCGAAGGCCGTGCCCGACTGCTCGAGAATCCGATCCACGGCCTGCTCCTGAGGAAGCCCGCAGGTCACATAATACACAACAACTGAAAGGCAGCGAGCCGTCCAGGGAATCATCTCCCCGGCGAGACCATCAGGAAAACCGGTTCCGTCAAAGCGCTCGTGGTGAGCGCGAATCGTCTCACCCACCGGCTTGAGAAGATCAACAAAAGATGCCAGAGTCTGCCCATGAATCGTGTGGTTGAGGAAAACCGTTTTCAACTCCGGAGACATATCATCCGAGTTGTTTTGAACAGCTGACATAAATCCATGCGGAACGGCGGTGAGGCCGATATCGTAGAGCCGTGCGCTCACATCAAGCACATGCTTTTGCTCGTCGTTGAAATAGTGGGTCTGCGCCATGAGCTGACAGATTTCCGTGGCAGCCTTGGCCTGCTCGCCGAGTAAGGGGTTGAATGTCGTGAGGACGCGCTGGCAGAGTTCAAGCGAACGACTGAAGTTTGTTTTCAAGGCCTCATGCGAGAGGTCGATTTCTTTTTTGCCTGCCTCCAGTTCCTTGAGCTGGCTCTCGAGTTGGAGATTTGCGACCGAGAGGCGTTCATTAAGCTCATGAGTTGTTTTTTCAAGGGACCGGTTGGACTCGATGAGCTCGTAACGCTGCACCGCATTGTGCAAGGTGGCGATCATCTCGGCGGAAATCCATGGCTTCGTGACAAAGCGAAAAATCTCGCCGCTGTTAACGGCCGAAGTCACCACATCCAAGGATTTTATGCCCGTAATGAGGATGCGGGAGGAGGAAGGCTGGATTCGAGCGATGCGGCTCAGCAGCTCCGAGCCCAGCATGTCCGGCATATTGTGGTCGGCAATGATGACAGCGAATTTGCGGTCCACCGCCAAATGTAGAGCCTCCTCGCCACTCGTGGTGGTCATGGAATGGTAGCCTGCCCGCGTCACCAGATCCTCAAGCACTTTGAGAATGATCGGGTCGTCATCAATGGATAGAATAGAGAGGGAGGATTTGTTCACGGGTCGCTGGTAATGTTAGGTGTTGAGATTATATAGAGGGAAAACCATCGCCACTTCAGAGGTATGTGGTGCCTTCCCTTTCGAGAATAGCAGGCGTCCACCTGCTTCGCTAATCAGAACCTCAGCAGCAGCCATGGAAAGATCGGAGGAATTATCCCTGGCATAAAAATCATCAATTTCCGCTACAGAAAGAGCCACGCAAGGCAATCGGAATGAAATGCCAACGCAATCACCTGACGCAGGGTATTTTTCAAAATTCGCTTCAGAGAAATCCTCTAGGCAAAGAACAGACATCGGAATCTCGATCTTACCCTCGGGATAGAGCCCCCTCAGGCAGGTAGCCAAAGTCAGTAATGCAACGCGGAAAGCGTATTCCGAGACGTTGATATAGAGGGCCTTCTCGGGAGAAGTCAGGGTGATGCTGGCTGTTTTTGTTTTTGAAAAAACAATACGCAAGAGGTCAATTTGGCTTGCGACAAGCGCTTGGACTTCGTGATAAGTTTGCTCACGCTCTGCAGCGTTGAGATAAATCTGCGTGATGCGAGCGAGCACTTCTTTGATGCGTTCGAAGCCGACTTGGATTTCCTGAACGCTCTCAGCCAGCGGATGAGAAGCGTCAAGGACTTCCCGAAAGCCTTCAAGATTGAAGTAAATACCTGTTAGTATGTTATTAACCTCATGAATTAGTCCGGGAGCGAGCGTGGCGTTGATTTCATTCGAAGCGCGGCTTTGCGTTTTCTTCTCCAAGGAATCCGACGCAATCGACCCGGAAATGTTTAGATCAAGGAATTCGCTCATTGCTGTAAAGGCGCGGCAACCAAAGCTGGAGCAAGACTCGAAAAAGCCTCGTGGGCCACGAAGGCGGCATAAAGGCGGGGGCTTTGAAGGATGATTTGGTTCCCGCTTGCCTGCTCACGCTGCCTGCCCTTGGGAATCTTGTTGCTGATATATCGCATTTGCAGTCCGGAGTCTGAAAATTGGGTAGCCATTTCGGAAACATCCGGTTCCGCTGAATCAAGAATACCATCAGCCATCCAGAGGATGTCCATCGTCTTCACATCCACAATCTTCGACCTCACTCCAATCGCGAGCGGACGGTAGGGACGGAAGAGCGTAAAATCTGTGAACAGAACAGCATCAGCCCCGTATTTCTGGCGCAGCATGGCGATAACAGATGATGGGATAATCTCAGAAGAGGAAACCGCCTCGCGGTTGATGAGGGATGCCATGTCGGTGCGGCTGACCTGAACGATCTCGTATTTTATGACCTTCGACAACTCCGCACGAAAAATGCCGTCCATGTCACGCTGGGTCTGGTCGATCGGGCGCGTAGAATAAATGGGAAGGACTGCAAGTCGGCGCATTCCCGCAGGCCAGCGAATTCCGGAGTTCGCAGTGAGGTCCTGCGGTGGAAGCGACATCGTCGGATCAGAAATCTGCTGAATGCGACCGGAGCGATTGGGTTTATCATTGACGGCACGCGAGCTGGATTGCGTGCAGGCCAAGAGAGAAAAAGCAGCCAAAAGACAAAGAATTCGAAATGTCATGGTCTAATGCGCAGCAATTTTCATGCCTTACACAAAAGCATACGAACCCGCTCCATGCGTTGGCGGCTGAACGCAGCAAGGAAATTCGGGCTTGTAGCTTGCCGATGAGAGATTTCTCTATAGTTTTTTAGCTACATCGATCAGGTCTCCGTATGGCACGGGAGTTGCTGAACACATTGCACTTCGTATGTGCCCCATCAAATCAACCAACCAAAAATCCGTGTTTTCTGCCATATTACATCGTGGTCTTTATCTAGCGATGTTGGCAGTGGTCTGCAGCGCGGCATCTTTGAGCTTGAGTTCCTGCTCCTCGTCTCCAAAGAAGAAAATAAGTACTCAGGCCACAGCTATGCCGCAGAAGCTGCCCAAACCCGCCCCGATGCGTGTTGCCCAAGATAGCAACTCACGCCGCAAGCCTCCGTTTCTTCCAAAAACCATAGTGAACATCCCCGAGAAGGACGACGTGCCCGCCATGGCGAGCATCTCCGATTCCACGAGCGACTCTAAGGTCGTTGACAGCACGACGCCGAAGTTCATCAACAACGAACAGACGCAGGATTTCTTCCAAGGCGCAGGAGATGGCCCAGCAGGCGAAAGCGTTCTTGGCTCGTTTTTTGACACCGTTTTTCGGCCCGCAAACGCGGCCAACCAACCCGTAAGTAGCACCTCTTACAAAGTCGAATAACCATGCGTAGCATCACCGGACTTTCCGCCCTCTTCCTGACAGCCGCAGCCCATGCAGAAATTGCCGCACCGCCACCCATCACGCCCGATGCCGCACCGCAGAGTGCAACGGCACCGGCCTTGGTGGAAAGCCACGCCGCACCACCTCTGCAGAATACTCTCACGCCAACCTCAAGCCCATCCAGCATGGCTGTGCCGATCGAATTTGATGCACTGGAGGTCGAGCTTGAGGAAAATCCATCCTACGCACCGAGCCTCTTGGCCAGCGGAGCCAGCGTCGAGGCGCTCGAAAAAGAAATGGATCAGGCCATCGAGAGTGGCGACCCCGCGCAGGCGGAAAAATTATTCAACCAAATCCTCCGCCTTGCTGCTCCTGAAAAACAAAAACGCAACGCCCTGTTGCACATGGGCCGTAATTTGGAAGAGAAACAAAAACAACCCGCCAAGGCTGCTGTTGTTTATGAGCAGTTCGTCAACCTATTTCCCAGCGATCCGGAGATCCCCGATATGCTTCTGCGCCTCGGTCGGATTTACCGCGAAAACGGTGCCTACTCCAGTTCCCTGAATAAATTCTACAGCGTTCTGTATTCAGCTCTCCAAGTCAAAACCGGCGAGGAATACACCGACTCCTCCCTCAGGGCAAAAATGGAGATCGCACATACGCACTTTGCCGCCGGCGACTACAAAGCCGCCGCCGAACTCTACTCGCGACTCAAGCTCGTTAAAATGACACAAGCCGAGGCCAGCGAAGTCGCCTTCCGCTCCGCCTACATCTCCTATCTCTCCGGCCAATACACAAACTCCCTCACAGGAGCCGAAGGCTTCCTTGCCACCTACCCCGCGAGCCCACTCGCACCCGAGGCCCAGTATCTACGCGTGCAGTCCCTCCGCTCCCTTGGCCGAAAAGAGGAGGCCATGAAGGAAACGATCAAGCTCCTGCAAGCCGGCCGCGAATACGGGAAGAAAAAACCCGCCGTCTGGGCCTACTGGCAGCGCAAAACAGGTAACGATATCGCCAACGAACTCTACGAAACCGGCGACACACTCGGCGCCCTCTCCGTCTATCAAAAGCTTGCTGAACTCAACGACGCACCGAACTGGCGCGGCCCCACGGTCTACCAGATCGGCCTCTGCTTCGAACGACTCCGCCACCACGCCCGCGCCCGCGAAGCCTACCGATATATCATCGACAAAATCCCGGCAAATGCCCCTGCCGCCGAAGGCGATGCAATGGTCGGCATGAACCTCTCCACCCTCCGCGACATGGCCCAATGGCGCCTCGACAACCTCGACTGGCTCGAAAAGACAGAGAAAGACCTCTACCCCCTCCTCGACAAGGAAACTCCAGCCAGCGACCTTCAACCCGCCTTCCTGAGAACCGAAAAACCAGTCGGCACACCTCCCTCCCCTTCTCAATCCACCCAGCAGGCCGCCAACCAAATCGCCCCGCCCGGCGCAATGGCGCGGTGAGTTTTTGCATAAGCCTCAACGGCATGGCTTAAAGATTGGCAATGCAAATCTCCTGCTGCGGCACAGTAGCTGCTAAGTAATCAAACAACATTATGAATCCTCTCCTCGCCATCACAGCCGCAAAATTGGGCAGCAATATTTTGGGCAGCATCGCCGGTAACTCAGTCGAGAAGGCTCCGAGTGCAACGGAAATGAAGAAAGCCGCGTTTGCACAGGTTCTCGCCCAAGCCACGAACACTCCAGAATACAAGAACATGCAGCACCTCAGCGCCGAGGGGATTGGCAGCCGCTCGGATGTCGAAATGACACTCCAACAAATGTCGCAGAAGATTCTTCAATCCCCCGAAATTGCCAAGGCGCTGGAGGGAAGTTCAGAGCCGTTCGATCTGAAATTCCTTCCTGATGGAAATGTGGCCCTCAAAAAGGCCGATGGAACAGAGAAGATTTTTAAATTAGACGGAAACCTGAAGGAGACCGCTCAAAAAGCCGTTTCGATTATTGAAAGCGCAAAGATCGCTTATCCTAGCGGGCTGGCCTCATCGAAGGAACCAGGCGGCTCAATGCACATTGTGCCAGGCGCCAAGGCCACACTGCAGGCTTAACTCCTGATTCTGTATTTGCTTCTCGATGCGCGGAAGGTCGTGGATTTTAACACCACGAGAATGGAGGTAGCCTTGCATTGGCCCTTCTCACTCCGGCTTGCCGACTGAGATTCTACTCGCTGATCTGAATCACCAGCGAGATTCGTTTCTGGCCTGAACGAAGCCCGTTGATCCGGCTCAACCTCTCCCGCAAAACAACTCGGCAAGTTTTGCCGTTTTAAAAATCCCACCGTGGCATCTTCTGCCATGCCGATTTTCTCAAGTTGCATCACACCTTGAAAATCATACCCAGAGTCTCTTTTTACGAACCTCTAGAAGCTGGCACAGGTTCTGCTAAACCTACAATCATGGAAATGGTGGCCTCTCTCTTCAACAGCGATAATTATACCGCTGTTAAAAAAATGATGGATGTTTCGGCTCTTCGCCATGCATCAATCGCAAGCAATCTCGCCAATGTTTCGACCCCGGGCTACAAGCGTGTCGATCTGAGCAGATCCTTCGAGGACGAACTCCGCGCCAGCATCAAATCCCGCAATACCGATGAAATTGCGGAGGCCTCTCCCCGCACAGAAGTCGATACGCTCACCCCGTCAACCCGCGCCGACGGCAACAATGTGCAAATTGATAGCGAACTCCTTGGCCTGACAAAAAACACGATGAATTTCAATGTGCTCACAGACTTTGCCAGCGGCTCGTTGAAACAACTCCGCCATGCCATCATGGGCCGCCCAGCCTGATTTTCCTGAATACTAACCCTCGCCTTAACTTCATATGATGAATGTCATTTCCGCCAGCAGCATCACAGGCAGCGCTCTCGACGCCGAAAAAATGCGTGTCGATATCGTTTCGCAGAACATCGCGAACGCAAATACGACGAAAGGGATCGACGGCAAGCCCTATCAGCGCCGCATCGTAGCATTCGAGTCCCTCCTCGACGCTGCAGCTGGCCCGAATATGCAGGGCGTTCGCGTTTCGGAAATTAAACAAGATGAAACCCCCGGCGAAGTCATTAACAATCCGCAACACCCCCATGCGGACAATGACGGCAACGTCACCATGCCGAATGTGAATATTCCTTTTGAAATGGTAGACATGGTCACAGCCACCCGCTCCTACGAAGCCAACCTCGCCGTCGTGCGCAACGCTCGCCAGATGGCCACCCAAGCCCTTTCCATTGGCCGCTAAAATTTAGAAAACCTTAATTATGAATATTTCAGCAATCTCCTCCAACATTCCTAACATGACAGCACCGCTCACCATGCGGAATTTCCAGCCCGACATCGAGCGTGCCAACTCACTGAAGGAATCTGGTTTGTCCGCAGGCGGAACACAATTGAGTGGACCGGATCCATTCGGCTCCATGATGAAAAAATTTGTTACTGATGTGGATGACAAAATGAAAACATCCGCCACTGAGAAAAACAAAGTCCTCACAGGCGAATCCACGAATCTTCACCAAGCCATGATCGCCGGCCAAGAATCCAGTGTTGCCTTTACGCTCATGGTCGAGCTTCGCAACAAGCTCGTGGAGAGCTATCAGGAACTCATGCGCGCCCAAGTCTGAGCAACTTGACACTAAAACAATACTCGTTGTCTCGATAAGATGAAACAAGCACTCCAGCAAATTACCAAAATTTGGAGCGAACTGAACCCGATCCATCGTGTCATTGTATCCGCCGCAGGCGTCGCAGTGGCATTGGGGATCGGGGCCATGCTCTACTGGGCCCAAAAGCCTGATATGAAGCTCCTCTACGGCAAACTCGGCGAAAAAGAAGCCGCCGAGGTAGTCAAAGAACTCGAGGCGCAGAGCATCCCGTTTCAAATCGGCGGGGGCGGCGCCTCCATCTATGTGGATTCAAAGGATGTTTACCGCGTCCGCATGAATTTGGCTTCCAAGGGCCTACCAACTGCAGACGGCGTCGGATTTGAAATCTTTGATCGCAGTAATTTTGGCATCAGTGACTTCGTTCAGCGCACAAACTACACCCGCGCCCTCCAAGGCGAGCTGAGCCGCACAGTGGCCCAGATGCAGGGAGTCAAGTCGGCACGCGTCATGGTTGTCCTTCCCGAGAGCCGACTCCTGGTCCGGACCACCGACTCGCGCCCAACAGCATCGGTGTTTGTAGATACCGGCAGCGCCCAGCTGGACAAGGCCGCCGTCAATTCCATCCGCTCGCTGGTGGCCAGCTCGGTGGAAGGTCTGAAAGTCGATGATGTCGCTGTGATCGACAACGCCGGCAATGTTCTTTCCGAGGATTTGAAATCCGACCCCCAGCTGGGCAATGCGTCCAGTGTCGTGAAATACAAGCAGCAGACTGAAGAATATCTTGCCTCGAAAGTCGAAACCATGCTCGCGAAGGTTCTCGGTGCAGGAAATTCCGTGGTTCGCGTTTCGGCAACAATCAACACCGAGGCAGCGACTATGACCGAGGAGCGCTTCGACCCGGAGGGTCAGGTTCCACGACAGGAGGTCACAATAGAGGACAGCACCTCCACCAATGAAACCAATGCGGAGCAAGCCCAAGGAGCAGGAGTCGCAGCGAATACAGCAACCCAACCTGCTCAGGCAAACAAGCAAGGCCCAACAAAGGCAAGCAATACCTCCCGCTCATCCAAGACGCAGAGTTACGAGATCAATAAAACTCTTACGAACACTGTCAAAAATCCCGGCTCCATCACTCGGATCACCGCAGCGGTCTTCCTTGCGGAAAAATCCTCCGAGACTGGTGAACTCACCCCAAGAACGCCCGAGCAGATCAACGAACTTCGCAGCATGGTGATCAATGCCTTGGGTATCGAAGTTCCAAAGAACGAAAATCCCTCTTCTTTTGTTTCCATCAAGGAAGTGGCCTTCCCGTCCACAGTGACAGCCGGCGCACCTCTCACAGACAAAGTTGGCGGCTATGTCGAAATGATCCGCCCGATCGCCGCGCTGGCCGTCGCCGGCATCGTCTTCGCCATTTTCTTCTTCATGCTCCGCCGCGCGAAACCCGAGGAGATTTCCTTTGAACTTGTGGACGAAAACACCAACACACCGCACCCAGCGGGCGCACTGCCGGATATCGGCGGTGCAGAAGACCCCGCATCCTTCCTTCCGGCCGCCAAGAACCTTAAGGTCTCTCCGGAACTTCTCAACTCACTCATCCGCCAAAAACCGGAGAATGTGGGCGCCACCCTGCGCGAGTGGCTCATCAACAAAAACAACTCCTAAGCCATGCCTACCGCAGAATTTGAAACGATGTCCAAAACGCAGAAACTCGCTGCGTTTTTCATCATTGTCGGCCCTGACTTGGCTCCTGAGCTCATGAAGCAACTCCGCGACCCGGAAATTGAAGCCGTGGCGCGAGAGATGGCCTCGATGGATGTCGTGGATTTCAAACTCCAAGAGAAAATCCTCGATGAATTTTGCGGATTGATCGGCGATGGCCTCTCCACAGCCCTCGGAGGCATGGCTTTTGCCCAGCGTGCGCTTGAGGCTGCCAGAGGCCCTCAAGCTGCCTCAAGCATCCTGCTCCGGGCTCTTCCAGCCAGCAACTCGATCGATGCCGTGCGCGAACTCAGCCAAATGGATTCGCGGCAGATTTTCAACATCATCAAACACGAGCAACCGCAGACCGTTGCGTTCATCCTTTCCTACCTCGACGGACGCCAGGTCTCCCAGATCATCCCACTCTTTTCACCCGAAGCCCGAGAAGAAATCGTAGAGCGCTTGGGAACTATGGATTCCATTTCCAGCGAACTCATCAATAAGGTTCTGCGTAGTCTCGGCAAGCATCTCTCCACCGGTCCGCAGCAATACAGCATGCACAAACGCGGCGGGGCGCAGGCAGCGGCGCAACTCCTCAAGTCCCTCGACAAGGACCTCAGCAAAAACCTGCTCGGCCGCATCGAGGAGCGCAACGCCGAACTGGGCGAAGCGATCCGCAAACGGCTTTTCAACTTCGAAGATATTTCGATTCTCACTCAACGCGACGTGCAGCGCCTGCTGCGCGATGTGGAAACGCAGGAACTTGCTGTTGCGATGAAAAACGCATCCGAGGCCGTCAAACGCGTGTTCTTTGGAGCCATGTCGAAACGCGCATCAGAGTCACTCAAGGAAGAAATCGAAATCCAGGGCCCCGTCCGCAATAAGGATGTTGAGGCGGCCCAAGACCGCATCATCGCTCAGATCATGCAACTCTCCGAGGCTGGAGAAATTGATATCTCCCAGGAGGACTCCAGTGAATCCGCAGTCTAGAGCGATCGACTTCACCGCCGTGCCGGTGGCGATCACCATGGTGAAGGGGATTCTTCCTGTGATGGAAGATCCCATCGATACCCGCGTGAGCATGGAAGAGTACGAAGCTGCTTGTCAGGAGGCCTACAACCGGGGCTTCCATGAGGCCACCGAGGCGCTCACAAACCAGATCGCCGAGCAGCGCGCCGAAGTCGCCCAGCTACAGGATGCCGTTTTCAAGAACCTTGCCGAACAGTCAGAAACTCTCGCCCATGAGGTTTCCCAAATTTTGCCGGATCTCATTCTCGAGATCACCCACCGCGTGCTGGCGGGCTTCAAACCCGATACCGAGACCGTTCGCAACTCCATTTCCGAAACCCTCGCCGAAGTGTCCCCGGGCTCGACCGATGTGGAGATTCGCCTCCACCCTCATGATCTCGCCTTGGTGCAAGGCGTCGATGCGGAGCTTGAGCAGAGATACCCCGGTATTAAATTAACCCCAGACCCCGAACTCACCCCTGGCGACTGCGTGGCCAAAAGCCGATTTGGCATGATTGATGCCCGTGTTCTTACGAAACTTCAAAACGTGGCTCGCTCACTGAAATGAAACAAGGATCGCCCATTCTGCCTGCGCTCATGCAAAACCTGCGCGGCCGCATTGAATCCACCACCCCTTTGGTGAGAATGGGCGAAGTCGTGCAGGTCACGGGACTCGTTATCGAATCCGTTGGGCCCAATGTTTCCCTCGGCGATATCTGCGAAATCCGCTCCCCCCGCCTCAACGGCCTGCAAGCCGAAGTGGTCGGCTTTCGCGACCACCGCGTTCTCCTCATGCCCCTCGGCGAGATGCAGGAAATTCATGCAGGCTGCGAAGTCGCTGCCACGGGCCGCGCCGCAGGCATCAATGTCAGTGACGCCCTGATCGGCCGAATCATTGATGGCATCGGCCGTCCCATTGATGGCAAAGGCCCACTTCCAGGAGGCACACTCCGCCCGCTCCATTGCCAACCGCCCAACCCCCTCACCCGCCAGCGTATTCTCAAGCCCTTCCAAACAGGTGTGAAATCCCTCGACCTTTTCACCCCCGTGGGCCGAGGTCAGCGTCTGGGCATTTTTGCAGGCTCGGGAGTCGGCAAATCCACCCTTCTCGGTATGATTGCCCGTGGAGCCGAGTCGGATATCAATGTCATCGCCCTCATCGGTGAGCGTGGGCGTGAACTCCGTGAATTCATCGAAAAAGATCTCGGTCCGGAAGGCATGGCACGTTCGATCATCGTCGTTTCGACCTCGGACCAACCTGCCCTCATACGCCGCCGCGCCGCCCACATCGCCACAGCCATCGCCGAGCATTTCCGCGACGAGGGCAGAAAAGTCCTCTTCATGATGGATTCCGTGACCCGCTACGCCATGGCCCAGCGCGAAATCGGCCTTGCCGTGAGAGAACCCCCAACAAGCCGTGGCTACACACCATCCGTTTTTTCCGTCCTGCCCCGCCTGCTTGAACGCACCGGCAATGCCGAGCACGGTTCGATCACAGCCCTCTACACCGTGCTTGTGGATGGCGACGACATGAACGAACCAATCGCGGATGCCGTTCGAGGCATCCTCGACGGCCATGTCGTTCTCAGTCGGGCCCTCGCCACTGCGAATCACTTTCCGGCGGTGGATGTCTTGGAGAGCGTCAGTCGTGTGACTCTGGAAATCTGCTCAAAAGAAGAACTGCAATCCATCGGCACAGCGCGCGACCTGCTCGCCGCCTATCGAAAAAACGAGGACGTCATCACCATCGGTGCCTACACGAAGGGCAGCAACGCTCACGTCGATCTCGCGATCGAAAAAACTCCGCTCCTGCGCAACCTCCTTCGCCAACCCATCGAAGACAAATGGACGAGGGATAAAAGCTTCACCGAACTCGCAAAAATCGTCGCATGACCCGGAAAAAATATAGTCTCCAGACCGTGCTCGATCTCCGTGAAAAAGCGAAAGACAAAGCCTCGGAAATCTTTGCCGCCGCCGTGCGCGACCGCGATCTAGCCGCCGCCCGTGTGGCTGAAGCCACCGCCCGCTTGGAGGAACTCACCCGCATGATCAGCGGAGAGCGTTTCCCTGCCTGGGTGCGCGAACAAGGCTGGAACGCCCTCAACGCCCAGCGCGACCTCCTCCGCACACTCCAAAACCGTCTCGCGCAAGAGGAGCAAAAAGTCGCCGCCAAACGCGAACTCCTCATCGCAGCCGACCGCGACCACCAACTCGTTCTGAAGCTCCGCGAAAAATGGCTCGCCAACATCCAACTCGAAGCCGCCCGCGCCGAAGAAAAACAACTTGAAGATTTTGTCACCGCAACCCGCTTTCTCCAAACCGCCATCCGATAAATGAACGCCAACACACCCACACTCAATCCGTTCTCCGAAGCCGACCAGAAACCCTCCTCCAGCTGGGGCCTCATCCTCCTCGCCGTGATCCTCGGCACGGCCACAGCCGCAGGCGTCCTCCTCCTCAAGTGGCCATCCGTGACCACCCTGCCTGCAGAGCCTCCGGCTACACGGACAAAGATAAAATCCCAATCCAAGGACTGGGATTTCTACACCGCCGAGATCGACAACCTCCTTCAGGAACTCCAAAAACAGCGCACCGCCTACGAGATCAAGACCAAGGACCTCGGCGCCGTCGAAATGCGCATCGAAGCCGAAAAGCAGGAACTCCTCCGCCTCCGCGCCGAAATCCAAAAGATGCGCGACGACCTCACCACCCAGACCACCGAACTCCTCAGTACAGAGAAATCCAATGTCCGCAACCTCGCCCGCACCTACGCGAGCATGAAACCAGCCGAAGCCGTCGCCATCCTCGCTCAAATGTCTGATGCCAATATCGTCAAACTCCTCGCAACCATGAAAGCCGACATCGTTGCCAAAATCCTCGGCGAAATGGCCAAAACCAAAGATCCCGCAGCCCCGCTCGACTCCAAAACCACACTCGCCAACCGCGCCGCAGTCATCAGCGACCAACTCCGCCTCTTTAAAAACGAGACCACCCAAGCGACACGATGACCTCCCCGCTTCCAACCCCACAGACGAAGTCAGGCTCTCTGGAAGCCCGCAATCTGGATGGTTCAGGGCTTTTACAATTAGCGACCGTTCCAAACGGCTCCCAACTCCCTTCCTTCGAGAGCTTCATTCCCAAAAACGACCAAAATGAACAACAAGAAAAGGAACTAGAGGAAGTTGAAGCCGCAAAAAAACGCAAGCGCACCGCTGATGCGGCATTAGTTGCCGCACCCAGTCAACCCGATCAACCAGAATTAGCCGCACCCTCCCTAGACGGAAGCCCAACAAAGCCAAACCCATCAGATACGCCGAATTCGCCGGATGCACCAACTCAGAGCTTAAAGCAGAAAGAAGCTCAGAACAAGGAAGTAGAAGAAATCGACTCTGAAATCGAGCAGGAAAAATCCGAAGCCGACTCCACTTACTCCAGCATTCTCGATACGAATAAAAAAAACTCCGATGGCATAGAAAATGCTAAGCATGAGGATGAGATGATCTCGCTCACTACATTTGATGAAATGCAAGGCTCCTCGACTCCAAACATGAGTCAAGAGTCTTCAATCACTTCTGTGAGCCGCCTTGCTTCCGTAGCTTCCTTCGAACGCTCGACAGCCACATCCATCTCAGTCTCGAATGCCGAATCGGAATCCAACTTCTCTCAACTCATGTCCGGCAATCCCTCGGCCATGATACCGACAGACGCTCGTTCCAATTCAGCAAGCCCATCTGCAAAGGCTTCCGCTCTGTTTAAAGCCCTGCCACCGGAGCTTGAAAAATTCAAGCAATCAGGCCAATCCCAAATTCAACTCGATCTCCCCGTGGGCGATGGCGAGTCGGTGCGCATTCGCCTCAATATCCGAGCAGGAGAAATCCGCTCGACTTTCATAACGGAATCCCCCGAGCTCCGCGAAGCTCTCCAAAAAGCTTGGCCGGAATTTACGGCAACGCACCGGACCCCAAACCTCCAATTTGGAGAATCCAATTTCCAAGACGGTCTCACTCGTCAAAATAACACCCCTTTTGATCAAGGAAACCGACGCCAGTATCAACCGGACTCAGATATTGCCGCTTTAGCCATCAAATCGACATCCACAAGCATCAAGCAACCCGCCCCCATTCATCAAAACCCTGCCGCTACGATCAGACAGGGTAAAGTTAACCTTTGGGCATAATTTCTAAAAAAATGGCTATTTCATCCGTAACCCCATCCACTCCAGCCAAAGACCCAATCACAGGCTTGGCAATGCAAAAAAATACAGGAAAACAAATGCTTGGAGCGGATGATTTCATGAAACTTCTGACGACGCAATTGACTTCCCAGGATCCGATGAATCCGATGAAGGATACGGAATTCATTTCGCAAATGGCGAATTTCACTTCACTGGAGCAAATGCGAACCCTCTCGAAGTCCTTTGACAGCTTTACAACCGACCAGAAACTTGCCGTCGCGCCTTCTTATCTTGGTCGTCAAGTAACAGTGACCGATGCTGCCGGAGACACGACAGGCATCGTAGAGGCCATTAAGCTTAAAGACGGGCAACCCGCTATTGTGATCAACGGCAAGACATACGAGACCAAGCTTATAACCGGTATCGCGACAGCCCCTCCCCCACCTCCCGCTGTAAACACGGCAACACCAGCAACAACTTCACCCGCTAGCACTGAGTCGTAACCTGAATAAAATAACACCTTATGGCACTCTTAAATTCTTTCAACAGCGGCGTCTCTGCGGTTAAGACATTCAGCAAAAGCCTTGAAGTCATCGGTGATAACATTGCCAATGTGAACACAACAGGTTTCAAGGGGTCCCGCGTTACGAACCAAGACAGCTTCAGCGAGACGCTCAATCGCTCCGCCCCTGCAAACGGAGATATTCCCGGAGCAAATACAATGCAAATTGGCCAAGGGACAAGCGTTGCGAGCGTGAGCCAGCGTTTTACACAAGGCGTTCTGAGCACGACCGGAGGGCCGGCGGACTTAGGCGTTTCGGGCAAAGGGTTTTTTAAAGTTCAAGATCCTGAGACGCAGAATTTTTATTATACTCGAGCTGGTGATTTTCGCCTTGATGATACCGGCAACCTGCTGACAAATGACGGAATGAATGTGATGATGGGAACTGGAAAAGTCGTTATTCCTCCAACCGAAGGAACGAATCCCCTTCAGTCCTACAAGATCGATAAGAATGGTGAAGTCTCGGCATATTATGCCAACGGCACAAGCGCTACACCCATCGGCCAAATCCTCCTGACATCGTTCGCGAATCCTAATGCTCTAGAGCGGATTTCTGGGAACCTCCTCACCAACCCCGGCGGAGAAGCCGGCGGAGCTGGCGCAGCGGGAGCCACTGAAGCCACGGCGGCCAATGCCACTCTCTTCGGCGATATCATCCAAGGCACATTGGAACTTTCCAATGTCGACCTGACACAACAATTCTCCGATCTCATCGTCGCTCAGCGCGCTTTCCAGGCGGGTTCGCGTGTGATTACGGTCTCCGACTCCGTGATGGAAGAGATCGTTAATCTCAAGCGCTAAGCGTCTCATTTTAGAAAACAAAACAAACATTATGCCAGCCAACGAATCAGATACAGCCAACCAAAACCTTGCAGCCCCGAAGAAATCCGGGAATCCTTTGATGCCGATCATCGCTGTGGTGATCCTCGTCCCAGCCTTGGTTTACGGCGTTATGGATTTTGTCATTCTTCCCAAGCTCAAAGCGGCGGCAGGCACTGCCAAGCACGCGGATGACCATGGCGCGAAGACTGCGAAAACCGTTTCAGCACTTGGCGAACACACTGCCGAATTTGGCGGACTCGTCGTGAACCTCTCTGGAACGGGAAGCTCTCGCTATCTGCGAACCAATTTTAAAGTGGCGAGCGCGGATGCCAAAATCGGCGACATCATGAAAGAAAACGAATCCCCGCTGCGCGATGCGGCGATCACGATTCTTTCTTCCCAAGCGCCATCTGCGCTGGACAACCCCGGCGGGCGTGAGGCTGTGCGCAAGCAACTGATTGCCAAGTTCAACAGCCTCCTCGGAGCCGAGGTGGTCGACCAAATTTATTTCTCCGAATTCGTAATCCAATAACAGAAAGTCCAGCAACGATTTTCCAACCTTACACCTGATATGCCCGGAACTCTTAACCAATCCGATATCGACAGACTCGTCGCAGAAGCAGCGCAGTCTTCTGCTCCATCAATTTACCGCTTCGACGGCTCACGATTTCCAACCGCCAATCAGGTTCAGGCCAAGGCATTCGACTTCCGCACGCCGATACACTTGGCCGAGGCGGAGATTCGCCGCATTCGAACAATCCACACCGGCTTTATTTCGACAATTTCCGCACGTTTTTCCTCGCTTCTGCGGGCGGACATGAGCCTGAAACTGGCAAAGCTCACAACCATGCCCTACGGGAAGTTTGCGGAGTCGATGAAGAACCCGACCCACATTTCCCTCTTCAAGGTCGATCAGCTTCCCGGTATTGGAATTCTGGAAATTCATCCTCGTTTGGCCATCAGCATGACAAACCGTATGCTTGGCGGCCGTGGTAGCACCTCGGATGAAGAACGCTATCTCACCGAAATCGAAATCGCCCTCCTAGAGGAAATCGTTGATATCATCGTGAATGAATGGTGCCGCCAATGGAAGGACGAGCGCCAATACAGCGGTCGCCAAATCGGCCACGAAAACAACCCTCGTTTCCTGCAAGCCTGCTCAAATGATACCGTTATGCTCGCTCTCACGATCGAGGCACTGGCAGGCGACAGCGTGGAACTCATCCAAATCGGCGTTCCCTACAACATGCTCGAGCCAATCGCGAAGAACATGCACAGCCGCCGCTCGCGCGACCTGCAGGTCCAGCCCGACATCAAGCCCCAACAGTGGCGCAGCTCCTACAACCAAATTTCTGTGCCCCTCATCGCCGATTGGGAAGTGCCCGGCGTGAATGTGAGCGATGTCCTCCACCTTCGCGTGGGGGATGTCCTGGAGATGCCAAAAACCACTCTCAACAACACCCGCGTCCGTATCGCCAATGCCACGCGCTTTAGCGCGCAAGCAGGCTGCGAAAACGGCCATGTTGCCATCCAAATCACTTCCGAAATCCAACCCGACCAAAAACAATGAGCACCATTAACGACGCCAAAAACCTCTCCGTCATCCTCGATGTCAAAGTCGATCTCACCGTCCGCATCGGCTCCTGCATGCTGCCCATGAGGGATGTCGTAGAACTCGGAGAAGGCACCGTGCTTCAACTCGACCAACTTGCCAGCGAACCAGTCGGCCTTTATGTGAACGACAAACTCATCGCACGCGGTGAAGTTGTGGTCGTCGATGAGAACTTTGGCATCAAAATCACCCAGATCGTCGGAGACGCGGCATGAGGAACTTTGCGTGGAGGCTCGCCCTCGTGGCAGCTCTCGCAAGTCTCCAATTCCCACTGCTCCACGCCAGAGAGGAGCCATCAATCGGGCCTGCGCCTGAAAATTTCGCCACACCTGCGTCTGCCAAGAATACTGAAAGCGCAAATCCGACAACCACTTCGGATTCGCCTCAACCGTCAGCTACACCCGCTGAAAAAAAATCGACCGCACCCGCAACGCCAGGAATGAATGAGTTTGGGCACTTGCTTGGCTATATTACCCTCTTAGCCGCACTCGCCGGAGCGGCGATTTATCTCATTAAATTCGGCATCCCACTGCACCGCAATCGCTCCAAAGAAGAACGCAAGCTTCAAGTCTTGGAGATGCGCCCGCTCGGAAACCGCCAATTTCTTATCGTAGTGGCCTACGATGACACCCGCATGCTGCTTGGAGTAACACCAGGAAAAATTGATTATCTCTGTCCACTGGAATCTGTTTCAACGAATCCAGCCGATTTTGCCCAACTCGTGGACCTATCCGGAAAAAAAGGAGCAGTCCAGTGAGACGAACAGCCTGTCACCAATCGAAATCCGCCTGCGCTCGCCTACTTTTCAGTGGCACGCCATGCGTCCCTGAATCTCAGCCTCATTGGACCACTTCATCAGCGCCTTGCACAGGCGGGACGCCTGTGCTCTCCTCTTTGCCCGGCTTCACATACTCATTGGCATGACATTTCCCCGCTTTTCCTACTTTCAGCCGTTTCTGCTGGCTCTGTTGCTCGGCCTGATCGCATCATCGGCGACGGCACAGACACCAGCACCTGGCCCGACACCATTTCCGCCTTTGCTCAGCTCCCCGACCGCGCCATCCGCCCCAAGGGCTCCGACTGCGCCTAACGCACCCCAACCTCCTTCGGTTTCGGCTCCAGGCGCACCATTCGTCAACCTGCAGATCGGAAATGGCAATGACCGCCAAAACTTGAGCACGGCGATCCAGATCGTCATTGTGATGACCCTGCTAACGCTGGCACCATCGCTCATCATGCTCATGACCAGCTTCACCCGTATCGTGATCGTTCTGGGTTTTGTCCGCACGGCGCTTGGCGTTCCGAGCGCTCCGGCCAATCAGCTTCTGATCGGCATCTCGATTTTTATCACTTTTTTTATCATGGCACCTGTCTGGCAGCAGATTCAGGATCAGGCTATTAATCCTTACATGAATGAGCAGATCAGCTCCAACGAGGCCATGGACCGCGCTGTCGAGCCAATCCGGAATTTCATGCTGCGCCAAACCCGCCCCGGTGAAATCGATTTTTTTCTGGACCTTGCGGGTATGGGGCGCACGGACCTGAAAGACATCCCGATACGCGTGATACTGCCGGCATTTGTCATTAGCGAACTCCGAACCGCATTCCAGATGGGATTTCTTATTTTTATCCCGTTTCTGGTCATTGACTTCCTGGTAGCCTCTACTCTTATGTCCATGGGCATGATGATGATGCCGCCTACGATGGTTGCGCTTCCGTTGAAGCTCCTGCTCTTCGTCCTCGTAGATGGTTGGCAGCTCGTGGTTCGTTCTCTAGTCCAAAGTTTTGCCTCATGAATCAAGAAACCGCCATCGAAATGCTCCGCTCGCTCATCACGGTGTCCCTGCTCGTGACGACTCCGATCATCTTGGCAGCGGTCATCGTGGGCGTGGTCATCAGCCTTTTTCAAGCCGTGACCAGCATTCAAGAACCCACGCTGAGCTTCGCTCCGAAACTGATCGCCGTCGGTGCCATCATCGTCATCGGTGCCCCGTGGATGCTTCGCCAACTGATGCAGTTCACGGTTTTTTTCATCAATAAAATCCCGGAAATGACGAGATGATCACGATCCACATCGAGGATATCTATCCCGGATTGCTGATTTTTCTCAGAGCCACCGGACTTTTTCTGATCCTCCCGGTTTTTTCAGGGAGCATGATTCCTTCGACGGTGCGCATCGCCATGGCGGCAATACTTGCCTACTTGCTTGCCCCGATTTTCGGCGATTTCGGAGGAGTTCCCGGACATTGGTTTATTGTGGTGATGCAAGTCATCCATGAAGTCCTTACCGGTCTCCTCATGGGATTTGCGGTGCGATTCCTGCTCTACGCTTTGGAAATGGCGGGTGAAATCATAGCTGTGCAGATTGGACTATCGATGAGCACGAACATCGATCCCATTACACGCACCTCGGCGACTCCACCAAACACGATGCTTTTTTCCCTCGGAACCGTACTCTTTCTGGTGACCGGTGCGTATCAGTTTTGCCTGCTGGCTTTCGCGCGCAGCTTTGAGGTTTTTCCTCCAAGCGCGATTTTTGCGCCCCAGTCGTTTAATACGGTGCTTGCCGCGAGCGGACGAATTTTTCTTCTCGCCGTTCAAATTTCCGCGCCACTTCTGGCGATCAGCTTTCTAGTGAACATGGCCTTCTCCGTCCTTGGTCGTGCGGCACCGAGCTTGAATGTTTTCATGCTCAGCTTCCCCGTTCAAATCCTCGCTGGGCTGACTGTTTTTTCCATGACGCTAGGGCTCACCATCCAATACATCCTCCGCGATATGCAACACCTGCCGGAGTTGATGCTTCATTTTTTGAGGTAAACTGCGATGGCGAACGAAAACGACAACGCAACAGAAAAACCGACAGAGAAAAAACTGTCGGAGGCCCACAATAAGGGGCAATTCGCCCAGGCTCCTGAGATTCAAGTTGTGTTTGGTCTCGTCGCAGCCTACTTCGTTTTTCTGTTCACGCTGGACAGCCAATCCCGCTACATGACCGAAATGGTGGCAAGCCTCCTCGGCAATCTCGAAAAATACCAGATCATCAGCGATGTCATTCCGAAATGGACCGGAATGGCCTTCCTGACCATGTTCGGCTTGCTTGCCCCGATGTTCTTGGCCACAACCGTCGCCAGCATCCTCGCCGGAGGACTACAGACCCATTTCAAAGCAACTCCCGAGGTGGCAGGTTTCAAATTTGAAAAGCTCAACCCCGTAACTGGATTCCAACGCATCTTCAGCAAACAGGGCATCGTTAAGCTTTTCGTGGAATCGGGAAAGTGTCTCGTCGTAGGAGTCCTCATCTACGGCAGTGTCAAACAAATCCTCGCCGACCCAATCTTCTTCACGCCAGTTCCCGTTTTCCGCATCGGGAGCTTCATCTACGACTCGACGCTTGCTCTTTTCTTCCGACTCGCCCTCGCCATGGGCGGCCTTGCCCTCCTCCACTACATCTTCCAACTCAAAAAAACCGAGAAGGATCTCATGATGACCAAGCAGGAGATCAAGGACGAGAATCGCCAAGCCATGGGCGATCCCAATGTCAAGATGGCCCAACGCGCCATGGCCCGCCGACTGATGCAAAAACAGATGCTCGCCGATGTGCCGAATGCCGATGTCATAGTGACCAATCCCACTCACTACGCCGTGGCCCTGAAATACGAGCGCGGCGTCGATGCCGCTCCAGTCGTGCTTGCCAAAGGCCAAAACATTTTTGCCCAACGCATCAAGGCCATCGGATCGAAACATGAAGTCCCCACAGTGGAAAACAAACCGGTCGCCCGTGCGCTTTACAAATTCGGTCAGGTCGGCAAACCCATTCCCGCCCAACTTTACCAAGCCATCGCTGAAATTCTTGGTTACGTTTACCGCACACACCGCTACTACTTCTACCAACTCAAATCCCGCCGTCTGAAATCCTGATCCGTCCGCCACATGGCCACCGCAAACGCCCAAACCTCAAGATTCAAGTGGAGCGACCTGCTCAAACAGACAGACCTGATCTTCACTCTTGGCCTCTTTGCCATCATCCTCCTGCTGGTCATCCCGGTTCCAACATGGGCCCTTGATTTTTTACTGTCCGTAAACATCGGCATCTCGCTGCTGATCCTGCTCGTGATCATCTATGTGAAGGATCCTCCGGAGTTCTCTGCCTTCCCAACCATTCTCCTTGCCGTCACCCTGCTGCGATTGGCGCTGAACATCGCCTCGACGCGACTCATCCTGCTCGACGGCTTCGCCGGAAATGTCATCGAAGCCTTCGGCCATGTGCTCATCCAAGGCAACTACATCGTCGGCGCCGTCGTTTTCATCATTCTCGTCATCATCAATTTCGTCGTCATCACCAAGGGCGCGGGCCGTATTGCAGAGGTCGCCGCACGATTCACCCTGGATGCGATGCCAGGTAAACAGATGGCCATCGACGCCGAACTCAACGCCGGCATCATCGACGAACTCACCGCCACATCCCGCCGACTCAAAGTCCAAAAAGAAGCCGACTTCTACGGCGCGATGGACGGTGCCAGCAAGTTCGTGCGAGGCGATGCCGTGGCCGGCATCCTCATCACCTTCATCAACGTCATCGGCGGATTCGGCATCGGCATGCTCCAAAAGGGCATGCCCATCGACCAAGCCCTCCAAAAATACACACTCCTTTCCATCGGTGACGGTCTTGTTTCCCAAGTCCCGGCACTGGTCATCTCGGTTGCCGCCGGCTTGCTCGTGACTCGCGCCCAAGGCGACAACAGCCTCGGTGCCCAAATCGGCAAACAACTCGGAGCCTACCCTCGCGCCGTTGGCATCGCCTCCGGCCTCATAGCCGCTCTCGCCCTCGCCCCCGGCATGCCTGCCGCACCCTTCCTCATACTCGCCGGCATAACCGGTTTCACGGCGTATATGCTCAAAAAGCAATCCCAAAATCCACTCGCGGTCGGCGCCAAAGGCAGCACCCTCGCACTTCCCCCACCTGGTGGAGGAAACGCCAACCAAGGAGGCCAGCAAGGCGCAACAGGCGGTCAAGGATCCCCAGCCAATACCGGCCCGGAAGATCTCCACAAGCTCATCGAAGCCGAAGTCCTATCCATCGAGGTGGGCTATGGTCTCCTCCGCCTTGCCGACAAAACCCAAGGCGGCGACCTCCTCGACCGCATCACCGGTGTTCGCAAAGGCTTCGCACGCGACAACGGCATGGTCATTCCACCGATCGCCATTCGCGATAGCTTGGAACTCGAGCCAAACGAATACAACTTCCTCCTCCGCGGCAAATCCTTTGCCCGCGCCTCGGTGATTCCCAACCGCTGGCTCGCCATGAATGTCTCGGGCAGCATGGTCACTCTCAAGGGCGTCCCGACACATGAACCTGTCTTCGGTATTGAAGCCGTTTGGATAGCGGAAGAGGAAAAACGCACTGCCGAAATCAATGGCTACAGCGTCGTGGATGCCACCTCGGTAATGATAACCCATCTCGCCGAAACCCTCAAACAAGTCTCCCACCTCATCCTCACCCGCCAGGAAGTCCAATCCCTCATCGACCGCGTCAAGGAGTCCAACCCCGCCCTCATCGCCGAACTCCTCCCAGACCTTGTTAACCTCGGAATCATCCAACGCGTCCTGCAAAACTTACTCCGCGAGGGCGTTCCTATCAAAAACCTGCCGCTCATTCTAGAGACGCTAGCCGACTATGCACCAGTTACAAAAAACCCGGACGAACTCTCCGAGCAGGTCCGCCGCCGCCTCGGCACCTACTTCATCAGCCAATACGAGTCCGAGCCCGGTCTCATCAAGTGCATCACCATCGATCCTCGCCTTGAGCAAACCCTGATGACCCGCATCCAGCGCTCCCACTTCGAAACCACCCTCGCGCTCGATCCAAATACCGCCCAATACCTCCTCCGCGAACTCACCATCCGCTCCAACTCCCTCGCCGAGCAAGGCCTCTCACCCATCACCATTCTCACAGCTGAACTCCGCCTCGCCTTCAAACGATTCTTCGAGCCCTCCCTCCCGAAACTCATCGTTCTCTCCTACCAAGAACTTCCGTCGCAAACCGAAATTCAAAACACAGGCATCATCGTTCCACCACCAGTCGAACGCATGCCTGCGGCCGCTTGATCCAAATCGGCAGATTTTTCCACTTCGCACTTAAAATGAAAAAATGATTAAAAATCCTGTTTATTTGTTGTTTTTCATGCAATCGACCCAAAATTCTACCATTTCGTTTTTTGGCGCAGAAATTGCTATGAATGCAGTGATTTTTTAAAAAACCAACGGCCTACATGCAATACTTCACGCTCATCGGAGGCTTCACCGGCTTCGTTCTCGCCTTTCTGGTGAGCCTTGTTGCAGGCAAAAACCTCGAAGACGCCGTATTCAATGCGACCATCAGCTGCGTACTTACTGCACTGCTCTTCAGAGTCTTCCGATTTATTGTCGAGTACTGTGCCAAGCAAGTCGTGGCCGAGAAGGCCCGCCTCCGCGATATCGAAAAAGCCACTGCGGACGAAGCCCCACCGCCACAGGAGAGCATGCCTGAGACACCTGCCCAACCGGCCGCCTAACCATGCAGCAACTCGCCGACCCCATCATTTCCCCTCCCCGGCCCGATGCTCAAAAATACACGGCAGCATGGCGTGCCTACGGCGGAGCCTCGCAGAACTCAGAGGAGGAAGTTCTTAAAAACCACATGCCACTCGTTCGCTCCGTTGTGGACCGCATGCGCGCCAGCCTCCCGGCACATCTCGATGTCGATGACCTCTACTCGGTCGGCCTCCTCGGCCTCATTCAAGCCCAACGCCGCTTCGACCCGACACACGGGGTCACCTTCGCCGCCTACGCCGCCGTGCGCGTCCGAGGAGCTGTGCTCGACGAACTCCGCCGCGTGGACTGGATGTCCCGCACACTCCGCGTCAAAGCCAAAAAGCTCACCGATGTCATCTCCGCCTTCGAGCAAAACGTCGGCCGCCCTGCCACTGAGGCCGAAATCGCCGATGAACTCGGTATCTCCAGCGAGGAATATGCCATCCTGCTCGATGAAGTCCGCCCGCTCAGCTATGTGGAACTCGACGCGCTCGCAGGAGACGAAGAAGACTCAAGCCTGCACGAAGTCATCGCCGACGAGAACCAGCCGAATGCCCGCGAGATCGCGCTGAGACAGGAACTCATCAAACTCGTCGTGGAACGCCTTCAGATTCTTCCCGACATGCAGAGGAAAATTCTCGCCATGTATTACTTTGAAAACCTCCGCCTCGCAGAGATCGCCAAGGTCTTCGGAGTCACGGAATCCCGCATCTGCCAAATCCACACCCAAGCCGTGCTTAGCCTCAAAGCCCACATCCGCAAAGCCATGGATCGCTGATTTTCTCTCCACCGATCTAAACAAAACAACCATCCACCACACATGATTCTCATAATAGGTTATATTATCGTTCTCGGTTCGACACTCGGCGGCTTTATGTTTGCAGGAGGTAAACTCGGCCTTCTCTTCCCGATCTCGGAATACATCATCATCATCGGCATTTCGATCGGCCTCATGGTCATCGCCAGCCCGGTATCGCTGCTGAAAAATATCGTCAAAAAAATCAAGATCGCCTTCCGTAACCAGGCCGTTCCAACCTCCGATTACACCGACCTCCTCAAGCTCCTCTATGAACTTTTCAGCAAAGCCCGCCGCGGTGGCTTGATCGCGATTGAAGACGATATCATGACACCGAAGGACAGCCCGATCCTCTCCAAATACCCCTCCTTCATCAACGACCACGAACGCCTGGAGTTTCTGACAAATAGTTTGAAACCAGTCATCGACGGCCGCCTCAAGCCCGAACAACTCGGTAGCCTCCTTCATGCCGACTTTGAAGCCAAGGAAGAGGATGCCGTCCAGCCGATCCACATCCTCAATCTTGTCGGCGACTCCCTGCCGGGCATCGGTATCGTGGCCGCCGTCATGGGCATCATCAACACCATGGCCGCCATCGCCATGGGCCCCGAAAAAGTCGGCCAGAAGGTCGCCGCAGCACTCGTCGGAACCTTCCTTGGCGTGCTCGGAGCTTACGGGTTCATCAACCCCCTCGCTGCCCGTATCAAGCTCAACAACGTTTACGAACTTCAATACTACGCAGTCATTATGAAAGGCGTGCTGGGCTTCACCGGCGGCATGGCCCCCATCATGGCCATCGAGGCCGCCCGCCGCGCCATTGATCCAGCCTTCCAACCCACAGCGGAAGCCGTCGAAGAAATGGTCAAAAATACCGGAACCCCCGGCAAGTAAACTTCATGGCAAAGAAAAAACACGAACATCACGGCGGAGCGTGGAAAGTCGCCTACGCGGACTTTGTCACCTCCATGATGGCCCTCTTCCTCGTTCTGTGGATTGCCAACTTCAAGCCAGAGATCCTTGTTTACACATCGCTCTACTTCAAGGATCCCACAAACAAAAGCTGGCCGACCACCTGGGGCGTCATGGAGAAGGAAATCCAGGCCACCCGCAAGGATGCCTCGCTCAACGACCAGACCCATACCGAAAATCAGGGATTTCTCCGCGCCATCGCGAGGGATTTCAACCGCCTTCTCAATATCAACAACGAGGAGAAAAAACCCATCGAGATCACCATCACCGATGACGGGCTGAAAATGGAAATTTACAACCGCACGAACAAGCTCCTCTTCAAAGACAACACCACAGAGTTCACCGAATGGGGCAACTTCGTCTTCCAAAACCTCTCCTGGCTCATCCAACGCTACAATTTCCAGGTTTATCTCGAAGGCCATACGCCCAAGGGCCTTGATCTCGGACCAAATAAGAACTACACGCCCTGGGAACTCAGCACCGACCGAGCCAATGCGACCCGCCGACTCCTAGAGTATTACGCCATGACACCGGAAAAAATGAAACGCGTCGCTGGCTTTGGAGATTCCCAACCACTCCCGAATGTCCCAGTGGATTCCGAGGACAACCAGCGCATCACCGTGAGCCTCTCGCTCACGCAATCAGCCCCCAAACCAACTCCCGCCCCAAGCTCCGGGGCCGCTCCGACAACTCCCAATCCCACTGCCCGATGAAGGATTTTCTCCAAGGCCGTCCACTCGCTGGAGGCGCATCCAACCGCCGAGCCGATTCCCCCGTTGCCGCAACTCCACTGCCTCCAATCAACGCGCCGCACATCCACCCGGATAGCGTCAACCTTTCAGACGTCGCCCTCGACAGTGAATCCCTCCCCGAATCCATCATAATGCAGAGTTCTTCCGAGCCACAGGTCGAACTCATTCCCGATACCGAGGGGCGCATTGGCCATATCGTCATCACATGCACCTGCGGGGAGAAAATCACCCTGCAGTGCAATTATTGATCCCACGCCGCCCGCAGGGCGCTCTCTGATCTTCTATTGAGATGACAATATCTCTCCCAACAGCCAGCGAAGCTGCAAAGAAGACGGTGAAGCTGGGCTTTGTTGGCATTTTGGCTCTGATCTTCGCCAGCACTCCCCTGAGGGCTGCAGATGCCACCACGTCGCAGAAACAGGCTACTTCCGTCCTTCAGCAATCTGCTGCGACTGCCACCGCGCTAGCCCGCGCTGCAAGAGATCTTCCTGATTCCGAGCGTCAGCGCACCACTCAAGCCGCCCTTTCCATCATCCTTCTAACGAAATTCGACCGCATCCTTCCCAGCCTCCAGCAGACGACTCTCAACCAGCTCGCCGACATTTTTCTGGCGGAAAATCCCGACGCTGCTGAGCAGGCTGCCGTAGCCTCGAAATTCCCGCCCGCCGATACCATTGATTTCGATGGATCCCGACTCACAGGCGGGAACTTCCGCAACATCGATGCCATCATCGGCTTCGGCGGGCGACCAATCGCACTCGACCGCGAACTACCCGCATGGATCGTTCCCCTCGAACCTGCCTGCGCACAGGCTCTCGACTCGTTACGCAACGCAGGATGGCCTTCACAACAATTCGCCGAACTCCAAAGTCTTTTCAACCGCATCTACGCCGCAGATGTGGGTGAATATCTGGTCGCGGATGGCATTTTTCTCCGTCCCTACGCCGGTCGCATGGATGACCTCTACCACCACCTCGTCCAACAAGGAGGGCGCAATGGACAACTCGACTACTTTGCCCTATTGGACAGCCTCCCTCCGCGCCAATACAGCCCAATCGCCGGCACGGCCGCTCGGAAATCCGTGCCTCCCCTCCGTGTCAGCCTGAGCAATATCCTCTCGGGCGGCAGCCTCCAGGCGATCCAGAATTTTAAAACCGAAAATCCCCGAGCCAATGTGCAAAACCCCTTCAAAGGATTCGCCGTCCGCACCCTGCCCTACATCGCCGACCAACTCAGAAAAACCGCGCCCGGCTCGGATCTCAAACTCTCTGGCGACCTCATGCAGCGCGCAATCAGCGATCCCCGCCGCTTCTCGCCAGGCAAAGCCCCGCCCCTCTTCCATGATCCCAGCCGCTTCCTCGGCCAATGGGAGGATCCGCGTTTCATCCAGGTC
>DGXZ01000043.1:35151-51710 GCA_002396485.1 Spartobacteria bacterium UBA5019
CCAGGTCAGCAAAAAAAAGAAAGACTCCAATGCCGCTCTGTTTGCCGAAATACAAAAAGTCGATTTCGATACTCCACTCCCTGAAATGTCATTCGAGCCAGCGGGAAACGCCCTTCTCTCAAAATCTCCGGCAGAGTCTGCTCCGAACGATACAAATGATCTCCTCAATGACCTCGGCCTCTCCCCCCAAGCTGAAAGCACAACAAAATACGAACACCCGGAAACTCCAGAACCCGTCCTCCCTCCCCCACGCATCACCGAGCCAGAAGCCCCAGCACCAACGACTGTGCTAACCAAGCCCTCACCGCCACTGCTCGACAGCGAGCCATTGGAAACACCGCCCGTCTTTGATCTCGCCCAGTCTCAGACTCCTGAACCCCCGAAACCGGAAGCATCCGCACCACCTGCGCCATCTCCTGTCGTGGCAGAAGAACATGCCCAACCGCCCACAGCACCACCTCTGGCATCGGCCACACAAACTCCACAACCGCTGAAACCCTCCGCGATTGCGGTCATACCACAGCAGGAAGCCACTTCGCTGCAAACACCGCATCAGGAGCCCCCGGCACCTGCACCCGATCCGCAAAAGGAGCCACAAGTGGCCAGAGCCATTCCTGTAAATCCGCCGAAAGAGTCAAGAGGACCCTCCACAAGCTCCTACCAAGTCGCTGTCCTCACCCCAACGGCAAACGAAGCGATTGATTACTTGAAAAAAATTGCCGCCAGCGACATCTCGCTTTCCAACGATTTCGCCGCATCACGGCGCGCAGACTGCATCATCCGCTGGCTCGGCGATGCGGTGAAGCCCTTCGAACCACTACTCACTCAATCACCCGAAAGCCCCGAGGCCAAATCCCTGGAGCCACTCATAATCCAAGCCCGTGACGAAGTCGTGACCTTGCTCAAAGATCGCGAAGCGCTGCAATCCTCCCTCACGCAAGAGCTCAAAAACCGCCAAAGCGCGCGGGAGGCCCTCGAAAAGAAAGTCCAAACAACCCGCCGCGACGAACTCACGCACCGCACAGGCACCGGAGCGTGAAAACTTATTGCTGACCAGTCCCGGGAAGTGAAACCCTGGGCGCCTGCACCATGATTTTTTGCGTCACATCGGCCGAACGGTCACCATCGGGGTTTTTGTGGCGTTTGATGTAGTCATCAAACACGGCCACAGCCTCCGAACGATTCATGGCAGTTACGCCTGGACCCAGCTCCAAGCGAATATAGTAATCACGAAAATCGACACGAACTTTGCCGCGCGTCAGAAGCTGGATCACAACGCCTAGGACGTGAGCATTTGATTGGCCGAGCTTCAGCAGAAACTCATCAATTACCATTTCAAGAGGAACGTTGCAGACTTCTGATGAATGCTTAACACCATTCTGAACGAAAGAGCGTATCTCAACGATCGTTATATCATCTGCAGATTTGGACGGAGACAATTCCATTTGTAAAAAGTTATCATTCCGTCTCCATTTCTTCAATTTGATTTTGAAGAAGAAAAAATCACCAACCTCTCGCTTCGAGACTATCGAGATACAGAGAGTAGGGATTACTGAGTGGGATTGCGGCAGGCGATCCTGAAGGCTGATAATGCGAAATTTCAGCCTCATCGAGCTGAGTGACTTCAAACCAATTCAAGTAGTCCTCGATTTTTTGAGAGCGCTCGACTAGCAGCATCCGGGTGTTTTCAAGTTCCTGGATTTTTGATGAGACAGGAGCCTTGGGTTTGCTGGCGAGCAGCGTGGTGATGTTTCGATACTGCTCCAAAATCGGCTGGTAAAGCGGATGCGCACGGAATTCCAGATTGAAAAGCCGGACCATGCATTCACGCATGACAAAAGCTCCACCTCTCGCCTTGGCTGCTTCAGCGAGACTCCGCCCACCATTGACGGATTTTAAAATATCCACCAACTCGCGCTCACTCTGCTCAACGGTGAGCGAGGCCATGCGAGGAGGCATCGAACTGCGGGCGATCATCAGCGTCCAAAGTTTCGAGAGTTCACTCCCGGAGCGGAGGGATGGAAAAGCGGAAAGAATCGGATCAACCTCACCCCTCGAGAAATTGGGATCTGCGAATAATGCAACGAAGCCATTTTTTGATTCATTCGCTTTTTTCAAAACCCGCAAGAGGCATACCGCCTGGGCTCGGTAGAGAATAAGCGAAGCGGCATCGAGGATTTCCGGCTTCTGTCGAAAAAAGGCAGCCAACTCCGGCGGACGCCCACTCTGGATGAGCGACGAGTAGACTCCGTCGGGCATCCTATCCCGCGATCGGCGCAACTCCTCGGTCAAACCCTCGATCAGCCACGGCGGTGGCATTGCAAAAGCCTTCCCCGCGCGCGGAGGCTCGTCGCGGTACATGGCATGGAGAGCGAGGGCGGAGAAAACTCCGGCCTCAAAACCTCCGCTCCGAAGCGCCGCTTCATCGTAGAGATCGACCTGCACCTTCATGCCTGCCTCTGTTTCAAAAATAAGCGGCACAACGGCACTGCCTCCCCTCGGCATGGCGGAACGGGTTTTGTCGTTCAGAATAATAGGCGCCGCAGTTCCTGCCTGGGTCTCATGGATTTTTTTCCACTCCAGCAAAGCATCCTCAGCCGCGCGAAGCATTCTATTTCGAAGGTCACGGTCTTGCGAGAAGGCGACGAACACTCCACCTTGGCTTGATGAGGCCGCAATAAGCGAAGTCTCGGCGGCACTCACCGGGACTGCGGAGAGCCAAAAAACTCCCCCGGACAGGGAGGCCGCCAGCAGGATCAGGACTCGCCTTTTCCAGGCCATCGAACAACGAGGTTTTTCGGCGTGACTGAGGCGGAACTGGCGGAATCCAAAGTGTCCACAATCGCACCCAGCGAGTCGAAGCACGGTTGCCAAATCACCAGAAGATGAGCCGCGACAAGAGCAGGAACGGGCAACCTGCCAAGCGAAGCGCCGAGCACGCGAACCTTCAACTTGCCGCCTTCAGAGTAGGGTTCGAGGTGAAGCGCAAAGTAAAGCGGATGATCTTCGAGCGATTGCTCCATCACAAAATCCAGACGCCCCTCGCCCAACTCCACGAAGCAACGCTTGAATTCCGTGTGAATGCCGAAGGCAGTGGCGAGCGGAACGAGTTTCACATTTTCCAGGAGAAACCTGTTGATCGACTCCTCGCTTCCCATCCAGGCGCCACCGGGCGTCATAGAAGCCTTCTTAAAAAAAGCCGCCAAGGCAGTAGATACGGCGACGTCCTTTTCCACCGCAGGCGTTATGGCAGAAGGGGCTTGGGACATGAGATAAATCCCGAAAACCAACCCGGCGAGAGCCGCCAAAAAAGATAGATTCAAAAACAGGCTGAATAAATTCCGGTCGGCATTCCGGGTCCTTCGAGGAATGGACTTCTTTTTGGGTTGAGCCACAGAAATCCGAGGCGCGACTGGCCGAGGGGTATTCTCGGCAAATCCTGGATTGGTGCCCGGGGTGGCCTGAGGAAGACGTTGCCCGCAATTCAGACAGAAGACCCGCGTGTCGTCGTTCTCGGTATGGCAGGCGGCGCAAGTCTTCACGTTTTCGGGGTGGATGTCGGCACAGGAGAGGCTGCAGGTGTGGAAGGCTTGGACTCAGTCTTGGCCGCGCCTCCGTCGCCACCATCTTTTTTGGCGGCCTGTTTATAGCCCTCGCTGCGATAGTCCGTGATGTAAAAGCCAGAGCCCTTGAAGATCAACCCCGCGCCTGTCCCCAAAAGGCGGCGCACCTTGCCCTTGCCCCAGGTCTCCATGAGGCAGGAGGATTCCGGACACGTTTCAAAAGCTTTATCTTTCATGGACTGAAACGCCTCGAAGGTTTTTCCGCACTTTTCGCACTCGTAATCGTAGTTTGGCATACGCGGATAAAGTAACAATCGGGCGTCCTCACTGCAATATCGCCGCTCTCAACGCTCAATAGGCTTCGTCTGGTTATTGCGCCGCCGTTGGGCATCCGCAAGAAACTCGGCCTGCGCGTCGAATGGCGCATCCCCCTCGAGGCGCTCACGAAAACAATAGGTTCCATCGGTCTTCATGACCTGTGCCTTCGCATTGTCGCGCCAGAACCAATCCAAAATCTCCTGCACATGTTGTTTCATTCCCGGAGCAGTAACCGGGAAGATCGTCTCCACTCGGCGAAAGAGATTTCTCGGCATCCAGTCCGAGCTGCCCAGCAGGATGCGGTTCTCACCGCCATTCACAAACTGAAAGATCCGGCTGTGCTCGAGGAAGCGCCCAACCAGGCTGCGGACTTCGATGTTATCGCTGACGCCCGGAATGCCGACCTTGATGGCACACATACCGCGCACAAGGAGTCGAATGGGAACGCCCGCTGCGGAAGCACGGTAGAGCGCTTCGATGATGCCCTCCTCCACGAGCGAGTTGACCTTCACATAAATCCCACAAGGCCTCCCCGCCCAAGCATGGCCGATTTCGTTGTCGATGAGTTCCTGAAATCCCTCGTAAAGCGACCAGGGGGCGACCAAGAGTTCCTTCATTTCCGGAAAACGCGACACGCCAGTGAGGCAATTGAAGGTCTCCGCAAGCTCGCTCGTAAGCTCTTCGCGACAGGTCAGCAAACTCAGGTCGGTGTAGATTTTCGCCGTCGAGGGATGGTAGTTCCCCGTGCCCATGTGGGCGTAGCGACGGATGCGCTCGCCCTCGCTGCGGATGATCAACATGGCCTTCGCATGGGTCTTGAGTCCGGTCACACCATAAACAACATCCACCCCCGCTTCGCGCATCATGCGGGCCCATTGGATATTCGCCGCCTCGTCGAAACGTGCCTTCAATTCAATCACAGCCGTGACTTGCTTCCCGTTCCTGGCCGCAGTGATCAAAGCCTGCACAATCGGAGAATCCGAGCTGGTGCGGTAGAGCGTTTGCTTGATCGCCAGTACTTGCGGATCCTCCGCCGCCTGCGCCAGAAAATCGACGACCGTTTGGAAGCTGTCATACGGATGATGCAGCAGGATGTCGCCCTTCCGGATGTGGAAAAACAAGTCCGCCTCGGTATCCAACGAAACCACAGAGCAAGGCGTGAAGCGCTTGTAGCGCAGATCGGGACGGTCCAACTGAAGCGCCAGCGGCATGAGACGCGAGAAGTTGAGCGGACCATCGATGCGAAATACATCCTCCTGCTCGAGGTTGAAAATCTCCAGCAGCCGGCGCAGCACATGCTCGGGGCAGTCCTCTTTGACCTCGAGCCTTACAGCCGCCCCGCGCTTGACCTTGCGAAGCTCCTCCTCGATCGCGTGCAGGAGATTGCTGGCCTCCTCCTCGTCGACATAAAGGTTGCTGTTGCGAGTCACACGAAAGAGGTGCGTCCCCTTCACCTTCACCCCACGGAAGAGCGACTGCACATGCGCCTGAATGATGTTTCCCAAAAAAACATAGTCGTCACCATCCACCTTCGACGAAAAGGGCACCACGCGCGGCAGGATGCGCGGCGCCTGCACGACGGCGATATCCGTGCTCAGATCCTCACCCTCCAACTCCACAATCACATTCAGGCTCTTGTTCAAGAGCTGCGGGAAAGGATGCGCGGGATCCACCGCCAGCGGAGTCAAAACAGGATAAACCGTCTCGCGAAAAAACTTCTCGAAATACTCCCGCTCGGACTCCGGAACCTCGGGGTAGTTGTGAAAACGGATTTTCTCCCGCTCCAGCGCTGGGGCGATGTGCTCCCGCCAGCAACGGTATTGCTCATTCACCATCATTCTCGCGCGCACACTGATTCGGGCCAGCGTCTCGGCAGCGGAAAGGCCATCGGGCCCGGTGTCAGTGGAGCCGATCTGTTGCTGCTGCTTGAGACCCGCGACCCGGACCTCGAAAAATTCATCCAGATTGGAGCTGACGATGCAGAGAAACTTCAAGCGTTCCAGAAGCGGGTTCGCTTCGTCAAATGCCTGATCAAGCACGCGCTGGTTGAATTCCAGCCAACTCAACTCGCGGTTGATGAAATTGTTTTTATTCGAGAAATCCGTGGCCATATAGAGGCCGCAGTGAACGGCGCGGCTCCGCATCCTTTTCTCAGGATGAACCTATTGCTAATCGCCAAAGCGGACTTTCGCAAGATTCGTGTCTCCATGTGAAGCCTGCGGTTTGACGCCAACGCCGACGCTCCTTATGCTCGCTCCCATGAAAGGCAATGGCAGAAGAGTGCTGCTCGGAATGAGCGGCGGAGTGGATTCCAGCGTGGCTGCTGCGCTTTTGCAGCGCGATGGATGGGAGGTTATCGGCGTGACCATGAAAGTTTGGCCTCAGGATTGCATCTCACGGGCTGAAGACAAATGCTGCGGACCCTCGGCCATCGCCGATGCACGCGGCGTCGCCCACAAGCTGGGCGTCCCACACTATGTCGTCGATGAGGCCGACAATTTCGAAAAAATCGTCATCGACTACTTTGCCAGCGAATACAAAAAGGGCCGCACCCCGAATCCCTGTGTGATGTGCAACGAGCACCTCAAATTCGGCAACCTCCGCACAAAGGCCCGCTCCCTCGGAGCGGACTTCATCGCCACTGGACACTACGCGATTATTGACCATCACGAGAACCGCGCCGTCCTCCGCAAAGGACGCGATGCCCGCAAGGACCAATCATATTTCCTCTTCAGCCTTGGTCAGGATCAACTCCAACACGCCCTCACGCCTCTGGGAGGCATGGAAAAACCTGAAATCCGCGAGATCGCACGCGAGCTCGGGCTGAAGGTTGCCGACAAGGTGGACAGCCAGGAAATCTGCTTCGTGCCGGGCAATGACTACAAGGCCTTCCTTCGTGGACACCTCGGCGAGGAGGAATTCCACAAGGGCGGCATCTACGACACCAAGGGCAACTTCATCGCCGACCACGAGGGCATCGAAATGTTCACCATCGGCCAGCGCAAGGGCCTCCCGGGAGGCTCCCCACGCCCACGCTATGTCATCGACATCGACCCGCAGACCAACCGTGTCATCGTCGGCGACGAAGAAGACCTCGTTCGCGAAGGCTTCGAAGTGGATCGCACAAATTGGCTGCAGGGCGAACCCAGTAGTAGCGAGCGTATCACCGTGAAAATCCGCTACGCGCATCCCGGTACAGAAGCCACCATCGAAGCCCTACCTGGCGGCAAGGCCCGCATCCAGCTTGATACCCCGCAGCGCGCCATCACGCCCGGCCAGGCGGCTGTTTTTTATGACGGCGATGTGGTTGTCGGTGGAGGCTGGATCGCCCGCGAACCGGCCCCGGTTGCGGCATGATCCTCTTTGTCGTCACCACGCTCCCTGACGAATCCACAGCTGCGATCATCATCCGTCAGCTTGTGGAGAAAAAATCCGCCGCCTGCGGCACGATCATTCCCGGGGCACGATCCATCTACCGCTGGAAAGATGCCATCGAGGACTCCGCCGAGGTCGTGGTGATTTTTAAAATTCCAAAAGCAACAGCGACGACATTCGAGGCCGAACTTGGCTCCCTACACCCGTACGAAACTCCTGAGATCGCCACATTCGAAGCCGCCCATGCTTCGCAAGCCTACACAACCTGGATCCTTGAAAGTTGCAAAAAGACCGCCTGAAAAACTTTCCTAAACCAGCCGCGAGAGACTCTGGACGATGATCTCCACGACCTTCACGATAACGGCGGACACCTCGGTGGCATTGTGCAAAAGATCACCCGCAAAGCCAAACCAGCTCACGCTCGGAGAGGCGATGACAAGGATTGCCGAGATGAAGGAGAGGTTCGCCAGGTAGATGACGGTGAGGGAGAAAAAGGCTCCGCCGTATTCCAGGTCGGGCTGGCCTTTTTGAATCATCCAAACCGTGTAAGCGAGGTGGAGGAACCATGTAAAGCCAAGGCCAAAATACAGCAGGCCGGGCAATCCCTGAAAGCCGAAGCAGAACAGCGCAAACCCATACGCCGCGACCCAGCAGAGCGTGTAGAAGGGAAAGAAATACGGCGCTAGGATGATCAGAGTGTTTGTCCTGTCCGTCACCACATGCCCCCCGTCCTCCCGGACATGGAAATCATGCACGCGACCACCGTGAATCCAGACCCACAGTGCGTGGGTGAGTTCATGCCCCATCACATAGAGCAGTCGCAGCGGGTTGCACGAGAAAAACCAGAGCAGGCCGACCAAGCCGCCTATTGCGAAACCGCTGAACTCCTCACTTATCAAAAACCCCCCATGAGCCGCACTTTTCAGAAAGGCTCCGTAAAATGAGAAGGTCAGAACAAGGCATGGCAGGAGAAGAAGAACACCCGTCGGGAACTTCACCCAACGCTTGGGGACATACCCGACCTCCACACCAGTGAGGGTGGAGTAAAGAGACTGTCGCGTCTTTTTCACGGAACGCGGCCGTTTCGATGCCATGCTTGAATCAAACAAATTCGCCGCGCGCCGGCACGGCAAAAAAAATATCGAACGGCGCGTCCGTTATTTCGGATCGCGCCGTTCGAAGGAGGGGGAAATTCTAGAATTTTTACTTCGCGGCTTTCGCTGCGATGACCGCTTTATTCAGGCGGCTTTTGCGGCGGTTAGCCACGTTGCGATGAATGATACCGCGCTTGGCTGCCTTGTCGAGAGCCGAGGAGAGGCCGTCGAATTCGGCCTTGGCCGCTGCGGCATCACCGCTGGAGATAACGGCGCGAAGCTTCTTTTGACGTGACTTGATAGCTGTGATCACGGCCGTGTTGCGGGCGTGACGTTTATCGCTTTGGCGGGCGCTTTTTTCTGCTGATTTTGTATTGGCCATAAAATGTGTTGGTGCCAGGGGGGAGAATTGAACTCCCGACCAAGGGCTTATGAGTCCCCTGCTCTACCTCTGAGCTACCCTGGCAAAAGGGTTTGTGGGTTTTTCGTCGTCTCCATCGGCTTGTTTGATTCAGTCGCTTTTGGAAAAGACAGGTTGAGCAGAGTAATGAATCGTCCGGTTTGCGCAACACCAAAAATGGCCCGCTTGCAAAAATTTGCACCCGGCGGGGGTCGAACCCACAACCTACGGCTTCGGAGACCGTCACTCTATCCAATTGAGCTACGGGTGCTGAACGAAATCATCATTCTCCACGGCCGCCGAAAAATCAAACGCAAAAGCCCGCATGCGTGGGGTGGAATCTCCATTGCCAAGAAATGCGGCATCTCGCACTATCCCGCCCCGTATGAAAAACAGCCTGATTGCCAGCGGCGCCATCCTTCTCGGCCTTAACGCCGCTGCGGTTTATTTGCCTCAACAAAATCTGACTCTTGCCGCGCAGACGGCATCCGCCGCGATTGGCATGGTTCTCGTGTTCCTTGCCATCCGCCCGCAACAGAAACAAAAGCCCGAGACCGCCTCGCCAGCGAAGCCCGCAACACCGCCGCCTCGCGCAGAGGCGGAGATCGTCGCCTTCCTCGCGCTTCTACAGGAGCACGGGCGGCTGGTGGATTTCGCCAAAGAGGACATCGCCGCCGCTTCCGATACGCAAATCGGCTCCGCAGCGCGCGTCGTCCACGCCGGCTGCCGCAAAGTCCTCGACGAATATTTTGAGATCAACCCGCTGCAAAACGCCCCCGAGGGAACCTCTCTCACACTCGAATCGGGCTACGATGCCCCGGCATTCCGGCTTCTCGGATCTGTTCCTGAAAATCCCCCCTACAAAGGGAAACTTTTACATCCGGGCTGGATCGCACAAAGCGTGAAGCTCCCACGCGTCACCGGCACAACAGAGAAACGCCCATGGCCGGTCCTGGCTCCGGCTGAAGTCGAAGTCAGCGGAAATTGATCACTAAAAAATGAGCGACTACTTCGGAATCGATCTGGGCACGAGCAACTGTGCCATTGCAAGGGGGACGGATGCCGGACTGCCGGAAATCCTGCCGATCACCCAGATGATCAACGCCAGTGGAATCGGGGAGCGCCCGCTGCTGCCCTCATCGCTCTATATTCCCGCTGCAGGCGAGTTTCCCGAGGGCGGCCCGATTCTTCCTTGGCAAGAAGCCGAGAGCCATTCGTTCCTCGGCACCTTCGCGCGCGACCGCGGAGCCCTGCAACCCGACCGCTTGATCGCCTCCGCAAAAAGCTGGCTATGCCATCCGCATGCCGACCGACGAGGCCCGATCCTTCCCTGGGGCAGCACAACGGTTGAGAAAAAACTCTCCCCTCTCGAAGTCTCACGGCAACTCCTCGCCCACCTGCTCGCGAACATCAGCGCGACAAATCCCGCCGCAACTCTCGCGCATGCGGTGATCACGGTTCCGGCGTCTTTCGACGAAGTTGCGCGCGCACTGACACTCGAAGCTGCAACACAAGCGGGTCTGAGCGATGTCACGCTTCTGGAGGAACCGCAGGCGGCCTTTTACGCCTGGCTCGAAAACCAAGGCACCGAATGGCGCAAACAGGTGAAATCCGGCGACCTCCTGCTCGTCTGCGATGTCGGCGGTGGAACTGCGGATTTCAGCCTCATCGCTGTGACAGGAAAAGACGGCAACCTCGCGCTGGAGCGCATTAGCGTGGGTGAGCACCTGCTGCTCGGTGGCGACAACATGGACCTCGCGCTGGCCCACGCCGTCTCGGAGAAACTCGTCGCGGCGGGAACCACCCTCGACGAATGGCAATTCCTCGCCCTCGTGCAAGCGGTGCGCGCCGCCAAGGAAGCCCTGCTTTCGAATCCCTCGCTTCAAGAGACGCCCATCTCGATCCCATCGCGCGGACGCAGACTCATTGCATCCACCATCAGCGCAGTCCTCACGCGGGATGATGTCCAACAAATCGCTATCGATGGCTTTTTCCCCATCGTGGGAAACGACGAAATGCCGATCCTGCGACGCGCAGGAGGTCTCAGGGAATCCGGCTTGCCGTATGCGGCGGACGCCGCCATTTCCAAACATCTTGCCCGCTTCCTCTCGCGCGCGAAAGCCAATGCCGCATCCTCGCCCCAACTCATCGAAGCCATTGGCGGAAGCGAGCGCCTCGACCGCTCACCGCTCCTGCTGCCCGATGCCGTTCTCTTCAATGGAGGCGTCTTCAACGCTGCCGCACTCCGCGAGCGCGTGCTCGAACAACTCAGCCAATGGGCAAACAATCCGATCCGCGAACTCGAAGGCTCGCGCCCCGACCATGCCGTGGCCCTCGGAGCCGCCGCCTATGGGCGCCTGCGTGCCACCGGCGAGGGCCTCCGCATCAAGTCCGGCACGGCGCGTTCCTACTACGTCGGCATGGAATCCTCCGCCATGGCCGTGCCAGGCCGCCGTCCTGCCACCAAGGCGCTCTGCGTCGCTCCGCAGGGGATGGAAGAGGGAAGCCGACTCGAAATCTCGGGGCAGGAATTCTTCCTCTACACCGGCGAAGCCTCGGAATTCCGCTTCTTCCAATCCGAAGTCCGCGCCGGCGATCAAGCAGGCCAAATGCTGCCCGATGCCGCTGAACTCGAAGAGTCAGCCCGCCTGCAAATTGAAATCCCCCCGCCCGCCGGACATCAACCGGGCGAGGAAATTCCCGTCCGCCTCGAAGCCCGAGTCACCGAACTCGGCAACCTCGAACTCCACTTCCTCCACCCAGCCTCGGGCGAAAGCTGGAGACTCGAGTTCAATGTCCGCCTGCAGTAGGCGGGAAATTTGGACAAAGCAGTAAAATAGAACGAAAGGGAATCAAGGTCCTCCGATTCGGCAGTCATAGACAGCCGCCACAAACCCGCGCGGCAGCGCGAAACCCTTGGAGGGTCGACCTCCGGCTTGACCCATTCTTCAGCCGCGAAGCGGCGTCTCAGGGGAGCGTGGCCATCTCGGCTGTGCAGGCGCAAGCCGTAGTTTGGGAATCGATGAGGTGACGGCGCAAGTGTCTTTCACGGTCGGGACGGCCGTGCTCCCCTCGATTTCAACGCTTCGCAGCCTCAATGATATCCACCCAGATCGGCAATGCCAGTGCACCGCCGTAGCCACCGGGCTTGATCGGGCGCGGCTTGTCGAATCCCACCCACACTCCGCAGGTGAGCGATGGATCGAATCCGACGAACCAAGCATCGAGGTAGTTGTTCGTTGTTCCGGTTTTTCCACCACCTTTTCCCGTGAGGCCAAACTCCCTCGCACGGGCGGCGGTGCCGCGTGTTACGACATCCTCCAGCAATGAGGTCGTCAAGCGGGCGGCTGCGGGGTTGACGACTGGAATCCGCCCCCGGGTGGATTTGTAGAGGACATTTCCCCGCGCGTCGAAGACACGGTCGATGAGATAGGGCTGAAGTTTGACCCCGCCGGTGGCAAAGACCGTGTAAGCGGAGGTGATATCCTTGAGATTGGTCTCAAACGCCCCAAGGCAAATGGCGGGATAACGCGGAGGATCTGCCGCGATGCCGGCCTTCACGATCATGTTGGCTATGCGATCCAGCCCCGCGCGCATCCCGAGACGCACGGTCATGGTGTTGCGGGACTCGATCAATCCCTCCCCCGCAGGTTGGAGTCCTCGATAGGAGCCATCCGAGTTCGACGGATCATAGGAACCGAATTTGCGAGGAATTTCTCCCGGCTGGATACGGTCATCGGAGACTGGCTCATTGGGTGCGATACCAGACTCGAAGGCGCTGGCGTAAACGAAAGGCTTGATGACGGACCCGGCCTGGCGTTTCCCAAAAAGCGCGCGGTGGAACTTGCTGTTCTCGTAGTCGCGTCCGCCGACGATGGCTCGGATGCCGCCGCTTTTGTTGTCCAACGCAATGGCAGCCGCTTGCAGGTACGGCGCTGATTTTTCACCATCCAGAACAGCGCCCACAAAATCACTCATCGGCTTATGCGGGTAGCCGGGTTGGGTCTCGACAGCTTTCAACCGGTCGCGCACAGACTGATCCGCGGCGGCTTGGAGCCGGCCGTCGATTGTAGTGTAAATTTTCAGCCCACCCTCGTTCATCTGTCCCGGCTCCAGCACGAGTTCCAGCTCGCGAAGAATGGCATCCATCGCCCAGTTGTCTTCCGGCGAGGTTTTGATGCGCGGCATGGCGAGGAGAGGACTGGCCGAGGCCTCGTCGTATTGCAGGGTGGTGATGAACCCCAGGTCGCGCATGCGGCCGAGCACGGTGTTGCGCTCGCGCAGGGAGCCCTCGGGATTGTTGAGGGGTGAAAAGCGGTTGGGACTGCGAATCAGGCCTGCGAGGGTCGCAGACTCGGGAAGATTGAGTTTCGATGCCGGTTTCCCGAAGTAGGTCTGGCTTGCCGCCTCGATGCCGTAAGTTCCGGAGCCGAAGTAAATGCGGTTCACATAGGCCCTGAGAATTTCCTCCTTCGTGAGTTCGGTCTCGATACGGAAAGCCAGCGCGGCTTCGATGAGTTTGCGGTGGAGGTTTTTTCCTCCGAGCGGAAAGCTGTTTCTGGCGAGCTGCTGTGTGATCGTGCTGGCACCCTCGCGGAAGCCGCCGAGGAAGAGGTTGCGCACGACAGCACGGGCGATGCCGATGGGGTCGATGCCGTGGTGTTTGTAAAACCTCGTGTCCTCACGGCTGATGAGCGCGTTGTAGAAATCGTTGGAGACCTTGTCAAACGGCACAGCCACACGGTTCTCACCGGCAAGGCGGGAATAGTATTTGCCCTCGTGGTCGTAGATCACCGAGCGCTCGTCCATTTGATGGATTTCCGTGATGTCGAACAAATGGGCCCAAGCGTAGTAACCAGCCCCGACGATCGACCAGAGCAGGGCGGTGACGATGCCTATTTTTAGAAGCGCGACCAGCAGCACATGACGTTTCTTGCGGCGCTCCTTGGCGAACGGCTTTGCGGCGCGGCGCGTCTTTTTACTGGATTTGGGCTTGGGCACTAGCGGGGATTAAAGCATTTTGCAGGGAAATCCGACACGCAATCTTCCTGACCACCTGTGAAAATTCAAATCCTCACGATCTTCCCCGATGTCTGCCGGAGCGTTTTCTCCGAGAGCATTCTCAAACGGGCGCAGGAAAAAAACCTTGCCACGCTCGAGGCGGTGGACCTCCGCAAATGGACCAAGGACCGCCACCGCACAGTGGATGACGCCCCCTATGGCGGCGGCCCCGGCATGGTCATGAAGATCGAGCCCATCGACCTCGCTCTTTCCGAAATCCGATCCCCCGCATCCCAAGTGATCCTCCTCACCCCGCAAGGACGCAAATTTTCGGACTCCATCGCCCGCGAACTCGCCAAGGAAACCGACCTCGTTTTTCTCTGCGGCCACTATGAAGGCATCGACCAGCGCGTGGCGGACCACCTCGTCGATGATGAGATTTCCATCGGCGACTATGTCCTCACCAGCGGCGTTCTGCCCGCGCTCGTTGTCACAGACGCCGTAGTGCGGCTCATCCCCGGTGTTCTTGGCGACGAAGAGTCGGCCCAACAGGATTCGTTTTCCGCCGGCATACTCGACCACCCCCACTACACGCGCCCCGCCGAATACAAAGGCTGGAAGGTTCCCGAAATCCTGCTCGGCGGCAACCATGCGGCCATTGAGAATTGGCGGCGCGAAACAGCTCTCGAAGCCACACGAAAGAGACGCCCGGACTTGCTCTGACCATGAGTTTTCAAATCTGGCACGGGCCGAGCGCACCAAGTCGGCACATGCGATCTCTCAGCGCGGAAGGCGCAGCCGGATGGGTCCCTTGGCAGTCGAGGCATCGACGACCTGGTTGTTTTGCGTGATTTCGAGCAAACCCCTGGCAACGAGACGTCGTGCGGCCCGGCGAACATCCTCCATGCGCTCGGACCAGTTGGCGGGAAAATGAGAACGGGCGATTTCGCTGGGGCAGATGGATGAGTTGCGAGGCATTTCCTCAAGACGAGCGAGGATCGCATCTTCGAGGGCAGAGGCAGCAAATCCGGGTTTTCGGCGCCGACAGGCATCCGAACAGTAGCGAATATCATCCCAGCAGGTCTCCCATTTTTTCCGCCAAGTAATGCCGCGACCGCAGGAGACGCAGGTTTTTTCAGGAATCAGCGAACGGGACACGAAACGATGAAATAGTGCGACGCTCAAGAATGCCGAGAAAAAACGGGCGCACGATGACATCAACTACAGGGGTCCGTGAAAAACCAATGAGCCTGTCCTGCTTGGATGTCCAAGCGCTGGATATTTGAACCATGAATTTTGCGAATGAACACGAATAAAACCGACAATTAAATTCTCCGACGAAGCCGCTCCCGATTCGTGAAAATTCGTTCTATTCGTGGTTGATCTTTGAATGACCGTGGCTTTCCGGAGCAAAAGGAGATCACACGGTTTCCCCGCGCTGCAGAAGCCAATGGGCAGAGGACAAGATGTCTGAACTAGGAGCGGAGGCAATTTTCATAGGAGTTGCGATTGCCTGCAAACCTGACCAAGTTGAGGAGGAGATGAATGAGAGAACCTCAGCCGGATTAAACCATGTTGATGAGCCCAAAAGGCGGAACTGTCTGCTGGGTGCCTTCATCGGGGACGCGCTGGCGATGCCGGTTCATTGGTATTACGACCGGGCGGCTTTGGCGCGGGACTACGGCCGCGTGGTCGATCTTGTCGCTCCCAAAAATCCCCATGCTGACAGCATCCTTTGGCGGTCGAGCTACACGGCTCCAAATCCCAAAGGCGAAATCCTACACGGGCAGGCCGCATACTGGGGAAGGCGCGGCATTCACTACCACCAGTTCCTGCGGGCGGGAGAAAACACGCTGAATATGCAGCTCGCCCTGGAATTGCTCGCCGTGCTTAGCGAGCACGGAAGTTACGACCGGGCCGACTACCTGAAGCTCTACATCGATTTCATGACCACGCCCGATCGGCACCGGGACACCTACATCGAAGAATGCCACAGGAACTTCTTCACCAAATACGCACGCGGCAAAAAGCCGGAGGACTGCGGAGGGGATGACATCCACATTGGCGGATTGGCCCATGTCCCGATTCTGGCCACTTGGTATGCCGACAACGAATCTGCGGCCCTGGAAGCCGTTCACGAACATGTGCGGGCGACCCATCGCGGTGAACTTGTGGAGACAGCCACGCGCGACCTCACCAAAATGCTCATCGCCATCCTCAACGGGCGTGGCGTCCGCGAAAGCATCGAAAAATTCGGTAACGGATGGATTGGACGCAAGAAATTGGAGGCATGGGCGCAGAGACCCGACGAGGAGGTCATTGGATCGATTCTCAGCCCGGCTTGCTACCTGAAGGACGCCTTTCCCGCCTCACTGTTCCTCGCTTGGAAGTATTCCAACAACCTCGAATCCGCGCTCATAGCCAATACAAACCTCGGCGGCGACAATTGCCACCGAGGAATTGTCGTCGGAGCCTTGGTCGGAGCCAGCGGCGCAGCGACTCCGGAGCGTTGGGCAAAGAACCTCGTCTGCCACAAGCAGCTGATGTGACGCTCAAAAAAACTGACATAGGCCGCCGAAGCAGTCAGGCATTTTTACGGCTCAAATGCTGGAGAACACAAAACCAACCACCTCGCCAGCGTGCTCGACAAAACAACCCCCGATCCGCTCTCACTCGACTGCCCCGGTATCGAAGACGGCATTCGCGGAGTGGCCTTCATCGAAACCGTTGTCGCAAACTCGCAAGCCAACGCACGCTGGACGCCGCTTTGCGGCTGAAACTTGGGCCATGCCGGAGGATGGCCCTCCC
>DGXZ01000043.1:51881-52402 GCA_002396485.1 Spartobacteria bacterium UBA5019
CCATGCCGGAGGATGGCCCTCCCAAAAAAAGACTCGCGTATTGTCACTTTTTACGGCGCGGGGATTGTCCGGGCGGGTTGCTTCACAAGTCGTTTGAGCTTTGGTTCTGTCAGAGGTCTATTTTTTTTCTTTTTGAGCATCCATAGCACGCTGAATCACCTTCTGGATATTTGGTTGCGACTCAGCCATGATGGCTTGAATTTTCTGCATGGTTGCCATTTGCACTTGGGGCTGCTTCTCAAGCCATTTTTGACCGATGGGCGTTTTGTAAAAAGCGATCATCCCCTTCAACTCATCCGGTGTAAAAGTCTCGGAATAGATGGAAACAAACATCGGCTTGAGCGTTTCCCAGTTTACCAATGCTTTCGTTTCGGCATTAATAGCTTCTAGCATTTTCTGTTGCTTTTCTTTGGCTTCTGGAGTGGCGCCGGCAGCGCTAGCAATCTGATCATTCATTTTCCCAAGCTGCTGAGAAGCAGCATCCATATTCTTTTGCACATTCAGGAGTGTCAAAAGTTCTT
>DGXZ01000043.1:52581-58149 GCA_002396485.1 Spartobacteria bacterium UBA5019
TGCAGGAGTGTCAAAAGTTCTTCTGCCAAGACCGCACTTTCTGATGGTTGCTTTTCTTGTGCTTGGAGAAGTGGCCCAAGCGTGAAAATGCTGAGGGCGATTGTAATGATGTGTGTTTTGATTTTCATTGTTTTGTGGTGATGGTGAGTGTAACTGAATTCTTGGTATCAAGAAAGTTCATTTTCCTGACCCAACTATCAACGGGCAAAAAGGATGCGTCTTGTGATGAAAAAAGCGTCAGGAATTGCGCAAGGTGTGCGCTGGCAAGTGGAGCGATGAACATTTTTTAGGCAGGGCGGAGGTGTTTTCGGATAATGCTCTGGATGAGAAAGATGGCCGCCAGCGTGAGCCCGATCCAGAGCCAGAGATGATAGTTGGCATAGAGCATGAACCGATTCCCATAGAATGTGGGGTCGGGCGGGAGGGTGCGCTCCAGAAAACGGTTAAAGGACGGGAAAAACTTCAACGCCCCGAGGATTGAAACCATGATTGGGATGATGACCGGCAGAACTTGCGGAGATAACCAAAGACGAAGGGGCCGTGGCCGTGGAATAAATTTATCCACATAAACCAAAAACACCAAAAGTAAGAACAAGACCAAGAGCCACCCATACCAAGGCAAGTTCAGCCCAATGAAGGAGACAAGCGGAGTGGCCATCAAGAGCATGTTTCGCCATCTCTCGGTAAGATTCAGCCCCTCAAAAATCCAAAGAAAAAGCAGGGATAAAAAAAGATTCTGAAAGAGCCAGAGCCCAATCTGGTAACCCTTTCCATGAGGAATCTCGACGATGATCCTTTTCGCGTAGTCATAGAACTGGTGGGCGCCCAGGTGCGGATCGGCGAGCAGGGCCCGCTGGAAGGCGCCGTTGTCCTCAGGGCTCTGGAATCTTATCTGCAAAGGCTCCAGGGATTGACCGAGTTGAGCGATGCCAGGCAAGAGAATCATGATTACAAAAACCGCATACAGCACGATATTACTCAACAAGATCAGCTTGCGATCCAGCGCCCGGGTCCAGAAGAAGGAATAACTCGGCCAAAGGGAGAAGGAGCTGCCAAGGTTCATAGCCGACGATCCAGCAGCTGAAGCGAATCTTGAATATCCAGAAAATACACCCAGCACAAGTACAGCCATCGACAGAAGATAGGGCAGCAACATGAAAAAAGCATCAGGTTGGCTTTCCCAAGGCAAGCCGTTGTATCTAAAGCTTAAAAATTTCATCATCCCAAAGAAAAAAAGGAGATGCAGAATCCCTATAAATCTGAAGGGGTAGATCAGGATCTGAAACTTCAGGATATGAAAGAGTTGATAGAGCGTTTTCATGATTATTTCTCTCCGGTGATTTCGACAAAAAGATCTTCCAGATTGAGTCCGCAGGCTTCCCATGAACAACCGGCTGCCGTAGCGATCTTTTCCATGGTTTCTGCATCCGTAAAACGAAGGGTGAACAATGTTTCGCCTTTGCCTTTGCGGTGCCTATAGGCTGCGGGGATTTTCACCGGGGGTGGTTCCGGTCGATCCCAGAAGAAGCGAACCTGCCGGATGCCCGCTTTGAGATCATCAAGCGGTTCGTCCACGAGGAGGGACCCGTTGGCGAGGATTCCGATGCGGTCAGCGACACGTTCCACATCGCTCAGGATGTGGGAGGAGAAGAAAACGGTCGTTTCCGACTCCCGGGCCAGTGCGGCGATCTCCTCCAGGAACTGCCGACGGGCCACGACATCGAGATTGGCCGCCGGTTCATCAAGGATCAGGACGGCGGGGCGAAAGGCGACGGCGAGCAGAAAGGCCAATTGTCTCTGTTGGCCGAGTGACAAGGAGGAGATTTTGAGCCGCAGGTTGAGCCGGAACATTTCGACGAGGCGCTTCTCGAGCGCCTCATCCCATTGCGGGTAGAGTTTTTTGGTCCACGAAATCAGCCTCTGGCCTGTTATATTCCCAGGCAGGAACCCGCTGTCACCCATGAAACCAACCCGCTGGCTGACGGAGCTCTACCAAGTGAGTGGATCCTCTTGCAGCAGGGAGAGTGAGCCCTCTTGGGGTTTCAGGAGTCCGACAAGGAGGCGGATGCAGGTGGTTTTCCCTGCTCCGTTTCTCCCGAGCAAACCGTAGATGCTCCCAGGCGGGATCTGCAGGCTGAAGTTGTTGAGGACGTTTCGCCCGCCAGCGAAGCGGTGGCTCACATTGCGGATATCGATGATCGTGTTCATGGTGTGGTGTCGTTGAGTTTTTCCCTGACGCGTTGAAGGACTTGGGATCGGGTGAGATGGAGCTGGTGTGCGCCGGTGACCAGTGAATCAATGAGCTCGTCCAGGAGGTGCAGACGATCGGCCTCCCGTTTTTCTGTGGAGCGCGCTGCGACGAAAGTTCCCACCCCACGGCGAACCTCAAGGAGCCCCTCGGACTCGAGAAGGGCGTAGACCTTGTTTACTGTTAGAAAATTGAGAGCCAGCTCCGCCGAGAGCTGGCGGGCTGAGGGAATCTGCTCGCCTTCAGTCCAATCCCCCCCAGCGATTCGTTGCCTGATCTGCCGCGCGAGCTGCTGGTAGAGCGGCTCACTGGCATTGGGTTCGAGTCGGAAGGTCATACATATAGTGTTATCGTAGACTACAACACTAAATCAAGAAATTTTTCATATTTTTTTATGATCGCCGGTGGTGCCACTTTTCGCGTCTCGAGGGTTGTCCGTGCGGGGAGCTTCAGAAGTCGCTGGCGCTTTGGTTCTGTCAAAAATCTGGTTTCCGATTAGGAAGCAGATCGACTGGATGAAAAAACTACACGAATCCGAAATCGAGGAAGTATTCTCACGCTCGAGCGGGCCTGGCGGGCAGCATGTGAACAAGGTTTCGACGGCTGTCACTCTGCGTCATGTTCCCACGGGACTGAGTGTGACGGTTTCGGATTCGCGCTCGCAGGCGATGAACCGGGAGACCGCGCGCCGGAGGCTGCTGCGGAAAATCCATGAAGCGGTGGAGGCGAAGAAGCTGGAGCAATTGGCGGAGGCCTCGCGGGAACGGCGGAGAAAAGCCAAGCGTTCGCGGGGCACGAAGGCGAAGCTGGTCGAATCGAAGCGCCGCCGCTCGGAAACGAAAAAGATGCGTGGTAAGGTCTCCTGAGATCCGATGAACCTCAATCCGAGAGTAGGAGCTATCCACAGATTTCACAGATGACACAGATGACATTTGTTACGTATCAAACATCACCTCATCACAATTCATCCGCAGGGTGAGTGCCTTGAACTCTGTTATGCCTTGGTAATCTGTGCTGATCTGTGAAATCTGTGGTTCAAATGCTTTTTCTGGGATGAACGACTCTGCTTTTTCCGAATCCGCCGCACGGCTCTGTTCTGCGTGCGGCATGTGCTGCAACGGGGTGCTTTTCCATGGAATGGCCGTCCAACCCGAGGATCCACTTCGCGCTTTGTCAGCGAAGGGACTGAGGGCGAGGCGGCGCGATGGGGAGTTGCAATTTCAACAACCTTGTCCGGCGCATGACGGGAATTGCTGCCGGATTTATGCTGAGCGGCCGCAGCGGTGCCGGGCGTTCGATTGCCGCCAACTTCTGGCCGTTTCAGAGGGCCAAATCACCGAGGCGCAGGCGATGGAAAAAATCCAAGAGGCCAGGAGGCGCAGTGAGCGCGTGCGGGAGTTGCTGGAAATGCTGGGCGACGACCGAAAAATCCGGCCTCTGGCCACGCGGTGCGCAGGTGTTTTTACTCCGCCGCTCGACCCCTCCCCTCACGCAGTGGCTTTGCGCGCGGAGTTGCGGGGTGCGATGACCGCATTGGAGGAAGTGCTGGCCAAGGATTTTCGCACCGGGCCAGGGCAGTAGGATTGGAGTTTCGAGGTTGCCTACACCTGCAAGTTAGCGAGCCTAGCTGCGATGCCTTCCCAAATTGTGCGATGAAGGAATTCCGGAAAATCGGGAGGCAGAGTTTGCTCCAGCTCTTGCTTGGCCGCGACCGCCTGCGCAGCCACCTCCTCCATGACCTCTTTTGCCAGAGCGCTTGGAAGTCCCGCTCGTTCGACTGTCTGAGCGATATGCCGTCCGCAGATACGATCGACAACATAGTGGCGATTGGTGCCGGTAAACATCGCGAGCTTCATTTGCTTTTTGTGAATTTGACCCGAAGCGAGACTCGGTTGCGCCGAAAGAATATCGTAGAGCGGAGTGAGGCGGAATCGGCCGAGCGGCCCCAAGAAAATGCTGAAATTTTTAGCGTGTCCGTCCGTGGCGCCAATCAACAAGAACACCACCTGCGCCTTTAAAAACCGCTTCTGATCCTCGGCAGGCGTGTCGCTGGCCTTGAGCAGACGAAGAATGTCGGCAATGCCCGGGCCACCATCATTCTGGTATTTCCTGGACGGAGGGACTGACAGGGCTTGGCAGCAATCCTCCTGGGGCAAACGCAGCAAACGCCCATCCAGTGTCCACCTCCGATCGAAGCGTTCGATCACCAGGGCCTTGGTTTTTCCAAAGGTGGAAATTTCCGCGCGGTTCACAGGCAGGCCGAAGGCCGCCAGCAAACGCAGGCAATAGAATTCGTTTTCGATGCTGTTCGAGAGATCCAACCCGTTTGGCAGGGTTCCCATTTGCTTTTTAAAGATATGGGTGGTTGGCGTTGTGCCGGAGGGTTTCAACCACCTGCCATTGTGGTGGAGGAGGGCTGTTTTTTCCTGCGCGCCCGCGATCGAAATCCGGAAATCCCGCTCGCGGTCAAGGCCGAGCGGAGTCTGCGCGAGATTCAACAACATGCCCTCGATCTCGCTGTCCGATGCCACACGCCCTTGGATTTCCGTGGATGCCAGCAACTGCTCGTCTTCGGGGAAGAATTGCAAAGCTCCCACGCAATCGCGGCCGATGCGCGACAGGAGACTGTAGGCGTCAATTCCCTCCGCACCGACTTTTTCGGAAACACGCCGCCTCAGTGCCTCGGAATCAGGCAAGAGGTTCTCAAAAAAAGCGGCAACCACAGGTCCCTTGAAGGCATCCTCCCTCAAGGGAAGCGAAAGCGACACTGGGATGGCATTGTCCCGCGCGAGCCAGGATTCCTCGTATCCAAAAGCGACCGCACCGCCCGGCTCTTTTAGAAAAAAACCCACCGGTTGGCCGTTCATAAAAACCCGCAACGGTTGATGGACCGGTCGGCGAGACATCAGGTAATGCTCCAATCCTTGGAACGCTCAGCAACGCGAAGTTCCAGATCGAGGGCCGCAAAGAGTTGAAGAAGCGTGTCGATACGGGCCGAGGGATGTCCACTTTCAATTTGTGAGACAGTGGCTTGGCGCAAGCCCGCCTTGTCGCCAAGTTGGCTTTGTGCCAGTCCTTGTTTTTTCCGAGCGCGGCGGATGATGTTGCCAATTTGTGTGGAATCGCGGGCCAGCTGCATAATAAAAAATATGCGCCAAGTCGAATATTTTGTCAATATTCGACTTGGCGCATAAATTTAGGAAATCAATCCATCCTGTTCTCGCATTCCAAAAAATTGGAAAACCCGTCCTTGTCGCGGTCTGCGCGCGATCACAGGTAGAGTTCCATCAATCGATGAATCAGATTTGCTCATTGAATGA
>DGXZ01000030.1 GCA_002396485.1 Spartobacteria bacterium UBA5019
GATCTGAACCGATTGCAAAGACGGGAACGATGTGATCGTAATCTTTATCCGGGGATGGAAGGCTATCTTCTCCAAAATCGGATTGGTTCTCAAAAACGCCTATGATAACGGGATAGCCTTGCGTAACATTTTTCTTCACCCACCCCAAAAAAGCGAGGGTTTCAGCGGGGCGTGCATGCCATGTCTCATATTCCAAGCGCATGGATTTAGCAGCAAGCTCATCGTTATTTCCCAGCAAAAGTTGGCTGCTTTTGCTCGACTGGGGCACCCCCGGCGAAGCCAATCGCCGGGCTTCATATTGTGAGCAATATTGACCGAAAAAAAGTCCAGCAGAGATGAAACTCGTCTCTCCGCAATAACCATAATTCTCATTCCATTGAAGCCTGGGCGGAATCTCAAGGGAAAATTCGTTGCGACTGGGGATATCCTTGGCGACTTTGGGCGACGCAGCGAATGCTGTTGTTAAAATCGTTGGCAGTAAAAATGATAAAACTTGGAAGGATTTGATAAACATAGGTTTTTTAATCGAATTTGTTACAGGGGCAGATAAATTATTAAGCGGTATTCCAAGACAAAGAATAGGTGGGAATTTTATAGGGCAGAATTCAGTATGCCGTCAAGGATTTCTGATCCATTCTCAGCGTTTGTCAAGTTAGGGCATTGCCTTTTACTTTTTGCGCGGCTGATGATTGGAGAATGCCTGTTGTTTGAACAGGTGATCGTATTGATTGGGCCTAAAAAAAATTTCTTCGCGCAGGGCCTCCGTTTGTTCATAGTTTGCGGGTTTTATGCGAACTCCACTCTTCGACCAACATCTTGCCACCGGCGGCCGCATGGTCGAATTCGCAGGCTGGGAAATGCCCGTTCAATATACCGGAATCCTTCAAGAGCACAAAGCCGTGCGCGAAGCCTGCGGTGCCTTCGACATCTCCCACATGGGCGAGTTTTTCGTGAGCGGCACCGGGGCCACGGCTTGGCTCGATGGATTGCTCACCAACAATCTCACCGCACTCCCGGTCGGCCATGCCCAATACACGATCCTCCTCAATGAACGCGGCGGGGTGATTGACGATCTCATCGCCTACCGCCTCGGGGAGGAAAATTATCTCCTCATCGTGAACGCCGCCAAAATCCCGGAGGATGCCGCTTGGCTGCGCAAGCATGAGGTGCCAGGCGTTCATTTTGAGGACCGCAGCGCAGAATTCGCCGCTCTCGCGATTCAAGGACCTCAAGCCGCATCGGTCTTTGAAAAACTCTTCCACCGCCCGATGCCCGCAGAACGCAACCGGGTCGAGGAAATCCAGCCCGGACGCTCGTTCATCGCCACCACAGGCTATACCGGCGAGGCGGGATTCGAATGGGTCATGCCCGCCGCAGAAGCCGCCGCTGCCTGGCAAGCCGCTCTTGATGCGGGAGCGACGCCCTGCGGACTCGGGGCGCGCGACACACTCCGCCTCGAAATGTGTTACCCGCTGAACGGCTCCGATCTCTCACCGGACCGCACCCCGCTCGAAGCCGGGCTGGGATTTTTCGTCGATCTGAAGAAGCCCGACTTTATCGGCCGTGATGTCCTTCTTGCCCAGAAGGCTTCCATACTTCCCCACAAGCTCTGTGCGCTTCGCGTTCTCGACAAGGCGCCTCCCGTGCGTCCGCACTACAAAGTCTATGTCAACGGCGAGCCGGTCACCGAGACCACCAGCGGTGCTCTTTCTCCCAGCCTCGGCTACGGCATTGCCATGGCCTATCTGCCGCCTGCCTACTGCGATATCGGCCAGATGGTCGACATCGAAGTCCGCTATCGCCGCTTCCGCGCCCAAGTCGTCAAAAAACCATTTTACAAAAAACCATGAACATTCCTGAAAACCTGCGCTACGCCACCTCCCACGAGTGGATTCTCGTTGATGGCAACACTGGAACCGTCGGCATCACCGACCACGCTCAAGCCGAACTCACCGATATCGTTTTCGCCGAGCCTCCCGCGATTGGAAAATCCGTGAAAGCCGGAGATGTCGCCGCTGTTGTCGAATCCGTAAAAGCTGCCAGCGACATCTACGCGCCTGTCGGCGGCGAGGTCATCGAACGCAACGAAGCCATCGAAGCCGATCCTTCCCTGCTCAACACCGATCCCTTCGGCGCAGGCTGGATTTTTAAAATCCGCATTGCCGACGCCGTAGAACTTGCTGCGCTCAAAGACGCCGCCGCCTATCGGGAGCAGATCGGAGCATGACCATTACGGAGTTCGAGGATTTTCTCGATGCAACCAAGCACATGACGGCCGTTCAGCGCGCCGAGGCTTATGGCATCGATATTTCCTTGATCGACGAAAACCTCCGACTCACGCCCACCCAAAAAATCCGGCAAAACGATATCGCCCTCAACCAAGCGGAAGCACTCCAAGCCGCCCTCCATCAAACCCGTGCCAAATCTGGAATCCATCGCCTGCCGACTCGTTGAGGCCAAGGTGGAGTTTGTGCTCTGCGGCGGGTTGGCTGCCTTTCTTCAGGGATCTTCTATTCTCACAACGGATGTCGATGTCGTTTGCGATATGGGCAGCGAAAACATCAGACGCCTTTTCGATGCGGTCAAAGATTTGCATACGTATCACCGTATGACGCCCGGACGGATTCCTTTTACGCTGGAGCAACTCACAACCCAGCCATTTCAGGATATTTACCTTGCCACCGACTGGGGGCAACTCGACTGCTTTGGAAATGTCAAAGGTATCGGCGGATACAGCGAATGCCTCAAGTTGAGTGAACCAATCGAAATGGCAGGTTTCACCATGATGACTCTGAGTCTGGAGGGTATACTCATTGCAAAACGCGCCATGGGAAGACCCCGCGATTTACAAGCCGTTTTCGAACTCGAAGCTGCCCGCGAAAGAAAAACCAACCTACACTGATCGCCAATCGTTACTCTTTTTCAAATGACCGCATTCGCCAACCGCCATATCGGCCCCTCATCCACTGAAATTGAAACCATGTGTGCTGCGATCGGCGCGCCGTCGCTGGATGCGCTGATTGACGAGACCGTGCCTTCCGCGATCCGCTTGCAGCGTGATTTGAACCTGCCTGCCGCCCGCTCGGAGGAGGAGGCTTTGGCCGATCTCAAGGTGATCATGGCGGAAAATCAAATCGCCACGAATCACATCGGCATGGGCATCTACGGCACGCACACGCCTGCGGTCATTCGTCGAAACATCCTCGAAAATCCCGGTTGGTATACCGCCTACACGCCTTATCAGGCCGAGATCGCACAAGGTCGCCTCGAGGCGCTCCTGAATTTCCAAACGATGGTTTGCGACCTGACCGGGATGCAGATTTCCAACGCCTCCCTGCTCGACGAATCCACTGCTGCCGCCGAGGCCATGGCGCTTTGCCAGGACATCAAAGGGGGTGACGCGATCTTCGTGGCGGACCATGTCCATCCCCAGACTCTCGCCGTTCTGCAAACCCGCGCCGAGCCACTTGGTATTCGAATTCTGACTGGTTCCGCCGAGGAAGGCCCGCAAGAGACTGTTTTTGCAGCCCTCTTCCAATATCCCGCCACCGATGGCTCGATCTGCGATCTGGAAAACATCGTAGCCCGCACCCATGCATCAGGCGCGCTGGTGATTGTAGCGACAGATCTGCTTGCGCTCACGCTCCTCAAGCCGCCCGGCGAATATGGTGCGGATGTCGTGATCGGATCGAGCCAGCGCTTCGGTGTGGCTCCCGGATTTGGAGGTCCGCATGCGGCCTTCTTGGCCACGCGCGACGAACACAAACGCCGCCTTCCCGGTCGTCTTGTGGGTGTTTCGAAGGACGCCGCCGGAAATCCCGCCTTGCGCCTCACGCTCCAGACTCGTGAACAGCACATCCGCCGCGACAAGGCGACCAGCAACATATGCACCGCCCAGGTTTTACTCGCTGTGATGGCCTCCATGTATGCCGTTTACCACGGCCCCGAGGGTCTGCGTGCCATCGCCGGGCGCGTGCATCGCCATGCCGCGAACCTCGCCGAGTCGCTCAAAAAGGCCGGCCATACCGTGCGTCATGCTGCGTTCTTTGACACGGTCAGCGTGACTCCAAAAAACGAATCCGCCACCGCCCTAGTCGCACGTGCGTCGAGCGAGGGAATCAATCTCCGCCTGCTCAATGAATCCACGGTCGCCATTTCGCTCGACGAAACCACGACCAGCATCGAGTCGATCCTGAAAATTTTCGGAGCCGCCTTTGCGGAATCCCCCGCCGGAACACCACGTCGCACTTCGCCGTTCCTGACGCATCCGGTTTTCAACACCCATCACACGGAAAGCGAAATGCTGCGCTACATCCGTCGCTTGGAGGCGAAAGACCTCTCGCTCACCACATCGATGATCCCTCTCGGATCGTGCACGATGAAGCTCAATGCAACCTCTGAGATGTTACCGGTGACATGGGATTCCGTCTCGGCCCTGCATCCCTGTGCCCCCGCCGATCAATCGCTCGGCTACCAAAAAATGGCGTGCCAGCTTGAGGATTGGCTCGCTGAAATCACGGGGTTCGCTGCCGTTTCGCTCCAACCGAACGCCGGCTCGCAAGGCGAATATGCTGGCCTCCTTGCCATCCGGGCCTACCACCACTCGCGGGGCGAAGCGCACCGCACGGTTTGCCTCATCCCGACCTCCGCGCACGGCACCAACCCCGCCAGCGCCGTCATGGTTGGAATGCAGGTCGTTCCCGTTGCCTGCGACGCCAGCGGCAATATTGACCTCGCCGACCTGCGAGCAAAAGCCGATCTCCACCGCGATAATCTCGCTGCTGTGATGGTGACGTATCCCTCGACCCATGGCGTGTTCGAAGAAGGTATCCGCGATATTTGTGAAATCATCCACTCCGCTGGCGGCCAGGTTTACATGGACGGCGCCAACATGAACGCACAAGTCGGTTTGTGCCGTCCGGGTGATTTTGGAGCCGATGTCTGCCACCTGAATCTCCACAAAACCTTCTGCATTCCACACGGTGGCGGTGGTCCCGGCGTAGGTCCCATCGGTGTCGCCAAGCACCTCGCCCCCTTCCTCCCCGGCGATCCGCTGAAAAAAGGCAACGCCGTAGGCCCCGTGTCGCAGTCGAATCTCGGCAGCGCGAGCATTCTGGTCATTTCCTGGATGTATATCGCCATGATGGGTCCCCATGCCCTTCGCGATGCCACGGCGGTCTCGATTCTCAACGCAAACTACATCGCCGCACGACTCGGCGGGCATTTCCCGATCCTTTATAAAGGCAAATCCGGTCGCGTCGCGCACGAGTGCATCCTCGATCTGCGCGAATGGAAACAACGCGCCGGCATCGAGGTCGAAGATGTCGCCAAGCGACTCATGGATTTTGGTTTCCATGCGCCGACGATGAGTTGGCCGGTTGCTGGAACTCTCATGGTCGAGCCCACCGAGAGCGAGTCCCAAGCGGAACTCGACCGCTTCTGCGACGCCATGCTCGCGATCCACGCCGAACTTGTCGCCATCGAATCCGGCAAGCTCGACCGCGCCAACAACCCACTCAAAAACGCCCCGCACACAGCTGCATGTGTCACCAGCGACGAGTGGACGCGCCCCTATCCGCGCTCTCAAGCCGCATGGCCCGCCCCATGGCTGCGCCAGCACAAATTCTGGCCCAGCGTCGCCCGCATCGACAATGTCCATGGCGACCGCCATGTGTTCTGCAGCTGTCCGCCGATTCTCGAAAGTTGAGCCTGCTTAGACAGGCTGTGTGCCTTTGCAGTCGGGATATTTCGTGCAGCCCCAAAATTGCTGCCCGGCATTCTTGCCGCTTTTTGCGGTGCGAAGGGCCATGAGCGAACCACACTGAGGGCACTTTGGGGGCAGATCGTTCGGATCAGTCCGATCAGGCGGATCAGTCCGATCTTGCTGCCTGCGGTGGGCGAGCCTTGCCGTCGCGAGTTGCTCGGAGTAGCCGCCGCCTTCCACAAAGCCCTTTTCGAGCGCGGCAATCTGGCGATCAAGGAGGAAGTTCGCCTGGTTGATCAGGCAGATGAGTGTGTTCGCCCGCACCGCCGAGTCGCTGCTTTCGAGCCAGCGTGAGTAAAGTTCAAAGCGCTCTTGGTCGTTGAGATCAGTCAGATCGGACTGATCTGACCGATCTTTTCGGAAATCCTGCGGGATGCGCCGCACGGCGCTGGCTTCCTTGCCGTCGGGGGCCCATTGCGGGAGTCGCCGGTGGCGCAGGTAGTCTTCGTAGTCGAGGAGAAGCTCCTCCAAACTTGCGCGGGCGACATTCACCAAGCGCAGCTCGGTCTGCGATGATGTCGCCGATGCCCGACTGCCTTCTGCGATGTTTTGCCTGCCGCTACGCGCGGCCTGGATCATCTGGTCCACGGTGCGGGAGCGGGAATCCAGAAACTTTTCGCAAAACCACACCGTCGCATCGTAGATGATCGTCGCTGTCTGAAAGCTTGCGGTGTCACGGTAACCACCGCTTGGTCGCAATTTTTTCATGGGTTCGATTTTTCGAGTTGGTAAGGTGTACGCATGCCAGCCGGTTTCAATGAGATTATTGCAAACATATCGCTTCCAACCTCGGCGGCGCTCATCGAGGCGCTTCCGGTCATTGTTTCGCTAATCATTATCGAGGGCCTGCTGAGCGTGGACAATGCCCTTGCTATTGCCGCGATGGCGAACCACCTGCCGAGCCGTCAGAAGTATCTCGCGCTCAAATTTGGCATCATCGGAGCGTATTTTTTTCGTGGGCTCTGTCTCGCCTTCGCAGCATGGATCATCGAAAATCCGTGGCTCAAAATCTGTGGTGCGGCGTATCTGGTTTACCTGATGTGCGACCACTTCCCTGGCTCGGAGGACACGAAGAGTGCGGAGCCCTCCAAAATGGCACAGCGCGGGTTCTTCGGGACGATCGCGGCCATCGAGATCATGGATCTCAGCTTGAGTGTCGACAATGTTGTTGCTGCTGTCGCGATGAGCCCGAAACTCTGGGTTGTGTGCACTGGCGTCTTCATCGGGATTCTTGCACTCCGGTTTGTGGCAGGCGCATGCATCCGGCTCATTGAAAAATTTCCCATCCTCGAGCACACGGCGTTTGTTCTCGTGGGCTATGTCGGATTCATCCTCGTTTACGAATTGCTCAGTGATCCGCACTCCGGCATTCAAATCTTGCCTGGCCCCGTGCATGTGACGACATGGCAGAAATTCATCGGAATCGTGCTGATTATTGGTGTCTCGATTTCCTACATGAGGAGCGCTCTCGTGAGGGATGCCATGCGTCCGCTCCTTCGTTTCATCCGAATTCCCATGAACGCCCTTGCCGCACTGGTCGGTTTTGTTTTGAAGGCTTTGTTTTTTCCGTTCCGTAGCCTTGTGCGGCTCCTAAAGGCGGCTTGAGGGGCGGCAGATTTGCCATCTCCCGCGCATGGCGGATGTTTTGTGGAAACACCAAGCATCCGAATGAGAGAGTTTGTTCCGAAGATTCCCAAAAAAAGGCTCGAGGCCGTTGCGACTGCGGCATTCGCAGTCCTGATGCTTCTTTTTGCGGCGGACAGTTGGTTTTCCCGCATGACGAGCCAAAATCTTCTCGAATCGATCGTCTGGGTTGATCTGAAACACGGTCAGCTTGATCTAGCGAAGGACCTCCAATTCGAACTCAAGGACGCCGAGTCTGCACTTCGCAGCTATGTCATAACGGGCAATTCCGCGAAGCGTGACGAATATCTCAAAAAGTCCGCCGCAATCATGGATGAGCGCTTTGCGAATCTGATTGGAACGGCTGCCGGTGATGAGCAAATGCTCCACACGCTCGACCGGATCGGCGGTCTGATTCAGCGTCGGTTGGATCTATTGAATGAGTCCCACATGGCCTATGAAACCGGTTCGGGTGGCCAGAACCCGATTCACCGCAAGGGCGACTTGGTCATGGAGCAAATCACAGCCGCATTTCAGGAGTTCGTGGCCGACCAGCATCAACTCCTGCAGGCCCGCATTTTGGAGCGAAAACATGAATCTGATCGGTTGATGTATGCGATGCTGGCAAGTGGTGTGCTGGCGGTGGCCATTGCTGTGCTTGCCCTGACGGTGATTCTTCGCGGCCTCTACAGACACCGAGAGGCCGAAGAAAAAAGCCGCGCCAGCCTTGAGGAGAAGGAGAATCTATTAAAAGAGATTCACCACCGGGTGAAAAATAATCTTCAGATCATTTCCAGCCTACTTCTGCTGCAGGAATCGAAATTGAAGGATGCCGAGGCGGCAGAAATCTTTTCCGAATGTCGCGAGAGAATCCAATTCATGGCCCGCCTCCATGAGCAGCTCTACACTTCGGGGAACCTGCAACGAATTGAATTTGGAAAGAATCTCGCTGAAATCGCGGAGACGCTTCTGCATTCCCACACGCCTTCAGGCTGCCAATTGACGTTGGAAAAGAGTATCGATCCGCTTGAGCTTGATGTGGATACCTCGCAGGTGCTGGGCTTGCTCGCCACCGAGCTGCTTTTGAATTCCCTGAAACATGGGTTCAAAGGCCGCAAGACGGGAACCATTCGCTTGGAACTTCACGGTGGAGCAAAAAATTCCATGGTCGTCAGCGATAACGGAGTCGGCCTTCCCGTCAATTTCGACAGTCTAAAAAGCGGCCGAATGGGTATGAATCTCGCGCATGCACTCGCCAGGCAGATTCGCGGCGAAGCAAACTTTTCAAACAATCCTGAAGGAGGAACTCGCGTGGTGGTGGGGTTTTCCCTTGAGGCCACCTTGAAAAGCACTCCTGCTGGACGAAATTCCTAATATGGAACCGACACGCATTTTGATCGCCGAGGACGAGGCGATCACCGCCACCGCACTGAAAAGCGAACTTGTCTCGCTTGGCTACGAAGTGGTGGGAATCACGGACACCGCCGAGGATGTCGTCCGCGCCGCAGGGGAATTGCAGCCGGATGTCGTCTTCATGGATATAACCCTGAAGGGCGTGCTCGACGGCATCACCGCCGCCGTGGCGATTCGAGGGCGGACTGGTGCGCCGGTTGTTTTTCTGACGGCCCATGCGGATGAAAAAACGATGAAGCGCTCTGTTTTTGCGGGGCCTTTTGAATACATCCTCAAGCCATTCACTCGACAAGAGCTTCAAACCGCAGTGGAGGCTTCGCTCCAAAAGAGCCAAGTGGAACTTCAGGCACGAACGATGCTGCAGCGCTAAAAGGTAATCCCAGTCTCGCTTTTGCGGGGACGATCACCAAGCATTCCCAAAATGGCAATCGATCCGGTCTGTGGCATGCAGGTGGATGAATCCACCGGACTTCGCGGAGAGCGCGGGGGAGAGGTGTTCTACTTTTGTTGCGATCATTGCAGACAAAAGTTTTTGAAGCCTCTGGCTCAGGAAACGCCCATCCCTCAAAATGCCATTTACACTTGTCCGATGCATCCGGAGGTCAGGCAGGAACATCCTGGCGACTGCCCAAAGTGCGGCATGGCACTCGAGCCACTCGATGCGACGGCGGAGGATTCCGGGAGCGGGGAACTGGACGATATGACGCAGCGCTTGGTGGTCTCCATCCTCTTTGGGTTGCCTGTGTTTCTTTTGGCTATGGCACACCTTGTTCCAGTAACGGCAGGCTTTGGCGATAGCGACATGTCGCGATGGCTGCAGTTCCTCCTGGCTTTGCCTGTGGTGTGCTGGTGTGGCTTCCCGTTTTTTCTCCGTGGGTGGCGCTCGGTTTCAAGCGGGCATTGGAATATGTTCACCCTCATTTCGCTTGGGGTGGGGGCGGCATTTCTCGTGAGCGCCGCTGCCATGCTCGTTCCGGATTTATTTCCCCATTCGTTGCGGCATGGCGGCAAAGTGCCTGTTTACTTTGAATCCGCAGCTGTGATCATTGCCCTTGTCCTACTCGGTCAGGTGCTCGAGCTGCGTGCGCGCGGCAGGACTGGAGGCGCGATTCGCGCCCTGCTGAATCTCGCCCCGCCCGTTGCGCGGAAGCTCACGGATGCCGGTGATTGTGAAATCTCCCTCGCGCAGGTTCAGGCAGGCGACCGGTTGCGCGTGGTGCCGGGGGATAGCGTGCCGGTCGATGGCGTGCTCATCGAAGGGCATTCAAGCGTCGATGAGTCCATGATCACTGGCGAGTCGCTGCCGATTGAAAAAAACACGGGCGACAAGGTTTCTGCCGGCACTTTGAACGGCTCCGGGACGTTCGTCATGCGTGCGGAGCGAGTCGGCGCCGACACGTTGCTCGGCCGCATTGTGCAAATGGTCGCTGATGCACAGCGCACACGGGCTCCGATTCAGGGGCTTGCCGATAAGGTGGCCGGAATTTTCGTTCCAATCGTGCTGGCGGTTTCGATTCTCACATTCCTCGCGTGGATCTGGTTTGGCCCGGAGCCCAGATTCGCGCATGCCATCGTGAATGCCGTAGCCGTCCTGATTATTGCGTGCCCGTGCGCTCTCGGCCTCGCCACGCCGATGTCCATCATGGTCGCGGTGGGTCGCGGTGCCCGCGAGGGCGTTCTGCTGAAGGATGCTGCTACACTCCAAGAGTTGGAAAGAATCACGATGCTGGTGGTGGATAAAACCGGCACTCTCACCGAGGGACGCCCCCGGCTTGTGGACATAATCCCAGTGGATGGCATGGATGCAAAAGAAGTGCTCCAGTTTGCAGCATCCCTCGAGCAAGGCAGCGAACACCCGCTTGCGGATGCGGTTGTCCGAGGAGCGAAGAATATTGCTCTTCTACCGGCTTCCAACTTCCGCGCTGTGCCTGGAGGTGGCGTGCTCGGGGATGTGGTGGGTCGCAAGATTGTGGTCGGAAAAGTGGAGTTTTTGCGGAGCGAAAAAATCACGGGCCTCGACAATTTGGAAACTCTGGCGGCAAAGCTCCAAGAGGACGGCAAATCCGTTCTTTTTATCGGTGGCGACGGAATGTCCTATGGGTTGATCGCCGTCTTCGATCCCATCAAAGCGACAAGCGCTGCCGCGTTGGCGGATCTCCATGCGCTGGGCCTGAAAATCACGATGCTCACGGGTGACAACGAACGCACGGCTGCCGCTGTCGCCCGGCAACTCGGGCTGGATTCTTTCGAGGCGGGCATCGAACCCCTCGCCAAGTCGGCGTTCATCAAAAAACTTCGCGCCGACGGGAAATGTGTGGCCATGGCGGGGGATGGCATCAACGACGCTCCTGCGCTCAGCGAGGCCCATGTTGGGATTGCCATGGGAAATGGAACCGATGTTGCCATCCAAAGTTCCGGCATCACTCTCGTGAAAGGCGACCTCCGGGGTATAGCCCGGGCCATCCGCCTCAGTCGCGAGACGATGCGGAATATCCGTCAGAATCTCTTCTTTGCCTTCCTCTACAACGCGCTTGGAATCCCCATAGCAGCAGGTTTGCTTTATCCTTTTTTCGGCCTCTTACTCAGTCCCATTCTGGCCGGTGCGGCCATGAGCATGAGTTCCGTATGCGTCATTGCCAATGCGCTGAGACTCGAACGCGCCAAGAGGAATGCTTGATCGCCAAGAAAAATCCCAAAAATTTCAACGAAAGTGTTGACTCCTCACAAAGTTTCCCTAATTTCGGCCGTCCATCTTATGTCTAGAAAGTGCAGCATCACTGGGGCCAAGCCCGTTCGCGGATCTAAAATCCATCGTCGCGGTCTCGCGAAGAAAAAAGGCGGTATCGGCATGCACGTCACAGCCGTCACGCCTCGTTACTTCGTGCCAAATCTTAAAACCAAACGCGTTTGGGTTCCCGAACTCAAGAAGTTTGTGACCGTCAAAGCCACCGCGCGTGCTTTCAAGACGCTCTCTAAAAACGGGGCCTACAAAACCCTGGCAGCTGCCGGATTGGTCAAATAATCCGCGCCTTCCGCGTTTTTCATCTTCTCTCCGTGAGGTCCATCCTTGCGGAGAGATTTATTTTTTTAGAAACATGCTTCGGAGCTTCGCATGATGGCAGGTGACAAATCCGCCTTGCCCGTGCCATCTTCTGCCATGCCTTTGCTGGAGGTTCAGAATCTACAAACATTGTTTCCCGTGCTGGGAGGCGTGATGCGCCGCAAGGTCGGAGACATCCGGGCGGTGGATGACGTTTCGTTCACTATCGAGGCCGGTTGCACGGTCGGCCTGGTCGGTGAGAGCGGCAGCGGAAAAACCACCGTCGGCCGTACGATTCTCAAGCTCATTCCATCCACATCTGGCCGCGTGCTCTACAATGGGCGAGACATCCTGCCCCTGCCCGAACGGGAATTTCGATCACTGCGCCGCGAGATGCAGATGATTTTTCAGGATCCCTTTGGATCGCTGAACCCACGCTTCACGATTGGCGAGATCGTCGGAGAGGCGCTGGAAATCCACTTCCCGAAAATGACCCGTTCCGACCGCGCCTCACGCGTGGCAGATCTTTTGCGCTTGGTCGGCCTCAAGGCAGATATGATGCGGCGGTATCCGCACGAGTTCAGTGGCGGGCAGCGCCAGCGCATCGGCATCGCCAGGGCGCTCGCGGTGGAACCCCGCTTCATTGTGTGCGACGAACCGGTGAGCGCGCTGGATGTGAGCGTGCAGGCCCAGATCGTGAATCTGCTGCAGGACCTGCAGGAGCAGTTCGGTATCGCCTACTTGTTCATCGCACACGACCTCGCCGTGGTGGAACACATCAGCGATCATGTACTCGTCATGCACCATGGAAAAATTGTGGAGTCTGCCAGCGCTGAAGCGATCTACAACGATCCTCAAAACGAATACACGAAGATTCTTCTCTCGGCTGTGCCGTCCATTGCTTGATGCATCCTCTGCTCCGACATTTCCTGCGAATGAACTGGCCGCTCTTCGGCCTGATGATGGGTCTCTTGGCTTACGGGATTTATGCCATCCACAGCGCGACATGGATGCGGGATCAGGATTTTGCCAAGTCGCAGCTCATTTGGATCATGATTTGCATGCCGATGTTTTTTATCGTCTCCCTCATTGATTACCGATGGGTGAGGTTCGGCGCCATTCCGCTCTACGTGGCCAGCATTCTTGGTCTTGTGGCCACGATGTTCATCGGGGAAAAGCGCTACGGGGCTCGCAGTTGGCTCGATCTCGGTCCCATGAGTTTCCAGCCTTCGCAGCTTGCGATCATCGCAGGGATTCTGACCCTCAGCCTCTTTCTCTCAAATACACGGGCCATGCCGGCCTTCTTGCGCATCCTCTGCTGCGGAGCCATCGTCGGCGCACCTTGGTTGATGATTCTCATCCAGCCGGACCTCGGGTCCTGCATCGTGTGGGTACCGGTTCTACTGGCTATGATGTTTGTTGGGCACATCCCCAAACGCTGGCTGATTCTCATGCTCGTTATTGGGCTGGCGCTCATTCCCCTGGTGGTTCATTTCGGCCTCAAACCTTACCAATACTCGCGCATCACAACATTTCTCGATCCCGAAGCAGACCCGCTCGGGGATGGATGGAACATCACCCAATCCCTCGTCGCGATCGGTTCCGGCGGATGGGCCGGAAAAGGCTACAAGTCGCCGAATTCCCTCAACGCCCTCGGCTTTCTGCCGCACACGATCGTTCATAACGATTTCATCTTCTCCGTTATGGGCGAGCAGCATGGATTCCTGGGGGCTGTCCTGCTTGTTTCCGCACTGGCACTGCTTTTTCTGATTATGCTGGGTATAGCCATCAATGCGGAGGACGACCTCGGGCGACTGCTTGCCGTGGGAATAACGATGCTGCTTTTCACTCACACTTTCATGAATCTTGGCATGACCATATCCATTACGCCCATTACTGGACTGCCCCTGCCGCTGGTCAGCTACGGCGGATCCTTTGTCATGATCACGCTTCTGAGTTTTGCCATCCTTCAAAGCATCTGGATCTACCGCCGCTCTCCGCGATGAGTGGTCGAGGGATTTGATTGTCGCTGGAATGGGAAATGTTTAATTCTGACAACTGAAAATGAAAAAAATACTCGTGACGGGCGGAGCTGGTTACATCGGCAGCATCTGCGTTGAGGAACTCATCAACCGAGGGTTCGAGGTGTCCGTTTTTGACAACCTCACCGAGGGCCATGCCAAAGCGGTCGATTCCCGAGCGGATTTTTATCAAGGCGATCTCGCCGACCGTTCGGTTCTGCAGCATGCCTTTGGCGAGGTGAAACCCGACGCCGTGATGCACTTTGCCGCCAATGCCCTTGTTGGCGAGTCGATGGAAAATCCATCGAAATATTTTCGCAACAATGTGTCCTCTGGTATCAACCTCCTCGACATGGCGGTGGAATTCGGGGTTAAAAAATTCGTCTTCTCCTCCACTTGCGCAACATTTGGAATTCCCGAGCGCATGCCGATCGACGAGTCGCTGCCTCAGCATCCGATCAATCCCTACGGAGAGTCGAAGCTCATGTTCGAGACGATCCTTCGTTGGTATCGCGAAATCCATAAGCTCTCTTTCGTCGCCCTGCGCTATTTCAATGCGGCCGGCGCATCCGAAAAGTTTGGCGAAGACCATCGCATCGAGACGCACCTCATTCCCAACATTCTCAAAGTGGCCCTCGGCCAGCGCGAGTCGGTGGATATTTTCGGCACCGATTACCCAACGCCTGACGGCACCTGCATCCGCGACTACATTCATATTCTGGATCTCGCCGAGGCACACATCCTCGCGGTGCAGTCTGAGAAAAGTGATTTCTACAATCTGGGCACAGGTGGAGGAACTTCGGTGCGCGAGGTGATTGAAACCTGCAAAAAAATCACCGGTTGCGACATCAAGGCCGTCGAAAAGCCCCGCCGTGCAGGCGACCCGCCCCGTCTCATCGCCGCTTCGGAAAAAATCCGCGCCGAACTCGGCTGGACCCCGCGCTTCCAAAACATCGTGCCCATCGTGGAAAGCGCCTGGGCTTGGCATGTCAAACATCCGAATGGCTACGGCGACTAACTCCGCCCTTGATATCAACGAAGTGGATATTTAGTGTCGCGCCCTCCAATGAGGAAGTTCCTTCTCAGTCTGTGTCTGCTGGCTGCGCTTACCCCCGTTCGCGCCCAATTCGCCAGTTTCGGCGACTCGCCTGTGGAAATCACAGCGGATGGTAATACGCGCTTCGACCAAGGCGTGGCCATCGCGGAGGACAATGTCCAGATCCACTACGGGAAATACAGCATCTTCTGCGACTATGCGGAATACAACCCCGACACGCGAGATGTCCTGCTGGTCGGGAACATCCGCGTTTACACTCCCGATCAGGTGCTCAGCGGCCAGCGCGCCTTGTTCAACCTCGAGAGCAAGCAAATGCGGGCCCTTGAGTTCTCCGGTTCCCAATATCCCGCGTTTTTCCGGGCCTTCAATTTCCGGGCTATCTCACCCAAGGAATTCCGGATTCGAGACGCCTCTGTGACCACGCACGATTCGTCACAACCCGATTTCCATGTCCGTCCCCGCTCGATGCGATTCTACCCCGATAGTCGCGTTATCATGACAAATTCCACCCTCTATGTCGGCCAGACGCCGATTTTTTGGTTTCCTTACATCTACGCGAATCTCGACAGCACGGGTTTCGAGTTCCTTCCCGGCTATGATTCACGCTGGGGCGCTTATTTGCTCTTGGGCTATGGATTTCCCATTGTGCAGGGAATCAATGGCAAGGTCCGCTTAGAGGAGAGAACTGAGTTTGGACCCTCTGCTGGACTCGACCTCGACATGAACTACGGGCCCTCGAATCGCAACTTCGGCAAGCTCCGCAGCGACTATGTTTTCGAGACGAAGGATGTGACTTCCGTCGAGGCCCCCGGCGAGCCGGCGGAAACCAAAACCACGAACCGCTACCGCGTCGCCTTCCAGCAACGGCTTTTCCTCGCTGATGATATCTACGGAACCGCTGATATCAACGTGCTCAGCGATGTTGATTTTCTGGAGGACTTCTACCGTCGGGAATTTGCCACCGACCCGCAACCGGACAATTCCCTCTCGCTGACAAAATGGGATGAAGTTTATACGCTCACGCTCCTGGGCCGCTGGCAGGTGAACGATTTCCAGGATGTGACTGAACGCAAACCCGAGTTTGTTTTTGATTTCAAGCAGCAGCCCTTCTTCGGCCTCCCTGTCCAGTATGATGGCGAGACAGGCGTGGCCTCGCTGCGGCGAGCGTTTTCCAACAACCCGTCTTTCGGAGAAACCGAATTCCCCGACTACTCGGCCACGCGCTTCGATACTTTCCACCAATGGTCGCTACCCTCGAAGTTGTTTGGATGGCTGAATGTCACGCCGAAGGCTGGTATCCGAGGCACTTACTACAGTCAGAGTGGGTCATTCGTTACGCCTTCGACCGGCAATACGGCGATTGATCCCATCACGGGCGAAGTCACCACTCTGGACCAAACCGACACCAGCAACCCTCTCAACAATCCCTCTCCAACACTGGAAACCAAGGGAGGCGTCTTCCGCCCCATCGCCAATTACGGTCTCACGGTTTCCACAAAGTTTTCCCGCGCCTTTGAGCAGGTGCAAAGCCGCTGGCTAGGCCTGGATGGTTTGCGGCACGTCGTTGAGCCTTTTGTGAACTACTCGGGCGTTTACAATATGGGCGAGAGCCCCGACAATATTTACCAGTTCGACCGCGTCGTTCAGTCCACCCAGCTCCTGCCGATCGACTTTCCGCAATTCACCGCCATCGACTCGCTCGATACCTGGAATATTACGCGTCTTGGCGTCGGTCAGCGCCTGCAGACACGGCGCGATAATGCCACCTATCAGTGGTTTTCGCTGAATTCGTTCGTTGATGTGAATTTTGACAATCCTTACTCGGATGCGCCGATCTCGAACTTCTTCAATGTCGTTCAATTCAATCCCGTTCCTTGGAGCGCCCTCTCCGTGGCCTCGCAGATTCCGATGGTTACCGAAGGTTTTACCGAAGTGAATACCAGCCTGAGCTTCATGCCGGCACGTGATTTCCGCTTCTCGGTTGGCCACCGCTATATCGATGGAAACCCCAACTTCACCGACAACAGCCAAGTCGATTTTTACGCCTACTGGCGCATCAATGACAACTGGAGCGTAAGCCTGTACGAGCAGTACGAATTCGTCTCTCAGGTCATGCAATACCAACGGTATTTCATCAACCGCGATCTGACCAGTTGGGTGGCATCCATCGGTGCCGAGGTTCGCGACAACGAGGGTGGGGATCAGGAATTTGGTTTCCTCTTCATGATGACGCTCAAGGACGCCCCGCAGATCAGCCTGCCATTTAACATTAGCCCGGGCCCGACGGAACAGCCGGCTGGCGCGGTTGATTAATTTTTACAACAAAACAAACAACAACACATGAAACTCTGCATTATTGGTTCGGGATACGTCGGATTGGTCTCAGGTGCCTGCTTCGCTGAAGTCGGGCACACGGTCACCTGCGTGGACAACAATGAAAAAAAAGTCCAACAGTTGCTCGCTGGGAAGGTTCCAATCTATGAGCCTGGCCTTGAGGAGTTGATTCATCGCAATGTGGCTGCAAAGCGTCTCCATTTCACCACGAGTACCGAGGAGGGCGTGGATAATTCCGATGTGGTGTTCATCGCCGTTCCCACACCGCCGCAAGCCGATGGCAGCGTCGATCTGTCCTACATCGAGAAGGTGGCCCGCGAGATTGCCGCAGTCCTCAAGCAGGGCCAATACCGCGTCATCGTGGACAAGAGCACCGTCCCGGTCAAAACGGGCGAGAAGGTCGCCGACACGATCCGCCGTTACAATAAAACCGGCGCTGAGTTTGATGTGGTGAGCAATCCCGAGTTCCTGCGCGAGGGCTGCGCCGTGCCCGATCTCATGAAGCCCGACCGCATCGTTATCGGCGGCAACAGCGAGCGGGCCGTTGCTCTCATGCAGAAAATCTATGAGCCATTCATGGCTCCCGTGCTTGTGACGGATATCAACTCCGCCGAGTTGATCAAACATGCCGCGAACTCTTTCCTCGCGCTCAAAATCTCCTACATCAACGCCGTGGCCCGCATTTGCGAAGCCAGCGGAGCGGATGTCGAAAAAGTTGCCGACGGCATCGGTATGGACCGCCGCATTGGTCGTAATTTCCTGAATGCCGGCATCGGCTATGGTGGATCCTGCTTCCCGAAGGATATCGCCGCTTTCATCGCTATCAGTGAAGATCTGGGCGTCCCGTTCACGCTCCTCAAAGAGGTCGAAAAAATCAACTTCAGCCAACGCGAGCGCTTCCTCGACAAGATTCGCGAAGCCCTCTGGGTTCTGAAGGATAAAAAAGTCGCTGTCTGGGGACTCACCTTCAAGCCCGACACCGACGATGTGCGCTCCTCTGTGGCGATCGATGTCGTCCGCGACCTCGTGTCGGAGGGAGCCGAAGTCACCGTTTACGATCCGAAGGGCACCGAAAAAGCCCTTGAGTTCAAACTCATCGACGGAGCCCGCGTGGCGAATTCGCCGCTCGAAGCTGCCACGGGAGCCGAGGCACTCATTATCGCCACCGAGTGGAAGGAATTTACTAAAGTCGATCTCTCCGAGCTCCGCAAGGTCATGCACACGCCGCTTATCTTCGACGGTCGCAATATCCTTGCTCCTGAGACCGTTCGCGCCGCCGGCTTCCGCTACACCAGCATCGGCCGCAGCTAGAAAGACCCGTCGAGAAATCTTTCCAGCTTGGATCGCAATTCCTCGCGGGCACGAAAAAGCAGGCTTTTCACGGAGGGAACCGTTGTTTGCAAAACGGCGGCTATCTCCTCGTAGGCCATCTCTTCGTAACGGCGGAGAATCAGGGCCAAGCGTTGCTGCTCCGGCAATGAGGCGATCGCCGTATCGATGGCGCCCTGCAATTCCTTCTCCTGAAGCTTGTGTCCAGGTTCCACGGAACCGACATCGTGAATCTCACGCGGTGTTCCATCTTCGTGCTCCATCGGGAGAAGCCGCGCTCGAATGCGTCGCCGCGTTTCGTTGAAGACCAGATTGCGGGTGATCGTCAGCAACCACGTCGTAAACTTCGCGGTGACAGTGTAACGCGGAGCAGCCTGCCAGACGCGGATAAAAACCTGCTGCGCCAGATCCTCGGCTGCAGTGGCATCCCCAAGCATCTTGGCAATTGTGCCGATAACCAGCGATTGATGCCTCTCGATCAGTTCCTCAAAAGCGCGTTCATCTCCCGCTGCTGTTCGCTGCATGAGTTCGGCATCGTCGGGCGGCATCACAGAAGGTGTCCGCGTTCTGTGAGCAGTTGTGCGCGGAAGGTCTGAAAAGTTTCACCGAACTCGCTTCGAATCCACTCTTCGATCCCCTCGGCGGAATCCCGGAGAATAGCAAAAACCGTCGATCCCGAGCCGGACATCATGGCGGCTGAAACACCCGGATGCGTTCGCAGGGCCGACTTCAGCACGGGCAGGAGGAGGTATTTGGAAAACACAGGGGCCTCGAGGTCGTTCATCAAAGGAATGGAACCATGAAACTGTTGAAAAGTTGCTGAGGGTTTTTCCGAGTTGGCCCAAGCCTGATAAGCCCACGGGGTGGGAATAGGAAAAGGCGGCTTCACCAGCAGGATGTCCGCCGAGGTCAGTCCCTCGAAAGGTTCGATGATCTCGCCCCGGCCACGGCACATGGCTGGCTGGCTGCGAATGAAAAAAGGGATGTCCGATCCCAGCGTTGCCGCAACGCGCTCGAGTTCTTCCGTCGGTATCTTTGTTGCGAGGAGGCGGTCTAGCGCCACAAGCACCGCCGCCGCATCGCTGCTGCCACCGCCAAGCCCGGCTCCATGGGGGATTTTTTTTTCGATATGGATATCAACGCCGAACTCCAGCCCGCTGTGCTTGGCAAAAGCCGCAGCTGCGCGGTGGGCGAGGTTTGAGGCGTCGGATGGCACGCTCGGATCGCTGCATGTGAGGCGAATGCTTTGGTCTGTTCGCAGGCTGATCTCCAGCTGATCAGCCAGGGTGATCGGCACCATGAGAGTTTCGATCTCGTGGAATCCATCATCGCGTCGCCCCAGCACTCGGAGCGTGAGGTTGACTTTGGCTGGGGCGTCAATTGTCATGCTCTTCGAACTATCCGCGAATGACCGCATCCGCCAAAGAAAAAATCATCGTTGCCGTGGACGCGCCGGACGCATCCTCTGCTGTCCGTCTTGTCGAACCCCTCGCCGGCGAGGGCTGCCTTTTCAAAATCGGCCTCCAGCTTTTCACAGCCGAAGGCCCCTCGATTGTCTCACGCCTTCAATCCACCGGCGCGCGGATTTTTCTCGATCTCAAATTTCACGACATTCCCAACACCGCCCGCGAGGCTGTGCATTGCGCCGTTCGCTTGGGGGTGGACATGACAACCATTCACCTCTGCGGCGGTCCGCAGATGGTTTCCGAGTCGGTTGCGGCGGCAAAAGAATCGAAAACGCTCGTCCTCGGCGTGAGTGTGCTCACCAGCATGGATGACGAAGCCCTGCACGCTGTCGGCGTGCCTCGTATCGCAGAGGAGCAGGTTCTCCACCTCGCGGATATGGGTCTGCAATGCGGCCTGCGCGGCATCGTGGCAAGTCCCCGTGAAATCCGCCCGCTGCGCGAAAAATTCGGTAGCCGCCTCGTCATCGTCACTCCTGGCGTGCGCCCGGCGGGAAGCGATGTCGGTGACCAAAAGCGCGTCATGACCCCGGGTGATGCCGTGCGTGCTGGAGCGGACTATCTGGTCATCGGACGCCCGATCACCGGCGCTCCATCTCCTCTGGAGTCCCTCCGTGCTATTGCCGCCGAAATGCAGGCAGCGCTGTGAGTGCTCAGGGTTGCTTGGAGTGGTTGAAATGAACGCGGTGTAAAATCCGGTGCACAACCGGCGTGGCGAGAAGGCCGACAGTCACCACCACCACAAGCGTCCCGAAGAGACAGTAAAGGGAGGAGAAAATCTTCAGCGCATTTGAGGAATTGCGTTCAGTGTAGAGAGGCCCCGCGCCGCTCAGCAACATGCAGCTCTCAAGAAAGGCATCCACCCAGTTGAGTTTGCCAATCAGCATGTAGCCGGCCATTCCCACGCACAGCGCAAAAAATACCAGCAGCAGGCCCAGCAGAAATTGCTGAAAAACCCGGCCAATAAAAACCCGCTCGGAGGCGAGGGGCTCCGTATGGTGTTCCCAGAACGTCATCTCTTTCTGTGGCCCTGTTTCGGCCTCCCGTCAAATGGCGACTCAATCGAGCATTCGGAAGGTGTCGGATTTCTGGATGCTGCGGATGAATGCAGCCGCAAGCTTCGCTGCATATTTGGCATCCTCGAGCGAGATCATTTCCACCGGGGAGTGCATGTAGCGGAGTGGTACCGAAATGAGCCCGCAGGCGACGCCGTCGCGACTGGTGTAGATCACATCGGCATCCGTGCTCGTGCTGCGCGATACGGCTTCGTGCTGGAGTGGGATTTTGTGCTTCTCGGCGACTTCGATAAGGCGCTGCATGACGAGCGGATGGTTTGCCGCTCCATGGGAGATCGTCGGGCCTTTCCCCAGTTCGACAAGACCGTGTTCCTTCACATTGATGCCCGGCGTGTCAGTCGCGTGGGTGACATCGAAAACAATCGCGACGGATGGCCTGATCCGGTGTGCCGCCATCTGGGCTCCACGGCAACCGATCTCCTCCTGCACCGCATTGACAGCATAGGTAGAAGCATGGGGCCGTTTTTTGTCAGTGTGCAAGTCAGCCAGAATATTCGCCAGAATGAACCCGCCAATCCGGTTGTCCAAAGCCCGCCCGACGATAAGGCCATCGGAAAATTCCATCGCATCATCGACAAAAACCGCCGGCGTTCCGACACGGATGCCCAGCTTCTCGACATCCTTCGCCGACGATGCCCCGACATCGATGAAGAGTTCCTTCCACTCGGCGGGTTTGTCCTTCGAAGTATCCCGCAAGTGAATCGCCGTATTCCCGATCACGCCCTGCACGACTCCCTTCGATCCAAAAAGCCTAATCCGCCGCGCCGAAGCCAGCGTGCGGTCGGAGCCCCCGATTGGGCCGACAGCAAGAAACCCTTTGTCGTCGATATGCCTGACAATAAATCCGATCTCATCCGCGTGAGCCTCCAGCATGACCCTCGGAGCCTTGGCACCCGAACCCTCCAGCACAGCCCAGGCATTTCCGTGGGCATCCGAGTCAACCCGGTCCGCATGCGGAGTCACATTTTTGATCCAAAGGCGCTGACCGTCTTTCTCCCATCCCGAAGGACTGGGCGTGGCAAGAATTTCGAGGAGGTTTTTCGTTTTCATAAAAATGGAGCTCTTAACTAACAGAACAACTCCCGCATCGGCAAATACTCCGCCTGCGCGCGGAAAACCACGGCGCTGACGGAGCAGCGCCCTCCAATTGCGCCATGGAGGGACGACCTCCGTGTCGTCCGACTTCCCCAAACTTATTTCATAAATTAATTCTCATGAGAAATGTGCATAAAATATCCTACTAAAATTTGTAAAATGGGAATTTATTACCAAAATGCAAGAAATGATTGATCGATTCTATCGGAGATTGGTGGTTGAGAAGTTGGAGAAATATCCAGCGGTTTCACTGTTAGGCCCGAGGCAATGCGGAAAGACAACGCTCGCAAAAATTTTGGGCGGCAGATATTTCGACATGGAGAGTCAGGGATCGGCCTTGCGCTTGGATTCGGAGTGGGATCGCCTCACGCGGGGAGACGAGTTGGTTGTCATCGACGAGGCCCAATGCGCGCCGGAGATTTTTCCCCGCCTGCGTAGCGCGATCGATACAGACCGCAAGCGCAACGGGCGCTTCCTCCTGCTCGGTTCGGTCTCACCCGCCCTCATGCAAAATGTCTCGGAATCCCTCGCCGGACGCATGGGGCTTGTTTCGATGGGGCCTCTGACATTTGCGGAGTTATCTGGACCTCTCGGAACGGATTGTTGGGAGAGTCTTTGGTTGCGCGGCGGGTTTCCCGATGGAGGGATTCTCGATGCCACGCGCTTTCCTGACTGGCAAAAAGATTACTTGGAGCTGTTGGCGACGCGGGATTTGCCGGAGTGGGGCTTCCCTGCGAAGCCGCAGCGCACCCGTCGCCTGTTGAGTATGCTGGCGGCCGTGAATGCCCAACCCCTGAATGCCTCGGAACTCGGCTGTGCACTGGGAATCGATCACAAAACCATCGTGGGATATTGCGATTTTTTGGAGGAGACTTTTTTGATCCGCCGTGTGCGTCCTTGGTCTGGTAACATCACCAAGCGTCTTGTCAAAACATCGCGACTCTACTGGCGCGACAGCGGTTTGCTCCACGCCCTGCTGAATGTGCAAAATATCGACCATCTCTACAATCAGCCCTGGGTCGGTTACAGTTGGGAAGGTTTCGTGGTCGAACAAATCCTCGCCTCGCTAGGCCTCTTCGGTTTGAGCTCCGAGCCCTATTTTTTCCGCACATCCGATGGCATCGAATCCGACCTCCTCCTCGATTGGGCCGGGCAACGCTGGGCCATCGAGATCAAACTCACCTCCGATCCGACCAAAGCCATGATCAAGGGACTTCAAAAAGCCGGCGAACTTGTCGGAGCCGCCAAGCAGATTCTCATTTGCAAAACGGCAGAGGAAATCCGCTCGGACAGCCTGCTCGTCACAAACTTGCCATCCTTCCTCAAAGAACTCGCACAAGCCAAAAACCGCCCGCCGCTGTAGAGGCGCTCTGCAAGCACCAGAGCGCGGCACGCCTCGGCAGTCACAAACAGCCGCTACAGGAATCGCCCGCGCGGCAGCGCGTCGTTCCTTTGGAGGGTCAGCGTCTTCGCCTGACCCAAATTTCTGTTGTAACGGCGGTCTATAACTGCCGAATGGAAAAAAAACTCGGCGCGCAGCGCCGCAAAAGCCCGCTCTGCGAGCGCCTGCTCGGCACGCCTCGGCAGTCACAGACAGCCACTACAACGGACCGGCTTGTGAAATTGCCATGACAACTTGCAAATATCATGTAATATGCAACCAATGGTTGCAAATATTTCACGAGCTTTGAATCTTCCGCTGCACGGGACGGAAATGTTTTTTCTTTGGGGTCCGCGTCAGGCGGGCAAGAGCACTTTGCTCAAACAAACCTATCCGGGTGTGAAATGGGTGGATTTGCTCAAAGCGGATGCCTACCGGCGATTTTCTACGAACCCAGAATATTTGCGGCAGGAACTCGCAGCGGGTGGAGAGAAATTTGTGGTTATCGATGAAATCCAAAAAGTGCCTGCTCTTCTCGACGAGGTCCACTGGTTGCACGAGAACGAGGGGGTTTGTTTTGCTCTCTGCGGCTCCAGTGCGCGCAAGCTCAAGCGTGGACATGGGAATCTGCTCGGTGGGCGAGGACTGCGATATGAGTTGTTCGGGTTTTGCTCGCAGGAACTGGGAGCGGATTTCGACTTGGACCGAATGCTGAACAACGGGACATTGCCGAGGATTTATCTCTCGTCCTCGCCAAGCCGACTGCTGGACGCCTATGTTTCGCAGTATCTCAAGGAGGAAATCATGGCTGAGGGCTTGGTGAGGCATCTGCCGCCTTTTTCCCATTTTTTGGAAGCCGCAGCTTTTTCCGATGCATCGATGGTCAATTTTTCTACGATTGCGAGGGATGTGGGAGTTTCACGGGAAACGATTCGCGCCTATTTTGAAATCCTTGTCGACACGCTGGTGGGCAGAATGCTTCCGCCTTTTCGAAAACGCCCTAAGCGACGGGTCTCTCTGGCCGAAAAATTTTATTTCAGCGATGTGGGAGTGGCCAATTTCCTGGCGAAGAGGGGCAATGTGCAGCGTGGCTCGGAGGCCTATGGAAAGGCCTTTGAAAATTGGGTCTTTCACGAACTGAATTGCTACAATGCCTACGCCGGCCTTTTCGCTGCATTCTCTTATTGGCGTCTCAGCTCGGGAGCCGAAGTGGATTTTGTTGTGAATGACATGCAGTGCGCGATCGAATGCAAATCCTCTCAACGCATCCGCGACGATCATTTGAAAGGCCTTCGTGAATTGGCAAAAGACCACCCCGAGGTGAAAATGAGAATTCTTGTTGGACTCGAGCCGGGAAAGAGGCTGACGCCAGACGGTATATGGATTCTGCATGCCGAGGAATTCACAAAAATGCTTTGGAAGGGTGAAATTTTCTCATGAAAGACGGGTCTGCTGACGCTACTGTAGATAGGCGCTCTGTGAGCACCTGAGTGAGGCACGACCCGGCAGTCACAGACAGCCGCTACAGGGACCATCCGCGCGGCAGCGCGCATCGACTCCCGGGAGGGTCAGCGTCCTCGCCTGACCCAAATATCAACCACAGCCAGCCCTCCGCTGAAAAAGGCCGATGAGAGCTTCTCTCTTGAAGGTTTTTATTGTAGCGGCGCGTCTATGACCGCCGAACGAACCAAACCGGCGCAGAGCGCCGCAAGCCTCTTGTAGCGGCGGTCTGCGACCGCCGATGGGCAACGATTCGGCGCTCACAGAGACGCCGCTACAAGTCAAGACGGCGCTGCGATGACTCACGGAAATCACAGCACCTTGCGATCGCCTGGCATCTGCACATACTTTTTTCTCAAAAACAAGCTTGACGATTGTCTGTCTGACATCAAAAGCTACGCACACAAATTACTCAATGAACCCACTCAGATATCCTCTCAACAATATTTTTCGTCTTTATCACAGACATTCAGCATCTTTATTCGATATTCGCAGCCTCGTCCTTTTTCTTTTCCTATTCGTTAGCTTCGATTCCACTTCATTTGCACAGGGCGCTGGCACATATCAAGTTGCGGTATATGGAGGGAATACGAATGGGTATGGGGACTATCAAATTCTAACGATGAGCATCGCCAATGTGGGGGCACCCGCAGTCGCAGGTCTGCGCTGGGCGAGGCGGTTTGTGGGGTCTGGAAATGGCGCTTCAGAGATTGATTATGCGGGAGGTTGGTATGTAGGTGGGTCGTATTGGAACGATGGAGCCTCCCTTAATCTTTATCGCACTCAAGACGGCATCAACTGGCAAAAAGTGAAGGTTACTGATAACCTGCAGTTGGTTGACCTGGCCCAAAGTGGCAGCACCTGGCTGGCGCTGACTAATAATGGGTCGGTTTTCCGTTCTGTTAATAGCGGCGGGAATTGGACATTGGCGGGAACGGTGCCAGGAATCGGTTCCAATGGAACCTACGTGGACAACTATAACACCTCATCGATCGTTTATAACAACGGCACCTGGGTTTTCATTACCGACAAAACAGCTTATCGAAGCAGTAATAATGGCACGACATGGAGCAGCAATGCCACGGGCTCGGATATGGCACTCTACGATCTGGGCGTTGGCAATGGAGTGTTTGTAGCAGTTGGAGAAGGTGGCGAAATTCGCACGAGTTCGGATGCGGGCCAAACTTGGACCAAGAGAACTTCAGGCACAGACCTTACGCTTAACTCCGCAGCCTTTGGAAACGGGAGGTTTGTGGTTGTTGGATCCAATGGTCTTGTTCTGACAAGCACTGATAATGGAATGACATGGGTGTCGCAGGCTTCAGGATCAAGCAGCTACTTGAAATCGGTTTCTTTTGGAAACAATGTGTTTGTGCGAAGCGACGGACATGTTTCCAGCGATGGGATTGCATGGTCAGCGCCACAGGGAGGATGGGGTTCAGCCGACTATGATGATGGAGTGGTTTACGGAAATGCTGGATGGCTGATGGGAGGTTGGACAGTTTATCAAAGCGTTGCTGGGGATGTGCCAAATACTTACAATACGATAAGTGTATCTGGGACAGTCGGCCAGCCGCTGAGTTACCAGCTTAGTGGGGCGCTGAGCTTTTCCCAAACACCCACCCAATACGCTGCCATCAATCTTCCCGGTGGGCTCTCAATCAACTCCACTTCAGGAGATATTAGTGGATTGGTCTACAAAACAATACCCAGCGTCATAAGCGGCGGTGGTTTTTTCTTTAAGAGCCTTGCGGGTGGGTTCATTCAAAGCTTGCCTGGAAGTGCTTATGGCTTCGGAGGTGCTGCGGGAAGCGTGGACGGCAACGGAGGCACCGCTCTTTTTAATTCTCCATCTGGCGTTGCTGTGGATGCGACAGGCAATATTTATGTGGCCGACTCTGGCAACCATGCGATCCGAAAAATTACCAGTTCTGGAAATGTAACGCTTTTTGCCGGTAGCTTCCTTGGAAGTGGGACGGCTGATGGTTGGGGCGAGGACGCTCGATTCAATAACCCTCAAGGCCTTGCGATCGATACCTCTGGTAATCTCTATGTTGCTGAAGCAGGTAGCCACCGCATCCGCAAAGTTTCTCCATTCGGTCAAGTCACTCACTATGTTGGCGGGATCGGTGTCTCGGGCAGCGTGGACGGGTCTCCAATAAGCGCCCGCTTCAACGGGCCCACCGATGTCGCCGCGGATGCCGCAGGCAACATCTATGTGGCCGACTCCGGCAACCATGCGATTCGCAAAATTTCCACCAATGGGACGGTGACTACTCTGGCCGGGACCATGGGGCAAGCGGGCATTACCAATGCCACTGGCTCCGCTGCAAGATTCCGCACACCACAGGGCATCGCGGTGGATGGCAGCGGCACGGTCTATGTGGCAGACACTGGAAACCAAGTCATCCGCAAGGTCACCTCCGGCGGAATTGTGACTACCTTCTCTGGAGCTGTTTTTACTGGTAGCGCTTCGCCTTTGGGCGGTCGCGCAAGCTTGACTGGCAGTGCACATGCCGCCTTCTTAGCCAGCGTCGCCCCCACTTCACTTCCCGCCAGCCTTGATGGTAATGCAACGATCGCGCGATTTAGCTATCCGACTGATGTTACACTCGATAGTGCGGGCAGCCTTTATGTCACCGACAGCGGCACGGAAAAAATACGAAAAATCGTGTTAACTGGCAATGTGAGCACGCTCGGAGGTTCTCCCGACGGTTTCTTCTATAATCCGCTTGCTATAGCGGTCGGAGCCAATGGCGCGCTGTATGTCGCCGATGCGGGCAACAATCGCATCGCGACGAGCTTCACTCCATCGCCAGAAATCTCGATAGAGGGTCTTGGAGGTATAGACCTCAGCAGCGCGGGCGAGGTGGTCTCGCTTGGCAATCTACTTACGGGGAATGCAAGTGCATCCTATACCTTTGTGATTCGTAATGCAGGCTACGCGGATATGAGTGGCCTGTCGTTGTCGAAAAATGGAACTCATTCCGGCGATTTTGCTCTTGGCTCACTCGGGGTCACAACACTATCGGCTGGAAGTTCGACCGCCTTCACTGTCACCTTCACTCCAAGCATTGGAGGCAATCGATCGGCCCAGTTGCTCGTGGCCAGCAATGATTCAGATGAGAACCCGTTTGTTATTCATTTAGCTGGCTTTGGCTTGTCCGCGAGCCTCGATTCGGATGCCGATGGTCTGAGTGACGCTGCGGAATATCGGATGTCCTCGCTAGGCTTTGACTGGCAGTTGCCGCAAGCGGACATGGTTAGCGCTTTTCAAGCCGGCGCCAATACCGGAGGCCTCTACAACACATCGCAAATTCAGGCAATGAACATAGGCATTCCGCTCATCTCAAAAAATGCCACCAGTGGGCAGTTTGAAATCTCCGTTAAGCTTCAAAAATCCACCAATCTTCAAACCTTCGAGCACTTCTCTCTCAACGCCACTGATACAACTATCGAACCCGATGGTAGCCTAAAAATCCGCTTCATTGCACCAGACAGCGCTGCGTTTTTCCGTTTGCAGGCGAGGTGAACCGAGGTGTGGAAGGCGTCAACACGGAGTGGCCTCCCGCCGGCCGCCGCCAGCGCGCGGAAAATCACGGCGCTGACGGAGCAGCGCCCCCGGTTTTATTCGATTGAAGCCTCTGTTTCTGTGATGGAAATCCGGCACCGGCGTCTGTAGCTTGCCTGCAATGAACCGTCGGGGCAGCCTCACCAAGCAGGAACCAGTGGCCAATCGCGATGCGTGGGGGCGTTGGCTTTGGCCGGCGTTGATTGCTTCCATTTTGCTGCATCTGCTTTTTTGGAATTGGTCGCGTCATTTTCCGGTGGAGCGGATGAGTGAGGAGTTTTACGAGAAAATCGTCCCGCGCACATTTCAGGTGGAGAGGGTTGAAATTGATCCGCGCCTCTTGGAGCCTGAGCGGGAGGAGGCGGCCAAGGCCCGCGTGTCGCCGGTTGCTGTTCAGTTGCCCGAGGAAAGTTTCTCCTCGGAGAAGATTGTTTCCTCAGCCCCGGATGCAAAAAATCCTCCACGACTGGACACGGCGATCCTCAATGAAAAGCCGGTGCTGGGCGACCCCGTGAATCAGAGCGCGCCGATTTCAAGCTCGCTGCCGATGGTGGCGGACGCCCCGCTGGAGGACATGCTCAAGGAAATGCCGACGCTGAAAAGCGATCCCCTGGCGTCACTTCCCCAGCCGATGGCAGTTGTCCAGGCGGGAAAAAGCCTCTCTGCCCAGCCCTCGGATGGACGCGGATTCACAAACCTCGATGAGCTTCTCGCCCAGACCGGGCCGCTGACACCCGAGACAGCGCCCATCATGCTTCCGGGGGATTTGCTTTTTGAATACGATGCCTATCGCCTCCAGCCGGGTGCGATTTCGAGCATGCAAAAGCTTGGCCAGCTTCTTCTCCGCAACCCCCGCTCGCGTTTCCTCATCGAAGGCCACAGTGATTCGTTCGGGCCGGATGACTATAACCTCCGCCTCAGCGAACTCCGTGCGCAGACCGTGAAGGAATGGCTGATCTCCTCGATGGGTATTCCTGCCGATTTCATCGAAACGCGTGGCTTCGGCGAATCCCGGCTTGTGGCTCCGGCGACAGGAAGCATCGAGGAGCAACAAATCAACCGCCGCGTCGAAATCGTTATCCGTCCGCCCGCGCCATGAGTCAGTCGCCTGAACCGCACACACTCGAAAACTCGGCTCTGGAACTCTCCAAGAGTGCCCGCGCCGGAAACAACGATCCGGTCGCCCTCTTTAAAAATTTCCGCAGGGAAGAGGAGGCTCGCCTGCGCTCATGGCACGATGCCGGGGGCGGGGGACGCGAGATCGCCCGCCAACGCTCGGACATGGTAGATATTCTTTTTCGCGAGCTTTTCGAGGGTGTCGTACGTCGTGTTGCGACGAAGCCCCTGTCTGGCCGCCTCTCCGTAGCTGCTTTTGGTGGCTATGGCCGCCGCGAACTCACTCCCATGAGTGATGTGGATATCCTTTTTTTACAGGACAAAAGCACGGCCACCAAAGAGGTGGAGGAGATCATTCGCCAGACCTTGCTGGCCCTTTGGGATATCGGCTTCAAGGTCGGACACGCGACGCGATCAATCAGCGAGGCCGTGGAAAAGTGCAACGAGGACCCCATCACGAAAACCTCGATGCTCGAGTGCCGGTTCCTTGCCGGCGAGCGCGAGATTTTCAACCGCTTCAAGGAGCGCTTCCACGACGAGTGCGTGCGCGGCCACGCCGACCAATACATCGCCTGGCGGTTGGCTAACCAGGCTGAGCTGAGGGTCAAATACGGTCGCACTGTCTTCATGCAGGAGCCGAACATCAAGAGCGGCACGGGCAGCCTGCGCGATTACCAGAGTCTGCTTTGGATTTCCCAATTCAAGCTGGGGATCAACTCCACAGCGAAGCTTGTCGAGGCCAAGGTTCTTCGCGATGGCGACCGGCGCCGACTGGAGAAAAGTTACGACTTCATGCTGCGCACCCGCGCCGCCATGCAATACTTGAACGGCCGCTCGGCCGATGTCCTCACGCTCCAGCTCCAGGGGCGGGTGGCCAATGAATTCAGCTATCCCCAGAAAAACATTCTCCGCAAGGTCGAGGCTTTCATGCGCGATTACTATGGCCATGCGCGGACGATCTATCTGGTGACAGAAGCGGCCCTTCGAAAAATGGAGGCCGCTCCGGATGCCCGCCCCCAAGGGATTCTCAGCCTCTTCGGCGTTCGACAAAAACCCGAGAAACTCGACCGTTTCATCATTCGAAATGGTCAACTCGAGCCCGAGTCGCGCGAGATTTTCAACGATGATCCGTATCGGCTCATAAGGGCCTTCCACCACGCCCAGGTTCGTCAACTCGAGTTCCACCCCGAGCTTGTGGACCTCATCCGCCGCCGTCTCCATCTGATCGACCGCACGTTCCAATACGCCATCGCTGCGAGGGAGACGTTCTTCGCCATTCTGTCCCGGAAGGGCGAGGTCGGGCGGACTCTGCGCCTCATGCATGATCTGGGAGTCCTGGGTCGCTACATTCCCGAGTTCGGCGCGCTGGATTGCCTCGTTCAGCACGAGTTCTTCCACCGCTACACGGCAGATGAGCACACGCTCGTCTGCATCGAGAAGCTCGACGGCGTTCTCTTTGCTCCCGAAAAAAAACTCGCCGGCTACCGACAGATTTTTCAGAAGCTCGAAGACCCCTCGATTCTCTATCTTTCCATCTTGCTGCACGATGTCGGGAAGGCGGCCAACACGCGCCACCACGAAGAGACCGGAGCTGTGCTGGCCCACAAGGTCGCGCGGCGACTTCAGCTCACTCCCGACCGCCGTCGCATGCTTCTCACGTTGGTGGATTCGCACTATGTCCTCTCCAAGATGGCCCAAAGCCGGAATCTCGAGGACTCCGCCACGATCGAGGAGTTCGGCCGCATCATTCGCAACCGGAAAAATCTCGATGCGCTCATGCTGCTCACGCTGGCCGACGGCATGGGCACGAGCGACCAGAACTGGTCCGACTGGAAGGAGGGGCTCGTCTGGACTCTCTACCGCCGCGCAGGCCAATGGCTCGAAGGCGGTGTCGATGCCATGGAGCAGAGTCGTCGCGACCGCCAGGCGCAGAGAGGGATCGTCCTTGATATGCTCGGCGATGGATTCCGTGATGAGGCGGATGCCCACTTCCAGTTTATGCCGATGCGGTATTTTCAAATGTATGAGCCGCTCGAAATAGCTGACCATATGCGGATGTTCCGCGAATTCTTTGAAAACCGGAATGCCGACAACGACACAGCGCTCGTTCCCGTCTTCAAATGGATGCCGCGACCCGAGAAAGGCTACACCGAGGTTTGGGTGTGCGGGTGGGACCGCCCGCGCCTTCTGGAGCGAATCGCCGGGGCTTTCCTGTCGGAGCGCTTGAACATTCTGAGCGCCGACATTTTCACCCGCACGGACAGCCTCGCGCTCGACATCTTCCGTGTGGCCGGGACGAATCTCATGCCGATCACCAGCCCGCGCGACATTGTCGCCGTGGAGAAGCATCTCGCCGAGGCATTGCACCACGAGGACTATGATTTCCGTCCGCTTCTGAGCAAGGAGACGCGCCTGCTCACCTACCGGCTTTCGCAAGAGTTCGACCTGCCCACGAGAATCAAAATCGATAACGAGTCGCACCCTGTTTACACGCTCATCGACATTCAGACCCCCGACCGCCTCGGGCTTCTTTACGACCTCTTGCGGGCCATGGGCGACTGCGGACTTCGTATCGAGATTTCCCGTATCACGACCGAGATGGATGTCGCGATGGACTCCTTCTACGTTTATGGGCGTGATGGCGAAAAAATCACCGCCACGTCGGCCATCAAGCATCTTCAAGAGAGCCTACACCGGGCTGCCGTGAAGAATCCCGAATGACTCCCCGGTTTGCGGCTCTTTTCTGGAGGCAGATCGTCCGCCCATGGGCTGCCTACCCCCTTCTGCCTCTCCTCAATATCCTTGGTATTGCCATCGGCGTTGCTGTTTTTCTGTCGATTCAGATGGCAAATCGCGGCGCCTTGGCGAGTTTCCAAAATGCTGTCGGCCTCGTCGCCGGGCGGGCCAATCTGGAAATCCGGGGCGATCTGCCCGAAGAGATTTTTCCGCTGGTTGCCAAGACGCCCGGCATCAGCTCGGCCACGCCGCTTGTCGAAGGCATAGCCACCCTGCCGGACGCGCCTGGCGACTACTTGCGCATTCTTGGGGTCGATCCATTTACCGGCTCCGGCCTTCGGGTTTTCGAGCTCATCGACCCGTCAGGCGCGCCGCTCGATTTGGAAATGTGGCTGCGGGAACCCGATGTGATTGCCCTGCCTCCCCAGCGCGACCTGCCGGATGCATTTCGCGTTCTTGCCGCCGGCCGCTCGGTGACCCTGCGGCATGGCTTCGATCTCAAAACGGACGATGCCGCCGTGGCATCCGATCCCCGCATTGCCGCGATGGATATTGGTTGGGCGCAGCAGTTGCTTGACCTGGGCGGACGTCTCACCTCCATTCAGATTCGCGTGGAGAATCCGCTGGCGATGGATGCCGTCATCGCCAACCTTCGTGGAATTGCTCCTCCGGATGCGCTCATCGGCCCTCCAGCCCGGCGGGGTGCCGAGACCGAGCTCATGCTCGCTGCCTTCCAGCTTAACTTGACCGCCCTGAGCCTCGTTTCCATGGTCGTGGGAGTTTATCTCATCTATAACAGCCTCTCGGCGGCCGTCGTCCGCAGGCGTCATGAAATCGGCATCCTCCGCGCAAACGGGGCCACCAAGTTGGAAGTGATGGCGCTTTTTCTCGGAGAGGGCCTCTGCTGCGGATTTCTGGGAACGCTGCTCGGCCTTGTGCTGGCAGGCCCCTTGGCCGCGATCCTCGCCGCGCCGGTGAGCCAGACGGTTTCCTCCCTCTATGCGCTGGTCACGATTGAGCGTCCTGTTCTCACTCCCGGTCAAGTGCTGTTGGCCTTTGCCGCCGGCCTCGGAGCCTCGCTCATCGCCGCCTGGCGTCCCGCATCGGAAGCGGCGGCCTGTGACCCGGCCCTCGTGATTCGCCCGGGCTCGCAGGGAGATGCGTTCTCCCATCAATCCCGCCACTGGGGAACCTGGGGCGTCATTTGTCTGATCCTCTCGGCAGGACTGTCTTGGGGCGCGCTCCATGGCGGTGGAAAATTTCTCGGGTTTGCCTCCGTGGGCTTGCTGATAGCCGGTTTTTCGCTGCTCGTGCCGACGGCGGTGAATTTCTTTGTTCGGCACGTTCACGGGCCGGGCTGGATGATCCGCCTTGCGGCCCAGCACCTCGGACGCTCGCTGCATCGGAATGCCGTCACCATCGCCGCATTGGCCGTGGCTGTGGCCATGACGGTGAGTGTTTCCGTGATGATCCACTCGTTCCGCGCCAGCGTGACCTCTTGGCTTGGCAACACCCTCGTTGCCGATCTTTTCATCGCGCCCGCTGCCAATGAAATCGCTGGTCTCCAGAGCTTCCTGCCATCCGCCGCCGTCGAGTGGGTGCAGCGTGATTCCCGCGTGAGGGAACTTGCCACCTTTCGCGAAATGCAGGTGCCCTGGGGCAAAAAGACTGCCAATCTCGCCATCATCGAGGGGAGCGCGCGCGGCGAATTGGATTTCGTGGCCGGGCCACCCGATGCCCGCGTCCTATTTCACCAACCGGGCATGGTTGCCGTCTCGGAGAGCTTTGCCAACCGCCATGGCACGAAGCCTGGGGACGTGCTCGAGTTTTCCTCGCCCAAGGGGCCGACTGCATTTCGGGTTGTCGGAGTGATCAAGGATTTCACGCGGGATAGCGGTCTCGTGATGATTGATCGCCCTAATTTCCGCCAATTCTGGAATGATGAACGCCTCCACTCGCTTTCGATCAGTCTGCACGATCCCTTCGCGGCAGCGGCAGTCGCCGAGGATTTTCGAGCAGTTTTCGGGCGCGAGGGCGAGTTCTCGATTTATACGAATTCCGACCTGCGCCGCCGCGTTATGGAAATTTTCGACCAGACCTTCGCCGTCACTTCCGTCCTGAGGGCGATTGCCGTGGTCGTGGCCATCGCCGGGGTCCTGCTCTCGCTCACCACACTCGTCGTCGAGCGCGAGCGCGAAATCGGCATCCTCCGCTCTCAAGGTGCCTCTTGCGCCCAAGTGCGAGGGCTCATCCTCTCCGAAGCCGCCATGATCGGCCTGCTCGCCGCCGTCGTTGGCCTCCTGTGTGGCGCTTCCATGGCCATGGTGCTCACTTGGGTCATTAACAAAGCCTTCTTCGGCTGGAGCATCGAACTCCGCTACCCGCTGGGCGTCCTACTTTCCACCCCTCTCTGGATCATCCCTGCCGCCCTCTTCGCCGCCTGGCTCCCCGCCCGCCGCGCCTCGCTCATCCCGCCCGCCCGGGCGCTCCGGTTTGAGTAAGGCTCCCCCTCGCGTTTTAGCTCTCCTCAAGTTGAGCTTTCTTGGTCATGGTCCACTAAATGAAATATATCTTTGTATTTTTGACTGCCTTTTTTGGCCTTTTAACCTTGAGCTCTGCGGCTGATCCTTCAAATGCGGCCGCCGTTGTGGATTGGTCGGCTGGTTGGGTGCAAACGCCCGGGGCATGGGCGACTCTGGCCCTCTTGGTCGGGCTCGAGCTGGTGCTTGGTATCGACAACATTCTGGTCATCACGCTGGCCGTCGCACGCATCGAGCCCTCGCTCAGGGACAAGGCACGGAATATCGGTCTGCTTCTGGCGCTTGTTCTGCGCCTCGTTGCGCTATGTGGAGCGAGTCTGCTCATCAGTATGAGCAACCCGGTGACTTCGATTTTTGGTTTCAACCTCTCGGTGAAGGATATCATCCTACTGAGTGGCGGGCTTTTTCTGACATGGAAAGCGGTGAAGGAAATCCACCATTGTGTGGAACATCCCACGGCGGGCGAAGGCACAGGTGTTGGCGGCGCTGTGACGGCAACGTTCGCCTCGGCCATTCTGCAGATCGTGCTTTTGGATGCGGTATTCTCGATTGATTCGGTGATTACGGCTGTGGGTCTGACATCCCACATGCAGGTGATCATACTGGCGGTGCTGGTTTCCTTCGGTGGCGTGCTGGCCTTTGCCAAGCCGATCGGCGAGTTTGTCGTCCGTCACGCTGCTCTGAAAATCTTGGCGCTCTCTTTTCTGGTCTGCATCGGAATGACCCTGATTCTTGAAGGTCTGCACAAGCATGTGGACAAGGAATTCCTCTACCTGCCGATGGGGTTTGCCCTGCTTGTGGAAATGCTGCAGATGCGGGCAAGCCGGAATGCGACACGCCATCCATAATGCCGGGCGATTTCGGTTGCCTTGGCCAATGCGTCTGAGCATAACGACGCGATGAGCGAGTTCATTGATTTTTTCCTGCACGCCGAAAAGCACCTCGAGTGGTTTATCAAAAATTACAACCTCTGGATTTACGCCCTGCTTTTCGCCATCATTTTTTGTGAGACTGGCCTGATCGTAACGCCGTTTCTCCCGGGGGATTCCCTGCTTTTCGCCGTCGGAGCCCTGGCTGGCAAAGGTCTCATCGATTGGAAAATCATCACCCCCCTGCTGCTGGTGGCGGCCATCGTCGGCGATGGCGTGAACTACGCGATCGGAAAGTGGATTGGTCCCAAAGTCTTTCACTACGAATCCAGCCGCTTTCTCAACAAGGCGCACCTCATGAAAGCCCATGCCTTCTACGAAAAATACGGAGGTCGTGCCATCATTCTCGCCCGCTTCGTTCCCATCGTTCGCACCTTCGCGCCCTTCGTGGCCGGGGTCGGTTCGATGACCTACTCGAAATTTGCTTTCTACAATGTGACCGGTGCAATCCTCTGGGTCGGCCTCTTCCTCGGCGGTGGCTACTATTTCGGTGGACTCGAGATCGTGCAGAAAAACATGAAGCTCGTGATCCTCGGCATCATAGTCGTTTCAGTCCTGCCGATCGTGTGGGAATTCTTCAAAGCCTGGCTCGACAAACGCCGCGAGAACGCGGCGTAGGCGGAAATTTTAGACAAAATTTACAGGACGCAGTAGGGGCTTTTTTCTTGGCTGCCTTCACTCTTGCTGAGGCTCAATTCGGGGGAAGAGAGGGACTGGCTCACCGAGTTGGTGGCCGTCCGGGAGCGCGCCCCACTGGGCGGCGGGGAGGGAAGCGTCGCCTGGCCAGTTGAGTTGGGCGCGTATGGCATCCGCTTCGTGGGGGATGATCGGTGACATGAGGATTGAGATGATGCGCAGGGACTCGGAGAGCGTGTAGAGAACCTCGTCGAGTTTATCGGATTGGGCTGGGTCTTTGGCGAGTTTCCACGGGGCGGTTTCCTCCACATACGCGTTGCAGCGGGTAACGATCTCCATCGCTGCCTCGATGGCGGCTTGGACTTGGTAGGATTTCATAGCCGCATCGTAGGCGGCGGTTTTTTCCTGAATGAAGGCGGTGAGCGGTGAGTCCATCCGGCGCAGGATGCCGCTGCGGTAGCGCTTGGCCATGCTGAGGGTGCGGTTCAGAAGGTTGCCGAGGCTGTTGGCGAGTTCGGCATTGTAGCGCTGTTCGAGGCGCTCGATGCTGAAGTCGGCATCGCGCCCGGTGGAGATGTCGCTGAGTAGGTAATACCGCACGGCAGCTTGGCCGTAGCGGGCTACGAGGACTTCGGGATCGATGCTGTTTCCGAGGCTTTTGCTCATCTTGGCACCGGAAATGTTCCACCAGCCATGGACGAGCAGCGTGGGCATCTCGGCGTCGGTGAAGCCGAGGGCTCGGAGCATGATCATCCAGTAAATGCCGTGGGGCGGTATCAGGATGTCCTTGCCGATGACATGCAGGGCGGGCCAGCGGGATTTGAAAAGGCTGAGATCGGCTCCCGGCTTGGCGTCGTAGCCGGCGAAGCTGATGTAGTTCGAGAGGGCGTCGAACCAGACATAGGTTACAAAGGCGGGATCGAACGGAAGCTCGATGCCCCAGGTGAGGCGGGATTTCGGGCGGGAAATGCAGAGGTCGCCGGTGAGTTTCTCCACGGCGTTTCGAAGCTCGGCGACGCGGAAATCGGGGACGACGAGAGGATTCGCCGCTTCTGTGCGGGAGTCGATGAGATGGAGGAGCCAGTCGCGGTGCTCGGCGAGTTTGAAGTAGTAATTCTCCTCCTCGATCTCGACGACCTCGCCCCACTCGGGGCCGAACTCGCCATCGGGTCCGCGTTCTTTTTCGGTGAGGAATTGCTCCTGGCGCACGCTGTAGTAGCCGCTCTGCGTGGCTTTGTAGAATTGGCCTTCATCCCAGAGTCGCTGGAGCATGCCTTGCACGCAGGATTTGTGGATATTCTCCACGGTGGCGGCCCAGGCGTCGTGGCTGAGGTCGAGTTTTTTCCAGAGTTCCACGAATAGGCTGGTGATCTCGGCGACAAACTCGGCCGGCTCGACTCCGCGTTTCTGGGCCGATTGCTGAACCTTCTGTCCGTGCTGGTCCACGCCTGTGAGGAAGAACACATCGCGTCCGGCGAGGCGCTGGTAGCGGGCGATGGAGTCGGCAAGGACCTTCTCATAGGCGTGGCCGATGTGCGGCGCGCCGTTGGTGTAATCGATCGCAGTGGTGATGAAGAAAGTGTTCGGCATGGTGTGTCAGGAGTCGGTTTTGATTTTTCCGCCCCAGGAGAGGATGCGCGCCTTGCCGCCTGCGGCTTCAGCCTCCTTGATCTGGCTGTTGCGGACATGGAAAAGCGAGAGGCTGGACCAGGCCAGCATGTCCTGCGGACGGAGCTTTACGGCTTGAAGCCCAGCTTCAACGGCCTCGGCGTTGCGGCCGTTTTTCATCAGCGACATGCCGAGTGCGTGCCAGCCCTCGAAAAAATCGGGATCCATCTCGACACAGCGCCGGTATTTCTCGATCGCCGCATCCAGATCGCCAACAGCGATGTCCCCCGTGGCATCGTCGAAAAGCTCCTCGATCTTTTGAGCCATCAACCTTGGCGGCCTTCCGGCATGGTGATGCGCGCGGCTTCGCGGCTCACACGCAGCCACTCCATGAACAGCAGATCGCGTTTGTTGCGGAGCAGGCTTTCGCGAATCTGCGACTCCCGGGCGCCAAAGGCCATTTGATCGACTGGAGCACGGGACTGGAGCTGCGCGACAAAAGCACCCCAGGGGGCTCCTTCGAGGTTTGAAATCTCGCCTTCCTTGAGCAGAAGAGTGGAACCCGCGATGGCTTGGTTTTCGGGGGATGTCGATTCGGCGGCGGCTACCACATTTTTGATTTCCTCGACTTTGAGATTCTGCACGGCGGCGGCCTCGGTGAAGGATTTTCCTGCGGCAACGGCGGCGCGAAGGGCGTTTGCTGCGGATGTCGCATCGGCTGTAAAAATCTGCTCGGCCTTCTGCGCGCGGAGTTGCGCTTCGATGCGCGGACGGGCCTCGTCGAGGGTGAGGGGACGGGCCGGATTTACGGTGGTGACTTCGATGACATAAAAAGCATCTCCAGACTGGATCACATCGCTCGTCGCGCCTGTTTTGGGTATGAGGAATGTGGCGGGAACGATGTCGGACATGGTTTCCGCATTGAGGGCAGGGGATGGTTGGGCTGGGTTTCCCGTGCGGTCGAAAGCGGCAAGTTTGACGATCTTTGCGCCGGCCTTTGCGGCGAGTTGCTCAAGCGATGATCCTGCCTGCGCGAGGGAGTCAGTAAGCTCGCTGGCGGCATTGGCGAGCTTCTGGAGGGCATCGACCTTTTCCTTGCCCTCGAGCTTGGAGCCAGCAGGAAGCTCAAAAACCACGCAACTCGCCTCGCGTGTTTCATTCGTCAGCAGAGAGGATTGGTTTTGCTGGTAGATTGCGGAGACCTCCTCGGGTGAGACTTGGATTTTGTCCGCGTCCTTCATGCGTTCGAATTTCACGAAGCCTGCGGTGACTGGTTGGAAAGCGCGCGCCATCGCCTGCATCTCGCCTTCGCCGATGGCGGCGGGGGCTTCAACGATTTTGCTGAGAGCCTCAAGGCGTAGGGAGTCGCGGATCACATCCTCAAGCTGGCGCTCGGTGAATCCGCGCGGCGCGAGTTGTTCGCTCACAAACTGTCCGTATTTCAGGGGGTCGAATTTTCCCGTGACTTGGAAAATGGGAATCTGCTTGATGCGGTTTGCTACCTGATCATCGGTGGGTTCGATACCGAGTTCGCGCGACTGGTGCTGCAGGACAAGAAGGTTCCAGACAAACTCAGTCAGGGCGCGATCCTGATCCTGTGCGGTTCCGCCGAGTTTTTGCAAAAGCTCGAATTGCCCGAGCGCGAGGGTGAGTTGGTAGTTTTTGACCTGACGGTCGATCGCAAGCGGAGTCAGTGACTTTCCGTAAATCGTCGGGTTCTTAATCGTGGCCAACTCGTCGAGTTGAGTCGTATTGTAGAGGAAAATAAATGCTACGATCGTCAAAACGGCCACCACCAGCATTAGGATCCGTTGATTTTTTCTGAGAACTTGAATCATAAAATTTGATGAAAATATTGATTAACGAGCCGAAAGGTATTAGAGATTCACGCCAATGAAAGCAAGCATCCCCCGTCTCTGGTTCGTGGCCGCCGCTCTTTTGGTGACTCCTTTTTCTTTGATCAAGGCGCAGGATGTCGTCGTTCAAAAAGACGGCCAGCGGCGTGAGGGCGAGATCACAGGAGTCAAGGCCGATGCCATTCGCATCAAAATCGGGCCTGTCGAAACAGCCGTTCAATTGGCGAATGTTCAGTCTGTGGAAAAAGTGGCACCTGCCGATTTCGATGCCGCCAATGAATTCTGGCGAGCGGGCAACGCCGCTGGTGCGCTGGCCAAGCTCGAGCCGCTCACGCAGAAGTTCAGCGGCCTCCCCGCGCCATGGGCTGAGCGGGCAACCTCCCTGCTTCCCGAGTTGTATATCTCCCAAGGGCGTGCTGCCGATGCGGAGACGGCCTTCAAAAATTTCCAAAAACTTTACCCCGGCGCAGGCTCCTCCTCTGAGCTCTTGCTAGCCCGGCTTGCGATCGCCAAGAAGGATTTCGTTACCGCTCGTGCGAAGCTTGCGCCGATCGTCGAGGCTGCCAAGCAGACCAAGTTGCCGGCTGGAACCGATGCCGTGGCCATGAGCCAAGCACTCTGCCTTCTGGCCGAAATTCAGGAAGCCGACGGTGAAAAATCCGAGGCTCTCGGAAATTATCTTCTTGTCACAACCCTCTTCAAAAACGATCCATCTTCCGCAACTCGCGCCGCAACCCGCGCCGAGGCCCTCGAAAAAGAAAAAATCATCGTTCCCTGATTCTCCCAAATCCGATCAAACCCATGCAAAAAACAAACTCAGTCATCCATCGCATCCTCCCGTTCTTCCTCCTGCTGGCATCTGGCCCCTTGACCTATGCCGCAGACAAGACGCCAGATCAAATGAGCATCATCGAGACCATCCTCCACGGTGGTCCGCTGATCGTGATGATCTGGATATGTATTTTGGGCACATCCATGATCTTGGTGACATTTACGATCCAGCTCTTCATGGCATTGCGTTCTGAAAACCTCGCGCCCAAAGCCCTCATGGAATCGCTGAATTCCACCATACAAGCTGGGAATTACCAAGAGGCTTGGGAAACCTGCAAAGCAAATAAGGCTTATGTAGCCAAAGTTCTCCAAGGTGCCCTTGAGCGTCTGGGCCGTGGTCAGGATGCCGTTCAAGGTGCTCTCATTGAGTACGGGCTGCGTCAAGCCCAGCCGATCAAAACAAAAATCAGCTACATTTCAGTCATTGGAGTTATTGCTCCCATGATCGGGTTGCTCGGAACAGTTATCGGAATGATGGGCGCTTTCGCCGTTCTCGGTTCCTCTGGTGTGGCTGACCCGCGAGGCCTCGCCCTCCGGATCGGTGAGGTGCTTATGGCGACGGCCAGCGGTCTCTTCATAGCGATCCCAGCTTTCATTTTCTATTACTATTTCCGCAACCTCACCACGATCGTGGTTGGTCTCTCGGATGACAAACTCCAGCACCTCATGGCCGATGTGCCATTTGAGGAGTTGCATGGAATCATCATTGGTGATGGAGCGGATGGATCCTTCACGCCTCACGCGGCTGCTTCCGGTGCCTCGCAAAAAATCGGGGCAGCCGCCGAAGCAAACTGTCCGGTTTGCAACGGTGCCATCTCTGTTGGAGAAACCCCTTGCCCTCATTGCGGATCGCCTATTGATTGGGGAACATAATTTCTCTTAAAAAATGTCCGACGCAACCAATCCCCGCAGAAAGAAAAAGCCCGTCCGCAAGCCAGAACACGAGCCCGAGCCCGAGTTCCAGATCGCTCCGATGATTGATATTCTTCTGGTCTTGCTCGTGTTCTTCATGTCCATCAGCTCGACGGAAGTGTTGCAGTCGAACAAGGAAATCAATCTCCCCATCGCTAAAGAAGCCAAGGAGGCCAAGGACAATCCCGGTCAGGTTATCATCAATGTCACCTACACAGCCATCAATGGCACGACAGCCATTGAGGTGGATCAAAAAGATTATGCCATGCCAGCTGAAATCGTTTCCATTCTTCAAAACAAGGTCAGCGTGAATCCCATGGTTCGTGTTCTGATCCGCGCCGATCGCGAGGTCCGCTATGACTACGTTCGGAAAGTTCTTGAGGCCGTTGGACAATCCGGGGTGGGTAATGTAACTTTCTCAGTAGTGGATAAAGACGCCAACGCTCCAGCAGCATCCTAATAACTCCCCATATGCAAATCGACACTCAAATCATTCAAAATCTTTCAACCGGAGGGCTGTTCTAAGCCATGGGTGGAGGTGGTGTATCCGAAGACGGAGATCCGGGTTTTCAAATTGCCCCGATGGTAGATGTTGTATTCGTGCTTCTGCTGTTCTTCATGGCGTCAGCAGGATCTCAAGTTATTGAAAAAGAGCTAAATATCAGTCTTCCCAGTGGCCGCTCCGCTGGTGCTGCCGGAGCCGTTCCATCGACGCCGATCATCATCGACATCCTGCCCGACGGCAAGGTCCAGATGAACAACAAAGTCTATGATTCTCCGCAGAGCCGGGAGCTGCCTGAGCTTAGGACTTGGCTCAAAGAGACGATTGCAAAGTTCGGTGACAAGGATCCCGTGATTCTCCGGCCTGACCCCATGACGAAGCATGAGCGTGTCATGGATGTCCTCAACGCGGCCTCGGCGTCCGGCGTTACCAAACTCTCTTTCAGCTGACGTTCGCCCGTGCGCGGCGCAAGGCATTCTTCGAACTCTCGCCGAAGAGTTCTTATTGTGTTATTTTTTTGTGCGCTGCTTGGATGTGCTGCGGTTTTCCTTTTCATCCAGATCGGACGCTTCGTGCATAGTCCGGAATTTTCCCATTTCATAGCCTCCCGTGCCGGAGCGGCATTGAAAGCGGAGGCCACGCTCCACCCCCTGCGCTGGGATGGCGATTCCGCGCTCAGTGAGAGTTTGATGATCATTGGCCACGAGTCGGCCGCACTGGATCGATTGGAAGCCAAAGTTTTGCGTGCCCAATGGGACTGGCGTGCCCTGCTCTCGGGGGGGTGGAAAATCGAAAAAATTGAGATTCAGGCCCTCTCCGCCAACTTCAAAATGAAATCCGCAGCCGAGATAGACAACGCCCCTTCCGACTTTGCCAAGAACCCGGCGGCATCCTCATTCCTCGCCTCGTGGCTGCCTTCACGCTTCGAGTTCGGAGGCTTTGATGTGCGGAAGGCCGATCTGCGTTTCGGGGAAATTCAAAGCAACGGCCAGGCTCTCACAGTTCAACCTGTTGACGGGGGATACAACATCGAGGCAAGGGGAGGTTCTCTTCTTATTCCCGGGCTGCCGCCTCTCGCGCACGCACAGAGTCGCATTCGCGAGCGTGAAGGCATTTACTACCTCGACGATTCCCGTTTTTTTCTTCCCAGTGTCGGATCGGTTGTGGCATCGGGAAATACCGGCACGAAAGCGAGGTTGACGCTCGTCTGGGACGGCGTTCCAATCGCTATGCTTCCTGTCACCAACTTGGCAAAATACGTCGACGGCACAAGTCAGGGGCAGGCCACACTTGATGCCCAAGGGGCCTGGCGTGGCAACATCAGCTTCACAGGTGCCCGCCTCCACGATCTGCCTCTGTTAAAAAACGCGGCCGCTTTTCTTCGCGATTCCTCTTGGAGCAATCCCTCGCTACAGAAACTCAGCACCGACTTCGAATGGTCTGAGGGAAACCTGACGCTTACGAACCTCGTGATCGAATCCGCAGGCCTTGCCCGCATCGAGGGCAGCTTGCGCATTGCTCAAGACAGCACTCTCTCCGGGCAACTCGAATTGGGCCTTGATTTCAACACTTTGAAATTGCTCCCCGGAGCACGGGAGACAGTCTTCGCCACCTCGCGCAATGGCTGGTACTGGTCCCCCGTCCAAATCGGAGGCTCAGTGTCCAATCCTAAGGAAGACCTCTCCCCCCGCCTCGCCGCATGCGTGGCCGGGGCTGTTCTTCTCAACGAGAGCGGCAAGACGCTCGACGCCGTTCCCTCGACCGCCATCGACGCCGCCAAGGAACTCATCAATATGTTCACGCCCTTTCTCCCATGAGGTCATTCTTTCGAGCCGACCAAAAATTTGGACGATCGTCCAAATTTTTGGTCGAACCGACTGGTCTGCCTTCCGCAAACACGCGAAATCCTACTTGGAATTTGGCGTCCATTTTCGCTGTGTGTGCCCTGTGTCCGTGGTTCATTTTGCTGGTTTTAAGAGAGTCTTTCTTCACGGCTTCATGAAAAAACCACCTGTTGTTCTAACGATTGCCGGATCGGATAATTCCTGCGGAGCGGGTGCGCAGGCTGATCTCAAGACGATCACGGCCCTTGGAGGTTATGCGCAAACCGCTATTACCTGTGTGGTGGCTGAGGTTCCCGGCCGGGTGGAGGCGATTCAGCCTGTGCGTCCAGATATTGTCGCGGCGCAGATTCGATTGAGTTTTGAAGCGTTTCCCGTGGCCGCTGTGAAGACCGGTATGTTGTTTTCCGCGCCGATCATCCGCGCGGTGGCTTCGACTTTGGCTGCCTCTAAAAAACTTCCGCCCATTGTGGTCGATCCCGTCATGGTTGCATCCAGTGGCGATCGCTTGCTGAAGGCCTCCGCTGTGAGGGCTTATCAGGACTTGATTTTTCCCTTGGCGACTTTGGTGACCCCGAATCTTGACGAGTTGCGAATACTCTCGGGCATGCCGTGCCGCGATCTCGATGAAATCAAGGCCGCAGGCGAAAGGCTTGTCGACCGGCATGGTTGCGCCTTTCTGCTGAAGGGGGGGCATCTTCGCGCAAAGACAGCGACGGATATTTTGGCCACGCGGGATGGGTTTGAAGTATTCGTTGCTCCGTTCCGCCGGGAAATTGATGCCCACGGCACGGGCTGCACTTTCTCGGCGGCCATAGCGACTTTTCTCTCAGCCGGATTGTCGCTTTCTGAATCGGTCGGCCGTGCAAAAAGATACATCACTCATGCAATTGAAGAGCATTTGCGCTGGAAGCAAACGACCGCGCTGGAGCACCGCATGCAGCGGGTTCATCTGCCCGGCATGGATTGAAGCACGACCCCTTTCAGGTATTCGGTTTCTGGCAGCCCTAGGACCACGGGGTGGTCGAGCGGTTGGCCGATGCGGCGAATGAGCCTCATATTGCGTTTTGCGTCGTGAAGTCCTTCTGCAATTGCGCCCTCGAACTCATGGGACGCGACATGGTGCGAGCAGGAGAAGGAGACGAGTAATCCGTTTTTTGAAAGCAATGTGGCCGCCCGGGCGTGGAGGTCGCGATAGCCTCGCAGGGCCTCAGCGATTTTTCCCCGCGCTTTGGTGAAGGATGGCGGGTCGAGGATGATAAGATCGTATTCGGGTTTGTCGGGACGGCGCAGGAAATCAAAAACATCTGCCTGTCTGGTTTCCACAGGGAGTCCATTGCGCGCCGCATTGGTGCGGAGGCGCGCCGAACTTTCGGTGCCGGATTCGACAGCGGTGACATGGTCTGCACCCGCTCTGGCGCAGGCAAGGGCGAAGCCGCCTTGGTTTGAAAAGCAGTCCAGCACGGTCAGCCCGCGAGAAAGAGCCGCCACGATGCCGTAGGATTCGAGTTGGTCGAGGTAAAGACCGGTTTTGTGGCCGCCGAGGGGATCGACAAGGAATCGCACGCCTGAAGTCTCGACTTCCACCTCGCCGGGATTTTCCCCGGCCAAAATTCCTGTGACCGGCGGCAATCCTTCGGCCGTGCGCACGGGGGCATCGTTTCGCTCGATGACACATGCAGCGCCGGTTTTCTCCATCAGGATAGCGGCGATGGTTTCCTTGTGCCGATCCATGCCGGCTGTGAGTGTTTGAAGAACCACCACATTTCCATACCGGTCGGCAATGACGCCGGGGAGTCCATCGCTTTCGCTCCAGATCAGTCGCCCCAAATCGCTGCGACAGCCCATGCGCTTGCGGTATTCGAGGGACTGCTCGATGCGGCGGCGGAAAAAATCTGTATCCAGATCCTGCCTCCGCCTGGAAAAGCGTCTCACGACGATTTGCGAACGCGAATTGTAGATGCCAACGCCAAGTAGGTGGTCGCGACCATCCTTGATGGAAACCACATCACCGTCTGCCGGGGCGCCGAAGGATTTTTGAATCTCGCTGGCATAGACCCAGTCATGCCCATGTAAAATCCGCGAACGTGGACGAACAATCACGCCGCTCATGAGTTGGCCTCCTCTTTGCTTAAAAATTCCCAGTTAGAAAAAGTTGCCGCCTGTCCGGCATATTTGCCATGGGCGTCTGTGACATTCCACACCGTGGCTTGGCCGATTCGAAACCGGCGGCCTTTGCTCGAGATGCGAATGCCCGAGTAGTCGTCGATAAATCCCCGCTCCCTGACGCGCCGCAGGAATTCCGCCCGCTCGTCGCGGTGCATCGGCTCAGCCGTGAGTCGAGATGGAGTGCGCGTGAGCGTGTCCCAATCCATTTCCCAAAGATCCAGCGCCGTCCTGTTGCCGTAGTTCAAAATCTGATCGCTCTCCGCACCGCCGGAGACCACTGCAAATGGTGCCTCAAAAAGCATCCTCGCGTCACGCTGTGCATCTCCGCAGGGTTTTATCAAGTGGCCTCCGGTCCAATGATGGTAGGTGCGCAGCAATTCCGCACCGTGAGTTTCTATAAAATCCATCGTGTGAGGCTATCCGCTTCGAAGACCTCTGACGACGGATTTTCCGATGCCGGGCTTGTCTCAGTGCAGGCGATGCGTTCAGATGCCCGACATGAAAAAACAACTCCGCGATGTTCCCGGTGGTCCCCCGGCCCTTGGTCCTTACTCTCTCGGCGTGGTGGCCGAGGGGAAATTCATCTTCGTCTCGGGCATGACTCCATGGGATCCCTTGACAGGGAAAATCGAGCGCGGATCGATCGCGCGCCAGACCGAACTCGTCCTTGAGAACATCAAAAAAGTCCTCGCCGCCGCCGGAGCAGGATTTGAAAATGTGGTGAGCTCCCGTGTTTATCTTTCCGACCTCACGATTGAGAATTTCAAGGAGATGAATGAGGTTTACACCCGCTATTTCGGCGAGTCCGCGCCAGCTCGCGCCACGATCGGGGCACAACTTCCTGGCGACTTCGATGTCGAGATCGAGTGTGTGGCAAATCTTTTGGATTGACGCTTTGATTTTCTCCCGTAGCATCTCACCTCCAATTTTGAGATTATGAAACGCACTTATCAGCCTTCCAAGCGCACGCGCAAGCAGCAGTTCGGTTTCCGTGCCCGTATGAAGACCAAATCCGGTCGGGCCATCCTGAATCGCCGCCGTCGCCATGGCCGCAAACGCCTGCTTCCAAAAGGTGTCGAGGTCCACTTCGCAAGACACACCGAAGCCTGATCGGGTAAGCCAGCGTTTTCCTAAAACCGCCCGGCTCCGTCAGACCAGGGATTTTATAAGGGTTCGCGAGCACGGGAAATCATCCCAATCCCGCCTCGTTCGGATCGGTCTCCTCCGCACTGGGGGAGACGCCCCTGCCAAAGTCGGCATCATCACCTCACGCCGCGTCGGCTGTGCTGTCATACGAAACAAAGTGCGCCGTCGCCTTCGGGAAATTCTCAAGTCCTGCATCACTCAAATCCCAGCCGGGTTTCTTGTGGTGATCGTTGCCAAGTCGGCTGCTGCCGAGGCCCCCTTCGAACAATTAAAAGCGGAATGGTTGCTTCTTGCCCGCCGACTTTCTATTTTGCCGCCTCTCGAATGAAACACCTGCTCATCGCTCTGATCCGCTGCTACCAGCTTGTGGTCTCTCCGTTTTTGCAGGTGATCTGCGGTCCGGGCTGCGGTTGCCGTTTCGAGCCGACCTGCTCCCGGTATTTCATTTCAGCCCTCCAGAATCACGGAACCCTCCGTGGCACGCTCCTCGGCCTTCGCCGGATCGGGCGTTGCCACCCCTGGGGCGGTTGCGGTTATGACCCCGTGCCGCCAGCATTCAAACCTCTCTCACCTATAAATTAATGGACCGTAAATCCTGGATCGCCATCATTCTCTCAGTCACCGGACTCTTCGCCTGGCAGTGGTATATCAGTAAATACTACACGCCAGAGCCCCTGCCCGCCGGGGCTTCTGCGGCTCCGACCGCCACTCCATCCGCTGCAGTTGCTGCGACGCCCGCAGCGACTCCAGTCACAACTACCGAGCCGCCTCCCTCCATGTCGGCGCGCGCTGAGAGCCTCAGCACGAACAGCACGGAATTTGTTTTCAACAACGACGCCGGCGGCATCGAGCAGGTCATTCTGCGCATGCACCTCGGAGAGAATCATGAAAATGTCGCTTTGAACCGCAGCCGCACGATGCCCATCGGTGCTTTCGGTTTCAACCCCAGCGAGGTGCTGGGCGGATTTGAAATGACCGCCGACCGCGCCAAGGGCGAGGTCTTTTTTAAACGCACACAACCCGATGGACTCGAGATCAGCAAGCGCTTCACGCTTCCGCCGGGCGACGGCACAAAATCCCCTTACACGGTGAATCTCGAGGTCACCTTCACCAACCCCGGCGCTGCGGCCATTCAAGTCCCTGATTTCTTCATCTCCGCCGGCGGGGCCGCTCCCATCCACATCCACGACCTCCCCATGTATACCCGCTTCGATTGGGGGCATGAGGCCAAAATGTCGAACATCGATGTGAATTGGTTTTCGGCCAGTTCGGTTCCTTTGATTGGAATTCCTATCCACGGCGAGCGTCCGCTCTACCTCGAGAGCAATCCCGACATCCGCTGGGCGGCTGTTGCCAGCCAGTATTTCTGCACCATCGTGACTCCGCAAAGTGGCTCGCTCACGAAATCGGTTTGGGCGAAGCGCTTCGCTATTGCGAAGCTCAATGCCGCACCGGTTTTCGGTGTTCAAGGCGGACTCATCCAAGGTGGTCTCTCGCTCGCTCCCGGCACGCGCGAGACACGCACCTTCCAAATTTACTCCGGCCCCAAGGAAATTCCGCGCCTGCGCGAGCTTGGCCCCACACAGGATCAGGTCATGAGCTTTGGCATGTTCGGCTTCGTGAGCGAATTCCTGCTCTGGTCGATGAATCACCTCTACGCTCTGCTCGGCAACTACGCCGCTGCCATCATTGTCCTCACCCTGCTGATCAAAACCATCCTCTGGCCCGTTCAAAACAAGGCGACGAACGAGATGCGCAAGATGGCACTCCTCTCGCCAAAGATGACCGAGATGCGGGACAAATTCAAAGACGACCCGCAGAAGCTCAACGAGGAAACCATGAAGCTTTACAAGGAGTATGGCGTGAATCCCTTCAGCGGTTGCCTGCCCATGCTGATTCAGATTCCGATCTTCTTCGGCTTCTACGCCATGCTCGGCACGGCCATCGAGCTTCGCAATAGCTCCTTCTTCTGGGTAGTGGACTTGTCCCAGCCAGACACCATCGCCCACGTCATGGGCTTTCCGATCAATATCCTTCCCATCGTCATGGCCGGCACGATGGTGTGGCAGATGATCATCACACCGAAAACCGGCGATGCCATGCAGCAGCGCATTTTCTACTTCATGCCGATCATTTTCTTGGTCTTCTGCTACAACTATGCCAGCGGACTTGCCCTTTATTGGACAACCCAGAATCTTTTCTCTATTGTGCAGCTCTACCTCACGCGGAACAAACCACTTCCCACGCTTGAGAAAAAAAGCGTGGTCGCCAAGCGGACCGCAGCCGAGGCCAAGAAAAAAAGTAAAAATCGCCATAGCCCATGAATGCGACACCCGTTGAGATTCTTGACACCCTCCTTGGCTACCTCGGCTTTGTCGCCGAGGTCAAGGAAGAGCAAAACGACGGCAATACCACGCTTCAGATCCTCACCAACGAAACCGACCGGCTCATAGGCCGCCGCGAAGAGGTGATGGATGACCTCCAGTATCTCGTCAATCGAATCCTCGCTTCGCAAAATCCCCCCAGCGCCAGGATCATTGTAGATGTCCAACACTACCGCAGCATGCGCGATGACGCCCTTGTTGCCAAAGTGCGCCAACTTGGCAGCGCCGTTCGCGCCAGCGGACGCCCGATGCAGACCGCGCCGCTCAATTCCTATGACCGCCGCATCGTGCACAACGCCTTCAAAGACGACCCGGAACTCGTCACATGGAGCCCGCCCGATGACGCCCGCGTGAAACGCATCACCATCCGCAAACGCCCTGTCCGCCGCTCCGAGGCGCCCGCTTGAGCGCTCCACCATCCATGTCGTCCGAACCCCGCCTCAGCGAACTCAAAAGCCGCGCCCAACTTCTCAAACCCGTCCTCCGGCTCGGCAAAGCCGGAGCAACCCCCGAGTTCCTCACCGCCCTCGAAGAACAGCTCAACCTGCACCAAATTCTGAAAATCCGCTTCGAAGGCTTCAAAGAGGAACGCAAAACCCTCTCCAAAGAACTCGCGGCCAAAACAAATTCCCTCCTTGTCCAGCAGGTCGGCCACACAGCCGTCTACTATCGCCGGGCCAGCGCGTAGACACAAAGTAGCCGTCAAAGCGCCTCTGTGGGAGATCGTTTGCACCACCTCCCAAAACAGGAGCCGATGAGGACCCACTCAGCGGTCTTCACAAAGGCGGGGCCATCTGTTTGACTGCATTTATGCTACGTGAAGCAACCTTCCACCGCACGACTTCGGAAACCTCGATTCAACTGACCGTCAAGCTCGATGGTTCGGGCGCATCCTGCATTTCCACTGGGATCGCTTTTTTCGACCACATGCTCACCCTGTTTTCAAAACATGGTCTTATGGATTTGGATGTCACCGCGAAGGGCGATATCGAAGTCGATTTTCATCACACGGTGGAGGATACCGGCATCGCGCTGGGGCAGGCGCTCACGCAGGCGCTGGGCGACAAGGCAGGCATACGCCGGTATGGGTTTTTCTATGTTCCGATGGATGAAGCCCTCGTCCGCACAGTGGTGGATCTGAGTGGCAGGCCATTCCTGGCCTACAATGCGCCGGAGCGTGTCTCGGCGATCGGCGGCAATTTCGAGTTCCAGTTGGTCGAAGAATTTCTGCGTGCCCTCTCCGTGCATGCCGGCATGAACTTGCATGTGGACATCTTGGCTGGTCGCGATGCCCACCACATGGCTGAGGGGGTTTTCAAATCCCTCGCACGTGCTCTGGATCAGGCGACAGCGGTGGATTCCCGCGTTCAAGGCATTCCGAGCACGAAGGGTGTCCTGTGAGCGGAAAAAAACTCGGCGTCATTGATTATGGCAGCGGCAACCTTCGCAGCGTGTGCAAGGCTCTCGAAGCCGCTGGATCGATGCCAAGCCTTGTTACCGGGCCCTCAGGTCTGGCTGGCTTGGATGCCATAGTTGTCCCCGGTGTGGGCGCCTTTGCGCATTGTGCGGAGAACCTCCGCGCTACCGGGCTTTGGAATCCGGTTCGCGAATGGGCGCTCTCCGGTCGTCCCTACCTCGGCATCTGCCTCGGCTACCAGCTTCTTTTCGAATCCAGCGAGGAGTCCCCAGGCGTGGAGGGGCTTGGCGTTTTGAAAGGGCGCGTTGTGAGATTTCCCAATGCCGGCCTCAAGGTTCCGCACATGGGCTGGAACACATTGTCGAAAACCTCCGGCCCTCTCTACAAAGGCCTCTCCGGCGAGGTGTCGATGTATTTTGTTCATTCGTTTTATCCCGTGCCTGCCGACTCTTCACTGTCGAGCGCGTGGAGCGACTATGGTGTTTCTTTCGCCGCCGGAGTCTCCTCAGGCGCGCTGCACGCTGTCCAATTCCACCCTGAGAAAAGCCAGTCCGCCGGGCTGGCCCTTCTTCGTAACTTTCTTTCGACACTATGATCCTTCTTCCAGCGATTGACCTCATGGGTGGTGAAGTCGTGCGCCTCAAGCGCGGGCTTGCCACCGAGAAAACCGTTTATTCCTCCGACCCTGTGGCGTTCGCCAAAAAGTGGGAGGACTCCGGCGCCGATTGGCTCCATATCGTGGACCTCGACGCGGCTTTCACCGGCGAGCCGCGAAACCTCGATGCTGTGGCAAAGATCTGCGCCGCTGTGAAAGTGCCCTGTGAACTCGGAGGAGGAATGCGTAGTATGGAAAAAATCCAAGCCGCCTTCGATGCCGGCGTGAGCCGTGTCATCCTCGGCACTAAGGCTTGCCAATCCCCCGAAACCATCGCGGAAATGTGTTCCCTATTCGGCGGCGAGCGCATCGCCGTCGGCATTGACGCCCATGGTGGCAATGTCGCCGTGAAAGGATGGACGGAAACCACTGCCACCTCAGCCACCGACCTCGCCCTCGCCGCGCAGGAGGCGGGGGCTGGAACGATCATTTACACCGACATAGCCACCGACGGCATGCTTGAGGGACCGAATTTCGCCGAACTCGATAAAATGCTCTCCCTGCTGAGCTGCAACCTCATCGCCAGCGGCGGAGTTTCCTGCACCGATGACCTGCGCCGCCTGAATACCATGTCGGGCCTCTACGGGGCCATCATCGGCAAGGCCCTGTACGACGGTCGCATCATCGGCGACCTGCGTGCCATCCTCTCAAACGCGTCCTGAAAAAACGCTCCTTGAAGGACCATCCTCTGGCATGGTCCAAATTTCCTCACGGAAGACGCGGAAGGTTTCAGACAGGTTGCCCTGCAAAACTCACGAACTACCCAGCGTCATCCTCTCTGTGCCTCGGCGCGAGCTCCCTCTGCTTGTAAACTCCACGCCGCCCGAGCCTGCGTAGTTCTCCGCACTCAATTAGCTATCACTCGGAGAGGATGTGTTTTGGCCGTTTTTCATCCGCCGGTGCGTCTGTCGCGGAATCCGGCAGTGGGACGGGACGGTCGGAGAGCGAGGGCGAAGGCGGCTTGGCGGCTTCCGCAGTCGGATCGATCTCTTGGGCTCCGATGACTTGGATCGTTCCATCCGGGCTTTCGCGGAGGATCGGGCGCTTTACGATTTGGCTGTAGGTTTTGCGTCCTAGAACCTCACCGTTGAGTCCGATGTGAGAGTAAAGGAACGCTTTGGGCGCCACATTCTGCAGAATATGAATCTGGTTCTTCTTATCGAGGAGAATCTCTGGCGTGCCGTAGGAGACAAGCCTTCCGAGGCGGTGTGTGCAGAAAACTGTGCCGCCCTTGGCATTTTCGATGCGGACATAGAGTTGTGTGCTGTTTGGCAGTCGGTGCGTGAGGACTGTGATATTCCGCGTCTCTCCGGATCCTGGCATTCCCTCGGGAACTCCGACGGTTTTTTGAAAAATAGGACGCCCATCTGTGATTTCGATATTCAGCGGAGGGGAGTTGAAGTAGCGCTTGAGCGTTGCGGCGTAAATGGCGGCCCGAATGCGGTAGCCGCCGAATTCCCCAATCGGGAAGAGCGGCGTGAGGTTCACGGTGCGGCTTAACTTTTGACCGGACTGCAAAACGAGCGGCTCGTTCGTGTAGCCCAAACTCCGAGGAGCGATGGGACGTCCATCTAACGTCTCGATCTGGAATCCAAACCAGTGGTTGCCATCGGCATCACTGAGCGGTAGTGGGTTTCCGCTGAGGTTGGTCAGGCTCACGGTTATCAAGATCGGCTCATAGCTGATGTAGAGCGTGCGCTTAAGCTTGATATCCACCTGCAACTGCGCAGAGGCGACTTGTATGAAGCTGATGAGAGCCAGCGTAACAAGGAAAAGCCGCCCCAAAGAGAAACTGGCATCCATTTGTGAGCTGATCATTCTCTGTGTCATCTGCGGTCAATAATCCCTTACTTCGCGTCCTGAGCAGTTCGGAAGCCCAAGGCATCGTCACTTTGAAATTCCGTGAGCTTTGTTCCCCGGCGAAGGATGGTTTTTTCTTCGGATGTCTTCCAGTTGAGGCCCCGATAAACCGGAACCTTCTCGCCGGCGCGTTCGGCATCCTCCGCCCATGTGTCCGTCCACTCGGAAACATTGCCGGCCATCCCGCTGACTCCGAAACTGCTGATGTCAGTTCTAGGCTCGTCCACTGGACTCCAGCGCTTGAATCCATCGTTCTGGGCCCCGACTTTGGGATCCGGATTTGGGCTGAAGTCGCTGCCGGTGTTGGCGAGTTTGTTGTTGAAATCATCGCCCCACGGATGGTTGAGGCCTTTGTTGCCACGGGCGGCGCGTTCCCATTCCTGCTCAGTGGGGAGACGCTGGCCCTTCCACTTGGCGTAGGCATAGGCATCATACCAATCCACTCCGAAAACCGGCGAGTCGAGGGAAAGCGGAACATCTTGGTAGCGGCCCCATCTTTTGGCCCTGGTGTAGTATCCGGGGTTCGGCGGGTTGATCTCGGTCATGTCTGCCCAGCCAGCCGGGATGTGGGACTTGCCTGGTGGCTGGGTGGGGTGCGCAACCTGGGCCTCTTTATCGGGATGGCTTTTGAGATCTTTCAAAAACGCCGCGTATTCGGAGATGGTGACTTCGTATTTTGAGATATTGAAAGCCGGCACTTTCACGCTTTGGCCTTGAACGGTGATTTCGCCAGCAGGGATCTCGATCATTTTTCCGAGGTCTTTGACACGGATATCTTTTTTGGTGAAAGCCCCAATAACAAAAAAACAGGTCGCCAGCGTGAGTGTGAGGGTTATGGCGCTGTAGATGATCACATTCTTGCGGCTCCTTTTCTTTGAATTCTCAAGCGCCCGTGAGCGGGCGATTGTCTGGGACTCGATTTTATCGCTGTCGGCCGGAGTAGCTTTCGGCATGCGGCTTTCGGCAAGCTGGGCTATGGAGGCCCATGTGGTTGTCGCCGGATCCGAGTTTTGAATTTCGGTCAGCGTCGATTGAGCGATGGCGGAAGATTTGTCGGCTGCCAAGAGGGGTAGCAACAAGGACGAAAGATTTTGAATTTCCTGCTTCTGGTCAATCGCTGTTGGTGCTTCCTTGCAGGCCAGATTCGATAAACGCGGCGCACTGCCCGGCTTGAGGATGATATGGCGGGGGAGAAGTGTGACGCGGGCGATGCCTTCCTTGTCGAAGAAATCAAAAACCTCGCCTACCGACTTTATGATTTGAAGGGCCGTGGAGGTATCGATTTTTCGTCCGTTTTCGATCACGTCCTCAAGGCTTGGGGCTGCAACAGCCTCGTTTGAGTAGAATGGAAGGCCTTCGTGTTCACCGCTTCCGTAAACTGTTGTGACGAGCGTGTGAGTGACGCCTGCCTTGGCGCGGGCGTCGTCCATGAACTTGGCCGCTTTGGCTGGATTAGCCGCTGCATCTGGCTTCAGGACGCGGAGAATCGCCGGGCGGCCGATATTTGTCTGCGTGGCACGGTAGAAGGTTTCGTTCTCCATGTCGCGGATGCGGGCTTCGATTGCGAATTGGCCGATCGTTTTTCCAACCATTGCATCCGGCGGGAGGTCTGGTTTGAGTTTGAGCGCCGGAGCTTGGGGCGCCCCGGCGGGCTTCGCCTGGGCTTTTGCGGCAGGTGCAGCACCTTTTGCCATGGGTTTCCCTGCGGGCTTTGGCGCGACAGTGGCGCCTGCTTTCGGTTTGGCGCCGACAGCTTGCGGCTTGGGGGCAGCGGGGGCTGCAGGTTTTGGAGCTACCGCAACGGGCTTCGATTGGGCTGCGGGTGCGGGTGGCTCGATGGCTACTGGAGATTCCTCGGCGATTCCCAATTTCGCGAGGGCTTGCTTCAGTGTTTCGGGAGTTATCGGCTGCGGAAGGAAGGGCGATCCTCCAAGGCGCTCCACATAGGGGGTTATGTCATGCTGGGAGGTGAATATGGTTTTGAGGGCCGGTAGATGAGGAACCAGGGCATCTCGCAGGGAGAAGCCATCAAGTGGTGCGAAATAGACCTCTGAGATCAGGAGGTCGCAGCCGCCATTGGCATTGATCCACTCGATCACAGCATCTGAATCGGCTACCAAGCCTGGAGCGGGTTTGCCAAGGGCATCGAGGGCCAGGGAGAGTTTGGAGGCGGCATCGGAATCGCTGAGTGCTATGAGGGTTTTCATTATGGCTGGCTGGAGAGGTAGAGCGGAAGTGGATGATCAAAGGCGAGCGACCCCGGGTCGGCACGCGTGTCTTGCAGGTCGTTTTTGTAATAAACGCCTACAACATACCCGGCATAGGTGAAGTCGGATTTCGCAGGCGGTGTGTAGACGGCGTTCAGCAGCTCCGGTTCGTTGTTGCTCCAATCCACCGGTGGGCTGATCCATTCTGTGAGAACCTCCGAGTTTGTGAGCTGGATTTGCCCGGTCTGATCGCGTTCATAAAAGAAAACATGAACCGCCATTTGGCGAGGTTCGATGGACTGGTTTGGTCGGGCCTTGATCGAGATGCGCAGGTTTTTTGCTCCCTTTGGAGCATCGCTCAAGCGCGTATCAATGATCCCCAGGCTCGCGCCGGGCTGGAGTCCAAACTCGTCGCGCATATCTGCTCCGGCTTCGCTGGCGACTACCGTGGGAATGGGCGTGCCTTCGGGGAGGCTGAGCGTTTCCATTTTGCGTTTTGTCTGGGCGCGATCCTTGGCGGATAGATTCGGAAGTTCAAGGACCTTATTGTAACATTCCGCCGCTGCCGACATATCGCCTTTTTTCTCATGCAGCCGCCCGATGCGAAGCATCACGCCTGGGTCTCCGGGCAGCAGCCTGTCTGCCTCCTGGATTTTTGCCATGCCTGCATCGAAGTCGCCGATGCGGAATGCCTTGTCGGAATCCTCCACGAGTTGGAGAATTTTTTCCTGGAGGGCCTCATCAAGCTGTTCGGGCGCCGTGGTCGGGGGTGGTGTGCTCTGGGCGACTGGCTGGGGTGAGGGCAACGTGTTTCCCGTCATCTGGGGGGTGGGCGCTGGCGCTGGTATGATTTTTTTTACGATGTTCTTCTGAAGAAGCGGGGCGTAGTGCAAGGCGACGAGGCCGATCTGAACGACCAGAAAGAGGCAAAGCAAACCTGCGGCAACGCGAAAAGTCGGTCCGGCGGGCACGCGGGGAATGGGTGATGGGGTGGATGACTGGCTCATGAAGGAATCACAAAGCAAATACCCGCTCCCACGGAAAAATCAAAGTGCTATTCAACGGGCGTTTCATCTCAGGGGCATTGCAGGCCTTGTTTTTTTGCGCAGCAAGCAAAGTGTTTCGCGCCCCTCTCGCTCGCTGTAGGTCGGAACTGCAGCACTGCTTTTCACGATTTCAAAGTCATCGCTGAAAAGCAGGCCCATTTCAGCCAGGTCACAGCGGAATGGTGGCGAATGAGGGTTGGGGTTTTCGGGATTTGTAAAAAAAACTGCCAGCAAGAATCCTCCGTCGTGCAGCGCTGCGGCCGCCGCCCGCACATAGTCGGCGCGGCGCTCTGGAGGGATGGCGCAAAGGCAAGTGTGCTCGAAAAGGACATCAAATGAGCTCGGCTGCACGGCATTCCCCGTCAAAAAATCCCCCTCCTGATAGCATTCGTTTCCCGCTTTTGGGTAACTTCGGGCCAGATTCAGGGCGGAGGGGGCTACATCCAGGCCTAAAACAAACGCTGCACCCCCGGCGGCGATGGCCCGCACATCATGTCCGACCCCGCAACCGGGCACGAGCACGCGGCCGGCGATGGGCAGTTTTTTCAGCCGGGCCAGCAGGGCAGGGTGCGCTGCGCCCTTGTCCCAAGGAGTGTCCCCCGCGACATAGCGGGCGTCCCAGTCAATGCCGACGCCAGCGTGTGCCGAGTGAGATGCCATATTGGAATTTTCTGGAGTGTTCACGGATCAGGAAAGGCAGGTCTTTGGTGAACTCCAGCGTGAAGGCCGGACGCAGGAGATCAGCGAGGACTTCCTGGGATGCTGCCGCGTCCTCCGTGCCGCCGAGCCAGTTTTTTTCCGGAGTGAACTCCGGCAGCCAGGAAAATGGGGTTGCGAGCAGCAGTTGGCCGCCTGACTTGACAAGATCTGCCAAGCGCTCAATGAAGCGCAGCGGCTCGGGCAGACGGCAGATGAGATTCGCAGCCAAGACGACATCGAAAACACCGAGATCGCTTCGCAGATTCATCGCATCCCCCGTTTCAAAACCCACCCGCGTGCAATCGACCTCCTTTGGAACATGGGCGGTGAATTTCTGCACCCGCTTGCCTTCGAAGGCGACAGTGGCCTCAAGAGAACCTTGTTTTTTCAATTCCTCCGCCGCGCGGATGAAGGCTGCGGAGAAATCAATACCCGTCACCTTGGGGATCGATCGAGCCAGTTCAAAGGACGATGCTCCCACCGCGCAGCCCACATCGAGTGCGTTGCCAGTCGGCGAGGAGGTGTCGAGCAACTCCGAGACCACCCGCCGGGGGAAGTCCCATGCCTCGCTTGGAACAGGAAGAGTGCCCGCCGCCTCGGCGAATGTGGCGAAGTGGAAAAACAGATATTCATCAACCAGCCGCCGGGACTCGTAGGGATTCGACATCCCCGATCTCTACCACTCTCCGCCCGCTTTCGGAAACAGCAATCCCGGCTTGGACAAACCACCCCGCACTCTGATACATCCCCGGCATGCTTACTCGCGTGTTCTCAGCCGCGCTGCAGGGTGTCGAAGCCATTCAAGTGGAGGTGGAGGTCAATACCGGTTCAGGCAACCCGGTGGTGATCGTCGTTGGACTTCCCGATGCCGCCGTGCGCGAGAGCAAGGATCGCGTCACCACAGCCATTTCAAACAGCGGCTTCCGCTGGCCCCGCGAGCGGACGACGATCAATCTCGCTCCGGCTGACATCAAAAAAGAAGGTCCGAGTTTTGATCTGCCCATCGCTGTCGGCATGGTTGCCGCCGCCGAGCGCGCCGAACTGCCCCGGCTTGAGCGTTGCTTTGTCATCGGAGAACTCGCCCTCACCGGCGAGATCCGCGCGATCAAAGGCGCTCTGCCTATCGCCGTGGCCGCCCGCGATCAGGGAATGAAAGCCGTGATTCTCCCCGCAGCGAATGCCGCTGAGGCCGCCATCGTGGAGGGTATCGAGGTCTATGGCGTGAGAAATCTCCGCGAGGCCTACGAATTTCTTTCCCGAAAAAAGGAACTCACTCCGGTGCGTGGAAGTGCCGCCGAGCGGCTCACCGCCGGTTCGTCCGATGATGTCGATTTTTCTGAGGTGAAGGGACAGCACCAGGTCAAGCGTGCCATCGAAGTCGCCATGGCCGGCGGACACAATCTCCTGCTCATCGGCCCTCCCGGCTCGGGCAAGAGCATGCTGGCGAAGCGCATTCCGACGATCATTCCACCCATGACCCTCGATGAGGCGATTGAAACCACCAAGATTCACAGCATTTGCGGCATTCTCGATGAGTCGAATGCGTTCGTTTCGAAGCGCCCCTTCCGCTCGCCGCACCATACCATCAGCGATATCGGGCTCCTCGGCGGATCCGCCAATCCCTCGCCGGGCGAGGTCAGTATCGCCCACAATGGCGTCCTCTTCCTCGATGAACTGCCGGAATTCAAACGCTCCACGCTCGAGGTCATGCGCCAACCGATCGAGGACGGCAAGGTGACTATTTCCCGCGCGGCAGGAACCATGACATTCCCCGCCGAATTCATTCTCATCGCCGCGATGAATCCCTGCCCGTGCGGATTCCACGGCGACCCGCAGCGTGAGTGCCGCTGCTCCAGCGTCCAGATTGAGCGTTACCGCAACCGAATCTCCGGCCCGCTCCTCGACCGCATCGACATCCATGTCGAAGCTCCCGCCGTGGCCTTCAAGGAGCTCTCCAGTGGCGGCTCGGCCGAGCCCTCCGCAGAGATCCTCAATCGCGTTCTTCAGGCGCGTGATGTCCAAAAAAACCGGTTCACCGGTGAGAGAAAAACCGCCTCCAATGCCCGGATGTCGCACAGCCAGATCAAAACATTCTGTCCCCTCGACGACACCTCCCTCGAAATGCTCCGCCATGCCATGGAGGATCTCCACCTCAGTGCCCGTGCTTACGACCGCATTCTCAAAGTCTCCCGCACCATCGCCGATCTGGCATCCAGTGACCGCATCACTCCAGATCACATCGGCGAAGCCATCCAATACCGCACCCTCGACCGCAGGCTTTGGGTTTGAGTTTCCCGCAGCAGGAAGGCCTTCGCCCGCCGAGGAAATGGCGAGCGAGGCCGTCTGGTTTTATTAGTAGGTAAAGTTCAGGCCGACATTGGCCCAGACTTCGTTGCCTTGGTCGATGTCCTGCAGCGCGGTCATGGCGAGGCTGTAGTTGATACCGGCAAACACGGAGATGATTTTGCTAATTTGCCAGTTTGCTTCGAGACCGAATTGGAAGCTATTCCAGCCATAGTAGGTGCGTGTGTTGTAGCCGAGGTTCACGCCTAAGAGGGCATAGGGTTCAAGGGTGACGATGTCTTTGTAAACCGGGATTTCGCCATCGAGACGGAACTCTAAAAACGCGCCGGGTGTGTTGTTGAGATCCCAGATGAAGGCCGTGCTGGGTGTCACATACGGGATTTTGTTTGTGCCGAGGACGACGAAGAGTTCGTTGCCGTAGGTTTTGTGCAGATGACCACCTTCTTCTTCGTGTTCCTCGTGTCCGGCCTCTTCATGCTCGTGCGCGTGACCTTCTTCGACGATGCCGGGCGTGTAGCGGAAGTTGTAGCCGGGAATCACAAACACCGGACCGAGGTCAAAATTGTAGCCGGCGGTGAAATCCCACTCCTCGAAGTCGCTCGAAGTGCCGAATCCGTTCCAAACGCTCAAAGTGAAGTCGCCGATCCAAACGCCCACCTCATTGGTATAGGCGCCGCCGCTGCCGGTTTCGTTCACGCCATAGTGGATGTGGCGGCTCTCCCATCCGGTTGTGAGGTCGGCTCCCCAGATACGGCTGTCGGTCTCCAGCGCGGGGGCTTTGAAGTTTTTGCCGCTCGGGGAGGTTTGCGCATGGGCGTGACCTGTGAGCGGCTGCGCGCCGGTATCCAGCGCCTGGTTGATCTCGGTTTGGGTTTCGCGGTGGTTGTGGGCGATGCCGTGGGCTCCGGCGAGCGGTGCCATGGCGAGGAGGGCGAGTGCGGTGTGGAGTGGTTTTTTCATAAAATGGAGGGGCGCTGTTTATGCAAGTGTGTTGCAGGAGTCAAATATAAAATGCAAATTGCTTGCGATAGTAAATTGCTCCCGCCGCGCTTGGCGGATGCGTGGATGGGCTGTAGAAGCGTGGGATCGTGATGGGAAAATGGAAATGCTTTTGCGCGGCGGGTGTTGTGGTGTGTTTCGTTGCTGTTGCCGTTTTTTGCTGGCTGCGAATGCCTGTGTCGGATCAGGAACTGCTGGCGAACTTTGCAAAGGCGGGGGATTTTTTTCGCGGGGTTGAGAGCGTGCGGGGGCTGCCGTGGTGGTCACCGAATTTCCTCCAAGGATCGAGTCTGGCGATGGCTTGGGGTTACATGTTTTCCAATGTGGTCATGCTGGCGACCGCCCTGCCTTTTGGCTTTCTGGCGGGCTCGAAAGTGGCGGTGGGCCTTTGCCTCGTGGCAGGCGCGGCGGGGATGTATTTTTTCCTCCGGCGTTGGAATGCTGGCGGGTTGGTGGCCTGGCTCGGTGCGGCGCTGTTTTTGCTGAATCCCTCGGTGCTGACGCGCGCGGTAGGGTTTGAGCATTTTGTGGTCGTGGTCTCTCTGGCGGTTTTGCCGTGGGTTTTCTGGGCGTTGGTGGGTTTGGTGTGGGAGGGAACGGCTCGGTCGGCTTTGGTTTTTGGCGTTTGTTTTTCCCTGCTGGCGCTGGCGTATGGAAAAACCGGTCTCATGGCCTTGCCGGTGCTCGGGGTGTTTGCGGCGGTGGAGTATTTTCCCCGTGCGCGTGCGGAGCGGCCCGGATGGAGGATCTTGGCTTTGGCGGCAGGCGCTGTTTGTGTGCTGGCTGTGCTGCCGAACCTTCCCGCGCTGCGCGAGGCGGGTTTTGTGGCTATGTTTGAATTCGGGCCCTTTGAAGGCTGGCAGCGCGCGTTCAGCACGAAGAGTGCGCTGAGTTGGCTGGACCGGGGTGGCTGGCTAAGCGAGGGGATGGATTCCGGCTTCGCGCCCACTACTCTGAATGGTGGAACTTATTTGGGTTGTACCGCAGTGTTCGCAGTCGCTCTGCTTCTGGGCGTGCTCCATGGGGGAGAGTTGGGAGGCAAGGCCCGCTTGCTTTTAGCTCTGGCGCTCGGTGCGTTCTGGCTCTCTTTCGGCCCCCGCAGCGTGCTGGGTGGGCATTTCGAGTTTTTGCGGATGTCGATGGGGGCGGCAGACTTCACCCCGGCAGTGGCGTGGTTTTTGCTGGTCGTTCAGGTCTGGATGATCTTCCGCCTGGTGCCGCAAGGATCCATGCCCTGGCGTCTGGCGGCGGTCGGATTCTCATTAGTCTATTTGCTTGTGCCCGGTTTCCGCTTGCTCGAGTTCCTGCCGATCTATCGAAATATCCGCGCGCCCTTTGACTTCTATCAGGTCACTGGCTCGGTGTGCCTGATCGGTGCCTTGGTGATGGCGGCGGGGGCTTGGCTGGAAAAAGTGCGATGGGTGTTGCTTCGACGAGGGATTGCCATGGTTTTCGTTGTGCTGGTGGCGGTGGATGTCGCCCCGTATGCGCGGCCGTTTTTTCAGGAGCGGCTGGGACAGGGCGTGTGGCGTGACTTTTTGGAGGTGCAGGAATTTTTAAAAACCGCTCCGGAGCCGGGGCGCGTCTATGCTTTTTCGGGACGGTATTTTTATCTCATGACGCCATGGCTCTCGGGACGCCCGCTGGCGGCGGAGGCTTTCAACAGCTACCTGCACCAACGCGGGGCGGCGATTTTGCAGGCCTCGGCGTTTTTGAACGACGAGCGCATGGCGACCTACTTCCGCGTGGCCGGTGTGGCTTATGTGTTGGTCGATAAAACCGACCCTGACACGAAGCCCGAGATGCAGGCGAAACTGCGCGGGCTTTTCCCTGTGGTTTTTGAAAATGAAAACATGGCGCTGCTGGGCGTGGGGAATCCGCTGGGGTATGGATTTTTGGCGAAGGATTTTCTGCAAACCGGCACCGATTCGCCCGAGACGGCCATCGCCGCGATCGGTGGAGCGGAGCATAATTTGGCCATGATTCAAACCAGCGGCCTTGCCGTCGACGAGCCGGGCCTGCGTGGCAAGATCATCGAAGGCCGTATTGCCGCATCCGAGGGCAAAGTGCTCGATGAAGGCAAGGCGTTCGCACGGGCCTCGAGGCGCGAAGGCGGCACATATCAGAGGGTGGATTTCGAACCAACGGGCGAAAGCGGTTGGCTGATCTTCAACGAGGCATGGCATCCGGATTGGACTGCTCTTGAAGGCGGCGACAGCCGTGAGGTCCACCGTGCCATGCTGGCTTTCTCAGCCGTTCAAACGACCGGCCAAGCAGGTGTCACATTCGAATTCCGGCAACCCTGGTGGTATAATGTCTGCGCTTGGACATCCCTCGCTGGCTGGGCCGCGGCGCTGGGCCTCTGCGTCTTCATTCCCAGAGGCAGGTCCTCCGCGACTTGAATTCGCAAGCTTTCATCCAAGGCAAAATGAAAGGAAATGTTGCCTGACCCGGCCGGAACGCCGACGTCCTCGTCGGCATCAGCAACTCATAGCAATCACACTACGGCAACCACCCGCCGCCTCAGCTCCAGCATCCATCCGCCCCGTAGCGGCATCTGCAAAGAGGGAAAACGGAGCGGGCTTGGGATTTTCAAAACCTTCAATCCACGATGCTCCGAAAGCGCAACTCCTCGGTCATCATTCGTTGATTCACGATTTTTACACCCGAAACGCTCTTTCCCATCCACATCCCGAAGTGCCTGGCATCTCCCGTAAGAAGGTGGGTGCAATTTCCGGAAATCGCGGCATCGAGAATTGGCCTGTCTTTTTCTGCAAGTTCCAACGGCGATGATGCTTGTCCTGTATCAGCCAAGATATTCACGCGAGCGAGCCATTTTTCCAAGCCATCGATCAAATCTTCAGAAAAAGCGGCCACATTCCTTCTGGCTTCCTGCGCTGCAAATTCTGAAGTCACCAACTCCCCGTGCAGTTCCAAAACATCAAGCAAAAGGCTCGTCAACCACTTCGGATTCGAAGCTGAAAACAAGATATTCGCGTCAAGAAAAACTCTCACGGCTCACCCTTTTTCGCCGCCTTGCGCAAGCCCACCGCGAACTCAGCCAACTCGGCATCCGCAGACTCAAACTCCGCAATCCGCTCCGGAGAATAGCTCTCCACAGCAACCACAGTTCCAGGACGGAGCAGTATTCCCTCCGGCCGCTCCTCCGCCACCAGGATACCCCGCGTCTCGCCGTAACCAATCCGTTGCCTCATTCGCTTTGGCAAGGTCACCATTCCCCGCTCATTCATCGAAATCATTTTTGTCATGATTTCAACATTCTTGAATTCTTGAAAAATTCAAGACCTTGTATCATCGAAGGCCGCATCGCCGCCTCCGAGGGCAAAGCGCAAAGGAGTCTGTTGCACATTTGGACCTCTGCTCCCGCCACCTGCCACGACATGCCCTCAAGCATCCGCGTGGTGTGACTATTGCAGAATCCCGAAGAAATCTGGAGCTAACACATTTGCCAAAAACAAAGAGTTGAACCGGCTCAAACCTCTCACGGAGACACAAGGACGCAGGGAAAACTTCTCGACCGGAACGCCGAAGTCCACATCGTCATCAGCGCCTCAGAGCAAGACACATATGGCAACTCGGAAACTCGGCTAAAAAATGCGTCAATACGCGGGACCGACCCCTCTGACGGAAACTTGGCTAAAAAATGCGTCAATACGCGGGACTGACCCCTCTGATCTCTGATGAGACTTCCGCTTGGCTGCTCCGCGTCAGGCAGGAACGAGGCCGCTCAATTCCACCAGATCAGGCACTCTCGCACCTGTGCGCTTCGAGAGCGAAAGCATCTCGACGCCGACCACTTGGTTTTTTTCGTTGAAATCTAAAATAATCCCAGGCGCCACCTCTTCGGACTCGAGAATCTTCGAATCGTCGAGACGCAAGTAGAGAGCATCAGCCTGATTGTCGTAATGGAGTTTCATAAGCCCTGAATCCGCTTTCACAGCACCCGTTCATGCCTTGCAGCATGAATCAAGGCAATGACCACGACAGTTTTTGTCTCTTCTTCGACAGAGTAAACGACCTTGTAGGGGAATTTTTCCGGATATCGCCAACGGATATTTCGGCGGGGATGTTTTTTACAACCGAGCAAGGGATTGACCGCCAAGCCGACCCACACATCCAAAACCTCATCGGCAAACCTTGCCCCGAGCCCTTGGAGCTTTTGCTCATACCAATCCCCCGCCTCCTCCAAATCGGAATAAAACTCGGGGAGAACGACAACTTTCCAATTCACAGGGAAAATCTTGTGCGAACCCTCTTCGCCATGGTCTCAGCCGCAACAGCCCTTGCAGGGTCCGCTTGATAAGCCGCCAAGCGCTGGTCCACGAGCGCCAGTTCCGAATCCGAGAGCCCCTCGTCGTCGAGTTCCAACACATTCCTCAACAACTCCTGCCGTTCCACCACAGTGAAGCGCGGCAACTCCTCAATCACCTGTGCAAAACTCATAATTTTAATTCTACTGATTCCATCGTTAAAATCGATTTTTTTCTTCCATCCCGTCCTCCGGTATCGGCGCGGGGCGCCGGGGGGCGTCAGCAGATGAAGCTTACGAATTGCTCTTCGATGACGACGCGGGCCATGCGTTGCACTTTGGCGAAGCTGCGGGGGAAGGCGGCTGCGGCCTTGTGCAGCGCGATGATCTCCTGCACGGGCTTTTCAGGCAATTCCTCGCCGGGCGCGGGGAAAAATTTTTCTGCTCCTGCCTTGTCGCCCGAGTGCAGATACCATCCCAGCGCGCAGAGCAAGGGAGCGACCCTTGTGCGGCTTCCGTGCAGGCGCGGTAAGATTTTTTGGAGAATTTCATCGTCGAGGTCGGACTTCCACTTGCAGGCTTCCCATGAGGCTTTGCAGCTATAGTTTTCTATGCTGGGGCTACCAGCCTGATCTTAGGGAAATAAGTGCGATACCGCACCGGATCGCGCGTAACCAAGACAAGCCCCTCAGCCTCTGCATGGGCGCCAATGTAGAAGTCAGGCAGAGGGGATGTCTTCACGCCACCACTGCGGCGGTATTTTAGAAACGCCGCCGCCGCCAGCCAGCCTGCAGAGTAGGGTAAGGGCAGGCGCTTGAAAACTTCAGGAGCGAGCCAACGATCCAACTCCCTCGCTGAGGAAAATGCGGGAGCAAGTTCCGCAAAGATGATCGGGTTGATGCATATCGGCCCATCAAGTGCCACGGATCGAATTTGATTTTCCGACCATTCAAGCCAGACCGGATCAGCAGTGGCTATATCCAACAGCACATTGGTATCCAGCAGGGTCATTCTTCACCACGGGTCAGGTTCATGATCGCCTGAGTTCGAGAATCCGGAAGAGCCGCGCCCTTTGCATTCAGTAACCAATTTTCCAAGGTAGGCGTCGAGACGCGCCGTTGTAAAAAAACCTCCAGCCAATGAGCCAATTGGTCAACTTGGGGAACCGGCAGTTTTTCGATTGCAGCTTCGATTTCGGCTACAGAACTCATAACGCAATAAAGAATCCTGCACCCCGGCCTGTCAAGGAAAACCTCCGGAATTCATTCAGAAAATGGGCGCTCGAGGGGAATCGTGAGCCCAGTCGCGAACTCCCATCCACAGTAAACTGAAAGGAAATGTTGCCTGACCCCCAGTTCCGCGTCTTCCGACCTCGATGGCCTCGCCGCACGAAAATCACGACGATTTTTTTAGTTCAGACTCAGGCCAGTCGGGTGATCACCGGGATTTGGCGGCCACCTCTGCGCTGCGTAGCTTGTCGCGCATTTGCAATGTCTTGGGGTGGTTCAGCCCATAGCAGACTTGGCAAATGCTCAGCGACCGTTGCAGTGCTTCGGACGCTTCCATGGCGTATTTTGCGCGCGTTTCTCGCGGCATGCCAGGCGTTGTCTGAATCCGCTCATTCAGCGACTGGGCGAAGGCTTCCAGATAATTGGCAAGGGGCGGGTAATCGGGCAAAGTCGCGGTGGCCATTTCGACCAAGGCCCGCGCATAGGTTTCCTTGGCTGGATAGTCTTTTAGCACCGAGCAGCAGTTGATCAGGGGTAGGTAGCAGTTGAAGACGAGGGCGTGAGAAGCAGGAAGACGGGCAAGTGCCGATTGCAACAGCGACTCGAAGGCGGCGCGGATCGGAGTCGCCGCACCACCCGTGAGTCCACAGGAATACAGGAGCATCTCCTCTTGCAAGCGATCCCGCAGGGGCGCCAGGCATGTGTCTAGCAGGTGGCCATAAGTGCAGCGCGCGTTGCAGACCGAGCACTCCCATTTGGCGGAGCGATCCCCAAGCCGATCGGTAAGCACGTCGCATGGGTGCAGTAGGCCATGGCAGCCCTTTGTCTGGTCGCAGAGCACAGCTGAGACCAAGGGTTCGGCACGGATGAGGCGGGCTTCCTCCTCGCTGGCCGGGCTGAGAGTGCAGCGCCGGCAACGGCATTCAAACGACTTGGTTGCGTGCAGTTCAGCTCGTCGCTCGTCGCGTGCTGCGTAGAGTTCGGTGTAATTGACGCAAAGCTCTTCGCCCTCGAGGACCGGGCGTAAGAGTCGGACTACCAACTGCGGCCCCTCGTTGGTGTAGATACAGTTAGGCAGGCACGAGTGGTTGAAAATGGAGCCGAGCGGGAAGAGGCCGAAGCCCATGGATTCGTTGGCGGCATTCGTGCGGTTGAGGCCGTGCGAGTTGGAATTGATCTGTGAGGCCCACATCAAGAAGAGGTCGAGTGGAGGGCGTATTTCCTCTGGCAGTCGGTCGCAAATAGATGACGCCAACGCACGCAAGGAGCGTCGCGATTCGGAATCCAATGCCCCAGCATGGACGAGCATTTGAGAGAACGCCTCATGACCGGCCTCGTAGACGAGGGGATCGGAACGGAGCGCTTCGTGATTCGGTGACTCAGCACATTCCTGTAAACTGGCCGCACGCTTTGCGACCAGCGCGATAAGAGCGCGCACTAAGTCTGGAGGACAATGATGGCGGTCAGCGAGCAATGGCGCGTCGCGGAGTATCGGGCAGATGGGCTGGTGCAGGAGAGCCTGCTCGTCGCGACACTTTGCTGAGCAGTAATGGGTTTGCCCGTCGCAACCCTCGCAATCCACCCGACGCGATCGGGATGGATGGGCAGCAGCGAAGTCGAGCGCGCACGAGTGACAGACAAACTCGCGGCTCGGATCAGTGGGAATCCAGATGTAACTGGTCTCTCGCAGCAAGACGGTGCCGGGCGGCTTTCCCGCGAGACTAAGGGTGGCGATCGCGTGTCGTCCCAATGCTGCGGTGTGGTTGATCTGGAATAGAAACTCCGGAGAAGCGGCAACGCGGGACGTGAGAACATCGGCCAGAGTATTGGTTCCCTGCGCGCCAGACTGAAAGACCCGACAAAGCGCATCGCGAAGCATCTGGATCAAAGAGACTGACATGGTGCGGTAGTGAGGTGGTGTCCGCAATTACCTCTTCAGGCCACGGTCCAATTTCTGAGGCCGCATCATGGCGGAGGAATCACGGTGACCATTATCGCAGAAGAGTTCACGCTGCCGCCATTGTTACTCACGCAGACCCAATAAACGCCGTCCGAAGTCAACGGGTCCGTAGTGAATGATGCACCGGTAGCATTGGCGACTGGGTTGCTGATGTCGCCAGCTAGCCCAGCATACCATTGGTAAATCAGCGCGGTGCCTGTAGCTGTGACCGACATAGTGGCCGTTTCCCCGCTGTTAATTGGGACGGAGGTTGGCTGAACCGTGATTTCCGGGATATTGATGACTTCGATCTCTTGTCTGAAGAAGGCGGTATTGCTGTTCTTCGGCACGATAGTTTTGCCATCCGCACTTAGCATGGCTGGCGTAATCGGCACATCCTGCCAGGTGATGAAGTCAGTGGTTTTTTCGAGGGAAAGCTGGATGACACTCTGAATTAATACAAGATGAAGCGTGGATTCTTTCTGAATATTGTAATCGGTGAGGGTGCGGCCGTCTTCTAACTGCTTGCCCGCGAAAATGAGGCGCTGTTTGTTGGGAGAAATGCCTTCCTTATACTGGATCTTCTGCTTCACGTTTCCGATGGAATCGCTGGCTTCCACGTCGAGCGTGATTGTCTTTCCTGTCAATGTTTTGACGAAGATTTGTATGCCAGAGGCATTGGACTTGGGGGCAATGGATAGTCCGAGAAACAAAGAGAGTAGCCAAATCAGCGTTTTATTGATTGCTCACTACTGTCCGGTTATAAGT
>DGXZ01000035.1 GCA_002396485.1 Spartobacteria bacterium UBA5019
TGGGATTTCGGTTTTTCGGGTTGGGGGCTCGGTCAGGACATAGGTAACACTTTAGGTTCAGGACATGGGTAACACTCGATGCCTTGTTTGGTTCATTTTGGTTGATGTTTTTTGATGTTCAAGGGGAAGATTAGGATTGCGCAGGCGTAGCATAGAGTCCGCATTTGCGAGGCGAAGCCGAGCCTGCGGACTCGGAGCGGAGCCTGCGCAAGGCGCGTTCCAGCGATAAGTCTTGCGCTCATGCAGCCTTGGGGACCTTCTGGCTTGATAGTGTCACGATCGGCAGGAATGCCTCCGTAGCCGCTTCCAATTGGCCAAGAACGAGTTGGCCAAATCGAACTTCCCAGCGGACTTCCTCCACAGGAGCGAGCCCCACATTCCATCCCGCCAAGGCCCTGATCAAAAAATACACTTTTCCTTCAAATCTCATGGTGCCATCCGATTTCACCCGGCGGCTCTCGATTCCTGGATACAACAGCTTTTCTGGCGTGCCTTCATATTTCCTTTCCGAATCGCGATAGATTTCCGAGGGAAAGCGCATGCCGAGTGCCTCGTGGGGTCTCTCCTCGTTGAACTCTTTGCGCCAGAGATCAAAAGCCGCTTGCCGCTCTGTGTAGCCAGCGTGTTCGAGTTGCCGACTGATGTCCAAATGCAGTCGCTCGTGAGCCCCATTGTCTTGCGGGCATCCTGGCCGACTGCGTTCCAGATCAATGCCCAGCGCAGGCCACCAAGCCGACAAGCGCGACAGGCCCAAGAGGGCTGAACTGGCTGCAAACGGCGCCCCATTGTCACTACGGATTCGGCCAGGCAGGCCATGCCGTTTGAATACTTCCTCCATGGCCGCTCGCACCATCTCGGTTTTCGCGTTCTCCAGCGCGCGCAACTCTAAAACTTTTCGGCTGAACTCGTCTCGAATTGTGAGCGGATCGCATCGCCCGTTGGCGTCATGCCACCAGCCCTTGAAATCGATGGTCCAAATCTCGTTGGGTGCTTGGGCTTTGGCTCCTGAATGCAAACGGCCAGTTTCCACAGCAGGACGCGTGCGGCGTTTTTTCACCAATCCGCATCTTTCCAAAACCCGTTTGATGCTGCTCTCGCTTGGGGCTTCTCCATGGCTGCGCTCGTAAAGGGCATGAATTTTCTTTGCTCCCCAGTAGGGATGCCGTTCGCGAAAAAGCACGATCCGGCACACTACCTCCTCGCCCAGTCCAACCGGACTCGACTTGGGCTTTCGACTCTCTTCCTTAAGACCTTCAAGCCCATGTTGCACAAAGCGCCGACTCCACTTGTAGCCCACTTTGGGACTGATTCCATACTCGCGGCACAGTGCCCGAAAATTCTCGGTTGTCTGCGCACGCATTACAAATTCCATTCTCTGGTTCATTTTGGTTTTGGTTTGCCAAGGCATCCCTTTTGAAACGCTCCGCGCTTCAAATGTGTTACCTATGTCTTGAACCTGTTCCGTTACCTATGTCTTGAACCCGGACCCTCCCGGATTCTTTCCCGCAACACCACAAACCTCCGCTCCACATCCCAGCCCCCCAACTTCACCCGCAACGAACTCACTTCGTAATTCCCTCCCTCCACCGCCACCCAATCCCCGATCCCGCACAACTTGAGCTTCATCTGCCTACTCAATTTCGCCACCACGATATAGGAGATCCCGATCTCCTCCAAAAAACTCAGAAGCTTCTGGTCGAAAAAACCACTGTCAGCCCTCACGCAGCGGATGCCCATCCCCTTTGGCAACAACGCCAACGCCTCCTTCAAAAACTCCACCACACCTCGACTCGATCCCGTGTTTCCCGATCTCATCCATGCGTGCAAAACAAAAGGCATCTCCGCCAGCACCGCCAGAATCGGGTGATGACTTTTGCGGCCTGGCCGCCTCGGATTATATCCCTTCGCAGCCCCCTCCTGTGCCCCCTCACGCGAAAACACCGTTGAATCCAAGTCCAACGAAAACCCCGCCTTCGGAGCCTCGATCAACTCCAGCATCCAACGCCACAGGGGACGCCAGAAGACCTCAATGTGCGGCTGCGTGAACCGATGGAAAAACCTCCGGATCGCGTCCTCCCCCGGAAATCGCTTCACTCCCAAGAGGGCATGGAACGCCTTGTCGTGCCGCAGCCAACCCGCGTGCGCAAACCGACTCGCCCCCACGATCACCGCGCTGATGAAGGCCGTGAGTGTCTGCTCCGGCGCTATTGCATTGGGTGAGCGGTATTCAAAAGGCATCACCGCCGCCACCCGCTTTTGAAACTCCAGCGCCCCCAGCCACCCGAAAAAAGATACCATCCCGGCAAACGGCGTCACCGCCTTCGGCGTCGTCTCCAATTTCAGCTCGTCAGAACCAAAAAGCGGGGTGAAATTAAAAGTATCGTTTTGTGCGGCGGAAGCGGTGTCGGTTTTGTTCACACCACCACTGTGCATCAGCCTTCCCGCGCAAAACGACTTTTTTCAATCGCCGGATTCGGGTTGAAGCTGTCAAGATTTTGAACCAGTTGCGATGCACGGGCACTTCGCCGCACCCCATCTTTGGAGATTTTGACGCGCACAAATGGAACTGTATGTTTGCCTTCCATCTGGGGCTGCACCTGCCACAGGCCGAGTATGTCGTAGGCAAGGCTATGGCAAGTCGCTAATCCGGACCGCTCAGTCCCAGGGGAGCACGCCGCCCTCGGGCGTTCCGTCACACGCCCTCGCTGGGTGGCTTGAAAAAATGCGACTTGGGCTGTTGCCAAGTTGCCTTTCGAGCGGGCGCTTACGGCACTTGGAGGATTTGTCCCTCGGTTCGCAATTTTTCCTGGAGTTCGTTGATCGGCACATTGTGGACAGGGCCGCTTGACTTGGCAGCGATCGCGGCGGCTGTTCCGGCGGCTTGGCCGGCGATCATGAATTGCGGTTCCATGCGAAAGGAGGCGAAGGCGATGGTCGAAGCGCTGATGCAGACGGGCACGAGCAGGTTTTGGCATTCGCTGAACTTCGGCAGGAGGGCGCGGTAGGGGATGTCCCACGGCTCAACCGGTTGGCTCATGTAGCCCTCCATGTAAACTTGCTCTTCGGCCTTGGGGAAAAAGAAGGTGCGCATCGAGACCCATTGGACCTCGCGGATGTCGATATTGTAGCCGGCCATGCCGATGCAGTCGTTCTTGCGGCGGTCGGCCATGAGGTCGTGCTGGGTGAGGATGTATTCGCCCTTCATCTTGCGGCCTTCGCGGATGTAGAGCTGGTGCGGCCAGCCGCCGGTGTCGGTGAACTCGTCCTTGCAGAGGCCCCAGGGTTTGTATTTTTCCCGCACACTTTCTGGCACGGAGGGGTCGTTCTGCACGAAGTAGACGAGCCCGTGGGCCCAATCGAGGTGTTCTTTCCAGATCTCCCTGCGCCGCTCAGGCGAGCCGTCGGGGTAGTCCTGGTTGGCGCCGGGGAGGTTTAGCGAAATAGGGGCGCCGGCATTCACATCGGACTTGCCGTTGGGCATGGGCTTGATGCCGAGGATGCCGTTCACTTTGTCGTCGCCGACCTCGAAGCATCGCCGCAAAAGCTCGTAGCGGGCGGGGTCGTAGCCCTCGGGCTTTTCAATGCTGATGCGGTTCTCTGGAACATTCGTGAGGCAGAGGCGGAAATTGTAGGCTTGGAATTTTTCATCGCCCGCGCCGGTGGGGGCGAGGTCCTCCTCGGCGGTGATGTGCGGGAGGAGCTTGCCATCCTTCCACGGCGAGATGGGGAAATTGACCTGGTGGTTGCTCCGCAACAGATCCCGGCGACCGGCAAGGGATTCGCCATAGGTGTCGCGCCCCTCACGTCCGACCTTGTAAGAGACGCCGGCGGCTTTGATGAGATCGCCCTCATAGGTGGCGTCGACGAAAACCTTCGCGGTGTATTCGTTGCCGTCGGTGGTTTTCAAGGAACGGATGCGGCCATCCGTTTTTTCGATTGAAGCGAGGGCTTGGCCGAACTTCACGGGCACCTTCTGCTCGGCGAGCATCTCCTTGAGGATTTCCTCGGCAACATGCGGCTCAAACATCCAGGCGACATCCTGCCCGTAATGTTTCCCCGCTCGGCGGAAAAACTCCAATGCCAGGCCTCCGATGACATTTTCCTGACGGTCCATGTCGGTGCGGCCGAGTCCACCCGAGAGCATTCCGCCAACATGGTTGCGCGGCTCCAATACAACAACGCTGGCACCTTGCTTGGCGGCAGCGATGGCAGCCATCGTTCCTCCGGCAGTGGCTCCGTAGATGAGCACATCCACTGGCTTTGCGGGTGCGCCGCAGATCGACGAAACCGAGAAAATCAGGACAGCCAGCCAGAGGCTACCAGAAGATCGCATAGAGACAGAGAGTGAGAATGACGATGGCTATGCCGATGATTTTAGCGGATCGGGAGGATTCGAGTTTGATCAAATCCGTCGTCGGCAAGACCACTGGTTTCGCCATGGGTTTGAGGAAAGTGATTGCTCCCAGCACAAGGACCACCACACCGAAGCAGACGGCCATGCGATTGAGGAATGCCATTTCTGGAGCAATGAACCATTTCAAGGCTCCGTAGAGGACGACATTGATCACGATCCCAAGCCAACCGAGATAGCGCGGCGCTCGCGGAATGAGGAATCCGAAGAGGTAAACCGCCAGAATCCCCGGGCTGATGAAGCCTTGGAACTCTTGAATGAAATTGAATATTCCGCCGAATGCGGGGTTCGACAGGCTTGGAGCAATCACGCAAGCGATCAGCACGAAGAGTAGGGTGAAACCTCGCCCGGCAAGAACCAGAGTGGACTGTGAGGCGTTTTTGTGGACCTTGTTGTAGAGGTCCATCGTCGCGATGGTCGCGGCGGAATTCAGCATCGAAGCGAGCGACGAGACGACAGCGCCGAAGATGGAGGCGAGGATAAACCAAGTGATGCCCGGTTTGAGCAATTCGCGCAGAAGTGTAGGGAATGCCGCGTCGTAGTCGTAACCGATAAGCTTCGTGCCCTGTGGAGCGCCCGTGGTCAGGAGCGTGTTGTTGGCGTTGAAAAGATCGTACGCGCTGGCATTTGGGGCGAGCTCGACGGATTTGCCAACCAGCGAGGCGTTGTGACGAACAACCGCAGCGGCTTTAGCGGGCTCGGTGAGAGCAAAGTTTTCTGTGAAGGGATAAACCAAACGACTTCCGGATTCGACGGCGGAGAGGGCGGATTGGTTTTTGCGCGAGGCTTCGGTGCGGAGTTCGTCGCTGAAGAGGTTGAAACAAAGAATGCCGGGGATCACGACGATGAAGGGTATGAGAAGTTTGAGCGCCGCTGCGAAGACAATGCCGCGCTGCCCCTCGGCGAGGGATTTCGAGCCAAGCGTGCGTTGAACGATATATTGATTCAGGCCCCAGTAGAAAAAGTTCGGAATCCAGAGTCCGATCAGAAGCGCGGTCCATGGAATACTGGGATCGCTGGCCGAGCGGATCATGTGTAGTTTGCCACCGGAGAGATTTTCGCCCGGCATGGCTTGGGCCTCGCCGTCGCGGCCGGCATTGAGGAGTTGGAAACGCTCCCAGGCTCCGGCTTTTTCAATGTCCTGAAGGGTCGCAGAGGAGTTGGCGACCTTGGTGGCGAGAAGTTCAGCAGGATCCGCTTTGCCTAGCGCGGAGAAGGCGAGCCACATGACAAGGGCTCCGCCGATGATGAGCGATGCGCCCCAGACGAGATCTGTCCAAGCACAGGCCTTCAGTCCGCCGATGAGCACATACATTGCGGCCGAGATACCAATGACCCAGCAACCAACTGTGACCGAGCCGAAATCAAGGCCGAGTAGCGATTGGCCTTGAAAGAAAACCGATACGACCTTGGCGCCTGAATAGATGACGGAGGCCGTCGGCACGCCCACCAAAATGACCAGAGTCGCGAGGGCCATGACGAGCCGCGAGAATGGGCCATAACGATACTCCAGAAATTCCGGAATCGTGTAGATGCCGCAGCGCAGGAGCTTTGGCAGAAAAACGAATGCCACCACCACGAGCGTGATCGCAGCCATCCATTCATAAGAGGCGATGGCCATTCCAAGCCAATCCGCCGCCGCCCCGGACATGCCGACAAATTGCTCGGTCGAGATGTTTGCCGCGATGAGGGAAAAGCCAACGAGCCACCATGTGAGTCCCCTCCCCGCGAGGAAATAACCTGCCGCTCCACCGGACTCCTGGTTGTCGCCGGTGGACTTTTCGCCTTGGTAAATGCCTAGGGCAACCACCCCGATGACGAAAACGAGGAACAGGATGATGTCCAATGTGGACATGGGATTCGGCGAAGCGGCCGAGGCGAGCAGTGGGAGAGCTTGAGATATCATGAAAAGAATTGAATTGTTCGAGTTTCGGGTCCGCCTGTCCAGCTCTCTTTGGGAGTGCGGAGTTCAAATCATTTCACGCCCTCGGCAAGATCGGCCCCAGAGAAACCGCTGGGGAAAGATGACCGTGCGGCGGAGGGCTTTATCAAGGATTTTTGGGGTCTATTGTACTAAAGAAAACGGCATCGGAATGCGTGGCAATATCCTCTCCGACATTCTGACCAACGACGCATTGCGTGAAATAATTTCCTGTGGCCTTCGAGTTTCCAGCCAAGATTCCGTTAAGGCGGTTGTAGCGGGTCACATTATTAAAAAAGAGGTTGTCGTGCGATGTCTTGTCATCCGCCCGGCCGCCCACGCTGGTTCCGCGATAGTTGCCGTTGCACTCGTTGGCCGAGACGACATTCGGACCGGTGTTTTGTTTCACCTCTTCGTTCCAAACATGCACACCGGTGGCGAAGTTGTCATTGAGGACATTTCCAAAAACGATGTTGTGGTCGACCCCCTCTTCAATAAAGACACCATGGCGTCGATTGCCGTTGCTCGTATTGAAGAGAGCCGTGCAATCAATCGCATGGGCGTCCAGATCGATGCCATCGAGATTGTTTCCCGAGCAGTTGTTGGCAATGGCATGAACGCGGGTTGCCACATGCGTCCAGATGCCGCGCGAGTTATTGCCATAGACATTGCAACGGTAGATGAAGAGCGGATCGTTCTTGCTGCGGGCCTTGGTGTTGATGCCGTCGCGAGATCCAGCGGTCATGTTGACATTTTCAACGACCGCAATGCTGCCTTTGAAGGCGTTGATCGGATGGTTGGCTTGGCGACCTGCATCGAGTTTTCCACCTGAGACCGACGAGTAGCCGGTCTTCGGAAGCATGACCACTTGGCCAACCGGCTCGCCGCGAACCCATGGCGGATCGAGTGGCAATCCGAGATCAGCCAGAATTCGGCCATCGAGGATGAGGCAGGTATTGGGCGGGAGTTCCAATCCGGCGAGGCTCTTGGAAACAAACTCACCCTTGAGTTTCAGCACAAGGACATCGTTCGGGTGCTCCTTGCTGGCTGCGTTCAGCGCCTCCTGCACAACCGCAATATCGACAGGAGGCACAGCTTCGTCATTACCTTTTTTCCCCTTTCCTCCGATGATCTCAGGCAGATCGAAGCGCCCCATTCCTGCGACGATGACTGGATTTGTGTGCGGGTCGCGGTAGGTGGGTGGAGTGAAAAGTTTCAGGCCCGGCGAGGCTGGATCGACCGAGAGCCCGTCATTTCCAATCAAAAAAATATCTTTACTCTCGGGTGCGATGGTCGCAGTGCCTTCGAGGTGGTTTCTGAAAAGTTGCTGGGTGGACCCTGCGAGTTTGATTTTCAGATTCTTCGCGGTGCCGATGTTCTCAGTCACCAACTGACCGGGGCCGGTGGAAGTGATTTCCAATGCGGAGGAATCGGCGATGCGATTGCGGGCGATCACACCCCTATCCGATGAACTCACAATCGCCGCTTGGTTTCCGGAAAATTCGTTTCCGGCCACCACGCTCGTGAGAGAATTGATCACCAATGCGGTGCCAGTTTGATTTTTGAAGATGTTATCAAGGCATTGAAATCCGGCCGTGGCATCAATGCGGAGACCATCGCCATTTGCCTCAAATTGTGAGCGCGTCACGCTCGCCGCTTGATTGACTGCTGTCGCATCCTTGCCCTTGTAGTCCAATCCAATCAAACCGCAACGTATGACGGAGAGTTGGTCGAAATTGATTCGGCTCCCGCCGGTGACGCTAATGCCTACGAGCTGTTTTTTTCCTCCGTCGATCAACGCCAATCCTGTTCCAGAGCAGCCAACGGACACGAATTCCGCATCGACGATCGAGATCAAACTCGGTGCCGTGGCATCTTCGTCTGCCTGAATTGCCGAAGCAGGTGAGAGACGCAGAGCCATTCGCGATCCCAAACGGAGCGGATTCGCCTCAACCTCCAGCGTTCCCTGCACATCGATTATGAGAAAGGCCATTGGGGATGCAGCCCTCGCAGCGTCAATCAACTTCTGCGCCTCATCAACCGAACCGGAGGGCAAGGCCACACGCTTGATTTGCTCCTCGGGACGCAAAACAAAAGGAACATCCGGCGGTGTGAAAAATTTCTCCGCAGCAAAGGATGCCGGGGCTGTGGCGATCAAAGTCGCTGTCAGAAGAATGCTGGATGAGCGGAGGATGAAGCTGATGGAGTACATAGTTTGGATTGATGACTAGGGTGATGGTTGAGAACAGCAATTCACTATTTCGCAATATCCAGTAAATGAAAACAAAAAATTGCACATCGCTGAAAATATTTTGCAAATTCTTGTTTTTTTATTGCGCAAATCATTCCTTGCTGTAGAAAGAGGTTTATGAAAACTCCCTCTCAACTTATCATTCTCTCCCTTCTTGCAACCTCCACCCTCTTTGCGCAAGCACCCGCATCCGCATCGGGCAAGCCGTTAGCCATATCGGGATGGAGTGTCATTGGCGACAAGACGCAAGCCTTCGGCCCCAAAGAAGAAGGCGAAAAAATCACCTTCAGCGGGACCGGTTTTGGCGACAAAGGCAAAAATGAAGCCGCCTTTTTCCCAAAGACAGAACTGGCGATTGGAGACTCTCTCGAACTCAGTGCGAAGGTCACCTTCAGCGGCGTATCGGGGATGGGTAATTTCCGGTTTGGCATGTACCAGAAGCGCTCCAAAGACCATGCACGCGGATGGATGGGCTACACGGCTTATGCGGGAATCGACAAAAAATTTCCAAAGGGAGGCCTCTTTGCGAGCGAAACGGGAAATGATATCAACTTTGATACAGCCACGAGCCGTGTGCTCGGCGAATCCCAAGTTCCCTTCAAAAATGTGAAAGACGGCACATATCTTCTCACCATGACACTCACCCGCTCCGAAAAAGGCATCGAATGCGAAGCAAGCATGGCAGGTGGTAGCGATTCGAATACAATTCTTCTGAAATACACGGGGATTGATGACTCATCGGCAACGACCAGTTTCGACGCTTTGGGATTCTCAACGCATCAACTGCTCTCGGCAGATTCCATCTCGTTTGAAGAAGTGTCTGTGAATCTGATCACTCCATAACACCATATCAGTAAAGGCAAACGAAACCTGAGGACAAACGAGGGATTGCTTGCGCATTGTTAGTCCGAGCCGAAATCTTGAATCACTGCCATTTTAATCAACACGTACCCCTTTCAAGCGCACCGGCACGACTCACCGACGATTCGTTCTTGTAGCCGCCGTGAAGCAGCAGGGACAACAATCGCAGTGAATCTTGTGATTTGCTGCGCCCAGGAGCTGAGCCTCATGATACTTAAAAGGAAAAAAAACGGGCTGTATCATTTTTAGTCACATTGCCAGCACGGGCGAATTGTGTTGGAGTTATTCTGAAATGTGCTGCCTACCAATACTCAGCGAATTGTTTCCGAGCACACCGCAACGCAAGGTGAAGGGATAGAAAAACACCAAAAACATGGTTGGGAAGAGGTAAATATCGAGAGACTTTTTCCCGCCTTCTTTCCCACTTTAACCATTTTTCAGAACAGCCCACCCGCAGAACGAGTGTTTAAGCAGTTGGCTGCCTCGCATGGATTCGAACCATGACAAACAGATCCAGAATCTGCAGTGCTACCGTTACACCACGAGGCAATCGCGGGACGGTGAATATCGATTTTCCCCGGGACTTTGGCAAAGTTTTTTTCGGATTTTTTGAAAACTCGGCGGCGCTCAAGCCTTGAGGACGATGCGGTATCTTGGGCTGCCGTGTTCGAGGCGATCAATGGCAGCGTTGACATCCGAGAGTGCGAACTCCTCAACGAGCGGTGCGATCTGATGGCGGGCACAGAATTCGAGCATACGCGCGGTGGTAGCAGGACTTCCGAGCGGGGAACCCGAGAAGGAGCGCTGGCCCATGATGAGTGGGAAGGCTGCCAGCGCGACAGGCTCTGGAATGGCTCCGACTGTGTGGAGGCGGCCTTTGGGAGCGAGCGCGGAGATGTAGCCCATCCAATCGAGCGGGACGGCGACTGTGCTGATGATGAAATCGAAGCGGTTGGCTTCGGATTTCATAGCCTCCGCATCGCGGGAATTCACAATGCGGTGGGCACCGAGCTTTTTGAGTTCCTCGGTTTTGTCGGTGGAGGAAGTGAAGGCGGTGACTTCGCAGCCCCATTTGTTGAGAAATTGCACTGCGAGGTGGCCGAGCCCTCCGATGCCAATGACCCCAACGCGGTCTGTGGGCCGGACTCCGAATTCGACGATGGGGTTGAAGACTGTGATGCCTCCGCAAAAGAGCGGACCGGCGCTGACGGAGGAAAGGGCTTCGGGAAGTTTTGTGGCCCAGGCCCAATGGGAACGGACGAGATCGGCAAAGCCACCGTGGCGCCCGACGATGGTTCCCTCGCCTGTGGCACAGAGGTTGTGGTCACCGCCCATGCATTGAGGACAGGTCATGCAGCTTTCGGAAAACCAGCCGAGACCAACGCGGTCGCCGGGGACAAGATTTTTAACCATCGAACCAACGGCCTCGACACGGCCAACGACTTCGTGCCCGGGGACGAGCGGATAGGAGGAAAAGCCCCACTCGTTGCGGAGCATGCTGAGATCCGAGTGGCAGATGCCGCAGTATTCGACACGGATGTCGACATGCTCGGGGCCGATGGGAGGGAGTTCGTAGGTGAAGGGTTCGAGCGGTGATGCGGAGGATTGCGCGGCGTAGGCGTGGACAGTGGGCATGGCGTTTTATTGGGTTGTTGATTTATCGGATGATGCCGCGCTGGCTCGATGCCACGAAGGCAAGGAGGCGGGCGATGACATCGGGCCCGGAAAAATCGGCGGCGATTTTTTCGCAGGCTTGTTTCACATTGAGATTCGAGCGGTAAAGCAAGCGATAGGCCTCACGGAGTGTGCGAGTGTCCTCGGGTAGGAAACCACGGCGCTCGAGTCCGACCTGATTGATTCCACGGACCTCAGCGGGGTTGCCATCCGCAATCATGTAGGGCGGGACGTCCTGAACGATTTTCGTGCAGCCTCCGACGATCGAATGCTGTCCCAGGCGGCAGAATTGATGCACTCCGGAGAGTCCGCCGATGATGACATGATCCTCGACTGTGACATGACCGGCGATGGTTCCGTTATTCGAAAAAATGACATGGTCGCCGACTGTGCAATCATGCGCGATGTGTGAGTAGGCGAGAAAGTTTCCGTAATGACCGACGATGGTCTTGGTTCCTGGAAGAGTGCCGCGGTTGACAGTGCAAAATTCGCGGAACGAGTTGTTGTTTCCAATTTCCAGAAAGGTCGGCTCGGAGGTGTATTTCAAATCCTGCGAGCGCTGACCGATCGAGCAGTAGGGATAGAATACATTCCCCTCTCCGATACGTGTGGGACCGGCTATGGAGACATGACCAATGAGGCGCGTTCCGCATCCCATCTCGACCTGCGGGCCGATGTGGCAGAATGGCCCGACCTCAACATCCGGGTGCAGAATCGCAGAGGGGTCGATGACCGAGCTGGGATGGATTTTCGTCATTTATCGACAAGGCCAAAGAGCAGGATTCCCTCGGAAACGACCTCGCCATTGACCAAGCAGCGGCAGGAGGCCTTGCCGAGGCGTTTTTTAGCGCTGGTGAGTTCACACTCGATGAAGAGTGTGTCGCCGGGCATGACGGGTTTGCGGAATTTGACTTCATCGGCACTCATGAAGTAGCCGATTTTCCCCTCGTTCTCCGTGCGGCGCATCATGATAATGCTGGCGACCTGAGCCATGGCTTCGAGTTGAAGAACGCCTGGCATGACGGGATGGTTGGGAAAGTGTCCTTGGAAATACGGTTCGTTGATGGTGACAGCTTTCACGCCGGTGGCTTTCAATTCGCCATCGAAGTCCACAATGCGATCCACCATGAGGAAAGGATAGCGGTGCGGGAGAATCTGCATGACGGCATTGATGTCGAGGGCGCCCGGCGTGGCGGCAGCGGGTTTGGCTGCGGCTGGCGCGACGGCATTGAAGCGCTCGGCGAGAAGTTTGGCGGCCTCGGTATTGATGCCGTGGCCGGGCTTTACGGCAATAACATGGCCCCGGATGAAACGACCTGAGAGCGCGAGATCTCCAACGATATCAAGAATCTTGTGGCGGACGAACTCGTCCGGGAAGCGAAGCGGCTCTTTACTGAGGACGCTCTCACCCCTGGCGACAATGGCGTTTTCAAGGCTCCCACCTTTGATGAGGCCTTTATCCATGAGGGGCTTCACATCCTCGTAGAAAACAAAGGTGCGGGCGGGGGCGATTTCTTTTTCGTAAATCTCAGGAGTGATTTCCGTGGAAAGAAATTGGGTGAAACGCCCCTCAGGGCCGACCTGCGTGCAGGAGACCCGGAATTTCGTATCTGGGAGAATGACGAGGATCGAGCCGTTGGACTCGATGGTGACCGGTTCGCGGATATCACTGTAGCGGCGCGGCGCATCCTGCTCGATGATGCCCGCTTTGTTGATGAGGGCGATGTATTCGGATGCGCTGCCATCGCCGATTGGGGGCTCGTTGGCATCCATCTGGATGAGTGCATTGTCCACACCCATTCCGGTCAAAGCCGAAAGAACATGCTCCACTGTGTGGATTTTGACCATGCCTTGGACAAGCGTGGTCGCGCGCTCCACAGTCTTCACATATGCGGCGGCGGCATCGACAATTGGCTCATCGGGCAAATCGATGCGCTGAAATTTGAAGCCGTGGCCGACTGGTGCGGGCAAAATCGTGAGAGTGACATTTTCGCCCGTATGCAAGGCGCTGCCAGTGAGGCTGGCGGATGAGGCAAGTGTGCGTTGTTTTTCCAAGGTGCGAATGGGATTTTAAGGATTTATGCGAGTGGATCGGGAAAGAGGCGAAATGCAGAACAGCAGGGTGTCAGGATGCAGAGCCAGAATCACTTTTGGAGAGTATTTTTCCATCGAGCATTTGTATACGAACCGGCGCCAGTGCGGCAACCGAGTCGCTATGGGTGACAATAATCAAGGTGGCAATTTTTTGGGAAGCAATCTTTAAGAACGTCTCGCAAACCATCTCAGCATTGGCGGAGTCAAGATTGCCCGTCGGCTCATCAGCCAAGAGGAGTGCCGGGCGTCCAACCAAAGCCCTCGCCGTGGCAGTTCGCTGCATCTCACCGCCACTGAGCTGATGAGGAAAATGGGAGGCGCGATGGGATAAACCAACGAGGTCGAGCATTTCCGATACCCTTGTGGTCGCGAGCGAGGCCGACTCGCCGCGCAAGAGCAATGGCAATTCCACATTTTCCCGAACTGTCATGGCAGGGAGGAGGTTGAAAAATTGAAAGACAATACCGAGAGTATTCCGACGATAGCGGGTGAGCTCGGCCTCACCTGCATCGTGCAAGGGAATGCCAGCAACACGAATCTCACCCGATGTCGGGTGGTCAAGCCCGCCAAGGAGATTGAGCAGTGTGCTTTTTCCACATCCGCTGGGGCCGGTGATCGTGGCAAAAGCCCCAGACTCGAGATGAAGCGAGACGCCATCCAATGCGCGAACCTCCCCGATTCCGGAGGAATAAATGCGCGTGACGTTTTGCAGTGAGACCATGGGCAGGTCATACTCGACATCTCATGCTCGTGGATCAAGAAGAGTTCCGGATTATCGGGGAAACTCCCGACCTTTTGGTTGTGGACAAGCCAGCAGGCCTCCTCGTGCACCCCAGCAAGCCCGATGGAACGCGCACTCTTTGGGACGGCTTGAGAGAGCTTCTTTGCTATGAAATCGCCAATTCGGGACAAGTCTCGTTGATCAACCGTCTCGACCGCGAGACAAGTGGATTGGTATTGGTCGCAAAACACGCCTCAGCCGCACGGCGAGCGGCCATCGCGATGCAAGAGGGAAAGATAAAAAAGACCTATCTGACCATCCTATGCGGGCACCCAAGCGAGGAGTTTTTTTCCATTGATGCGCCAATCATCAGACAGGGAGAAGTTGAGCCAACGAAGATTCATCTCAAGCGGATGGTCCACCCTGCAGGAGCCCACGCTAAAACGCATTTTCGCGTATTGAAAAAAATCGAAAACGCAGCGGGGCGTTTTTCCATGGTCGAGGCGCAACCTGTCACCGGGCGCACCCACCAGATTCGAGTTCACGCCTCCCATGCCGGCCACCCCGTGGTGGGAGACAAAATCTATGGGCCTTCAGAGGATTGCTATCTTGAGTTTATCCAAACCGGCTGGACCCTCGCTCTGGAGAAACAGCTGTTTTTGAAACGGCATGCTTTGCAGTCCGCCGGCCTAAAAATCGAATGGGATGGCGTGCCAATGGAATGGAAAACAGGTTGGGTGGAAGATTTAAAAAAATTTGCGGGAAATGTTGACAATGATTCATAAGGATGTTTATTTTGTCTCATATGAGAAGAGCGCTTTACGCACCGAGAGTTATTGAGCAATTCCTGCCAAAGAATGATTATGTGATGAAAGAAGAAATGCCATCTAGCCCAATTGTAGAGCAGCTGAGGCATGGTTTTCTTTATGATGAATTCGAGGTGCTCCGACGTTGGCTTGATGTGAGTGAGGAGCAATTAGCAAATTGGCTCGATATTTCAAGAGCAACACTCCATCGTCGCAAAAAGACAGGTCATTTTGACAAGAACGAAAGTGATCGCATCGCTCGGCTTGCGAGGGTTTTTGGAAAAGCTTTTGAACTTTTTGGATCAGAAGAAGCCGCCCGCGAGTGGCTAAAGTCTCCTGCGCACGCGATGAGCGGCGAGACGCCCATCGCTTTTTGCGACACGGAGGTCGGAGCCAGAATGGTGGAGGACCTCATTGGCCAGATCGATCACGGGGTCTTCGCCTGAGGGGTTCTTATGCTTCGAGCCTATCGCATTGTGAACCACAAATGGCGCACCTCCGCTTTCGATGGTGAAGGAGCGCGTTTGCATGGAGGGCGCTGGAATCATCCGGGCCATCCCTGTGTCTATCTTGCCAGCTCCCGGGCACTTGCCGCCTTGGAATTGCTCGTCCATCTCACCCCGAAAACGAAGTGTGTGCGGTTTAGTTTTCTGGAACTGAATTTGAGCTCTTTATCAATTGAAAAAATTGCAACACTGCCACGCGGTTGGGATGAGACTCTGCCATCCGGCGCAACCCGCGAGGCCGGGACTGAATGGCTGCGCTCCAAACGTTCAGCCATTTTGCAGGTGCCATCGGTTTTGATACAGGAGGAGCCGAACTACCTTCTGAATCCCAGCCATCCGGAGTGTGAAAATGTATTCCCCATCGCAGCGCGCGACTTCTTTTTCGACCCCCGATTGAAACAGCACCTTGGGAGCGCCTATCTCTGAGCGCCATTGCAAGCCCTTGCGGACAGGAGCAACCCCTCCGCCTTGTGCCATGTTTCCTCCCATTCCTTTTCCCCTATGGAATCCGCCACGATGCCGGCTCCCACATGGAAATGAGAGCACGTCGGCTCAAAAACCGCAGTCCTTATGGCAATCGAAAAACGACTCTCGCCATTGTAACCAAAGTAGCCGATTGCTCCCGTGTAGATTCCGCGTGGATGAACTTCCAGCGCCCGAATGATCTCCATGGCACGTTTTTTTGGAGCACCCGAAATCGACCCTCCCGGGAAACACTCGCGCAATGCCGCAACATGGCTCACATCGGATCGCAATTCTCCTGAAATGGTAGAGACCAGATGAAAAACCTGTTCGTAACTTTCCAGGCGGAGCAACTCCGGCACATGAACTGTCCCGTAGCGGCAAACGCGGCCCAGATCGTTGCGCTCAAGGTCGGTAATCATGACCAACTCCGCGATTTCTTTTGAGGATGTCAGTAACTCCTGCGAACTTAATCTATCCCCCGCCTGATCGGGATTGCGAGGCCGCGTGCCCTTGATTGGCCTGGTTTGAATGCGCCTACCCGACATATTCAAAAAACTCTCCGGCGAAGCCGAGGCGATTTGTAAATCTCCACAGTCCAAAAACGCCGCATGTGGAGCCGGAGAATGCTTCCTCAGCATCTCATAAAAAGCCCAGGGGTCAGCACCTCCAGCGGCAACGAAGGGGTGGCTCAGACAGACTTGATAAATGTCGCCAGCAGCAATGAACTCCTGCGCAGAATCGACCATTCCTATAAACTCATCCCTGCCAAGCAGCGGCTTGAAATCAAGATTGGCAGAGACCGAAGGATTCGAATGCCACACAAATTTTTCCGGGCGGAGGATCCACGCCCCGGCATCATGCGAATAAACATGAAGCCGATCATAAAATGAAAAATAGAAGTCTCCGTCGTATCCAATCCAACCGATTGCGGCTCCGTCGGGAATTCCAGGGACCCCATTGTTTCGGCGACGGCGCTCCAACTCCTGTTCGAGCATCTCCCAATCCCGACCACGCAACACAAGATCCGGCTTGCAGGCCAGAACCGAAACAGAGCCATCACCGGGGAGAGCAGAATCCAAAAAAACAAAGCCCGGCTCCTGCTTCATCGCCCGGGCGGCTTCCACAGGTCCCTCGGCTGGGTAACGCGTCTTTGAATTCATGCTCTTGCCAAGTCAGCCCAAAATTGCTGTGATTTCAAGTCTGCCGCCCGCGCCATGCTTCTCAAGCGATTCATCACTTCCCTTTTTATTGTCTCCACGCTCACCTGCCCAGCCATGGCCCAAGATGCCGCAACCGTGGAGGCTCAAGCAATCCCCGCCCCGCAGGTCACTCCAAGCGATCAGGATTTCATCAACCTGCCGAACGACCCAGCGGCTCCAACTACGGACATCATTTCCGAAACCCAGATTTCCTTAACAGGCGAGGCCTTGCCTACAACGGAGTCTGACAAGGATTATGTGGATCCGAACCAGCTCATGCCCACGGACGGCGCACCCGCTCCCATAGATCCACGCACGCTCGCAGCATCCGGTGAAGAGCAGGAGCGCAAGGTCAAAATCCGTTACCAACAGGTGAGAACAAAAGCCGAGCAGGATTCCGACGTTTCAAGCCTCCTCGCAAAAGCCAAAACAGCGAACACATTTGAAGGCGAACGCGCGGCCTATCGTAAATACTACGAATTACTCTTCAAAAAAATGAGGAAGCTCGACAGTTCGCTTTCTAAAAAGTGCGACCTCATGGAAAAGACCTATCTCACGCGACTCGCGCAAACGCGCGTGGAGCCTACAATCCCCCTCGAACCTCCTCCGAAGCCAGAACCTCTCGCCAACCAACCCTAAATCCCTCACATCTCACACCAAAGCCGTTGCCTGACATCCCATGACTCTTTCCAGCAATCCGGAAATGAAAATCTTCACAGGCAACGCCAATCCGGCGCTGGCCCGCGATATTTGCTCCTACCTCAAAGTTCCTCTTGGCGACGCCACCGTCACTTCCTTCCCCGATGGTGAGACTTTCGTAAAAATCAACGACAACATCCGCGGCCGGGATGTTTTCATCATTCAGCCCACGTGCCCGCCGACAAACCAGAACCTGATGGAACTCCTCATCATGGTGGATGCCGCTCGGCGTGCCAGTGCCGCCCGCATCACAGCAGTCCTGCCATTCTTTGGCTACGCCCGCCAAGACCGCAAGGACCAGCCACGCGTGCCGATCACCGCAAAGCTCGTTGCGAATCTCCTTGTCGCTGCAGGCGTGAACCGCGTGCTGACGATGGATCTCCACGCGCAACAATTGCAGGGCTTTTTTGACATACCGGTGGACCACCTGCATGCCATGCCTGTGATGGTCGAGCACATCCGCACCATGAAGATCAAAGATCTCATCGTCGTCTCGCCTGATGTCGGCGGAGTGAAAATGGCATACGCCTATGCCTCCGCTCTCGACACCCGCATCGCCATCGTGGTCAAGCAACGCAAAAGTGCGACCGAGACCGAAGCCTCGCACATCATCGGCGAGGTGGCTGGAAAAAATATTCTCATCGTTGACGATCTCACCGAAACCGCCGGCACAATCACCAGCGCTGCAAGGATTCTCAGGAAACACGGGGCCCTCGATATTTATGCTGGCATTTCCCACACCATACTGACAGATTTGGCAGTCGAGCGTTTGAGGGACTCCGATTTAAAGGAGTTGATTTCCACGAACAGCGTTCCGGCTCGTCTCACGACCGGCAGCAGAGTCACATCACTCTCCGTTGCCGAGCTTCTCGGTGAGGGGATCAGGCGCATTCACGACGACGAGTCCGTAAGTTCGCTCTTTGAAGTAAAACAAACCAAGTAAACCACACATATGGCCAAGCAAGTTAAACTCACAGCCCGTCCCCGCTCCGAAAGCGGCCGCAATGCCGTCAAGAGCGTCCGCTCCCGCGGATCCGTCCCAGCCGTCATCTACGGCCACCACACGACGCCTGCAAATCTCGAAGTCTCGCACCGCGAACTGGAAATCCTCCTCTCCCACGCCGTTGGAGAAAACATCCTCGTCGATCTGGAAATCCAAGACGGATCGAATAAATCCAGCCAACTCTCGCTCATCCAGGAAGTGCAGCGCCACACGCTCCGCCACCAGATTTTGCATGTGGACTTCCAAGCGGTGTCGATGACAGAAAAAATTTCTGCGGACATCACCATCGAGCCTTTCGGCGAAGCGGACGGCGTGAAAAATTTTGGCGGTCTTCTTGAGCAGAGCATGCGCTCGCTTGCCATTCAATGCCTCCCGCAAGATCTTCCCGAGATCATCAAGGTCGATGTCAGCGCCCTCAAGATCGGCGACTCCATTCACGTCCGTGATCTCCCGCTTCCAAAAGGCGTGGAAGCCGATGTCGATGCCGACCTTACAGTCTTCATCGTTGCCGAGCCTGCAGTAGCCTCTGAACCCGCAGCAACAACCGCTGCCGCCGCTCCGGAAGTCATCAAGGAGAAGAAAGCCGAAGCAGGATCGGACAAAAAGTAATTTCTGCCGAAGTGGAATCAACCGCTGCATACCGGCTCGTAGCCTGTCTCGGAAATCCGGGCACTCAATACCAGAATACCCGCCACAATGTTGGGTTCATGGTTGGCGACGAGTTGGCAAGGCGGGGAGCCACCACATTCTCCTTCGACCAGAAGTGGAATTCGGACACTGCGCGCACTGGCGGACGCACTCTCATGAAGCCACAAACCTTCATGAACCTCAGTGGCGAAGCAGTGGGCGAGTTTTCGCGATATTACAAAATTCCGGCCACTGAAATCATGGTCATCCTCGATGACACCTCTCTCCCACTCGGCATGCTGAGACTTCGCAAGTCCGGCAGTGCAGGCGGGCACAATGGACTGGAATCCGTTCTCGTCCACATGGGAACAGAGGCAGTCCCCCGAATCCGCGTTGGAATCGGAAAACCGGAAAGCACCCTACATAACCATGTCCTCGGCGGATTCCGCCAAGAGGAACTTCCCCTGCTTCAGGAATCTGTGAGCAGGGCGTCGGACGCTTTTGAATACGCCAATGCCCATGGCATCGAAGCCGCAATGAATCAATTCAACCAAAAAAACCAGGAACAATGAACAGATACGAAGCACTCCTCGCCCTCAATACACGAGGCAAAGAAGAAACCATCAAAGACACCATCGAGCGCCTTGAAAACGTACTCAAAGCAGAGGGAGCCGCCATCGAGCAGGTTCAGCGCCTCGAAAAACGCGAACTCGCTTACGAAACAGACCACCTCAAGAGTGCCTATTTCGTGAATTTCGTGTTCGAAGCCGCCCCGACCGCCATCGACAAACTGCGCTCCAAGCTCAAACTCGATAACGACATTCTCCTCCAAAACTACCTCAAACTCCCTACTAAAAAAGCTTCGGCTCCAGCCGCAGCCTAACCCAATAAGGAAGCCATGGCCAACGTCAACAAAGTCATCCTCATCGGAAACGTCACACGCGACCCCGAAGTCAAGTTTACCTCGAAAGGCAGCGCCGTTACGGACATTGGCCTGGCCATCAACCGCAATTACACCCTCGACAACGGCGAGAAACGCGAGGAGACGACATTTGTTGATGTCGAACTCTGGGGACGCCTCGCCGAGATAGCCGGTGAATATGCCAAGAAAGGCCGTCCCATTTACATCGAGGGCCGCCTTCGTATGGACACCTGGGAAGACAAGGCCAGTGGGCAAAAGCGGAGCCGCATGAAGGTAGTGGGTGAGAACCTGCAGCTCCTGGGCGGTCGCACCGGAGGGCCCGGACCTTCCAGTGGAGGAGAGCATGAGGGCTACGAATCCGCTCCTGCCGCCGCTCCTCGCCGCCCTGCCCCACCAGCGCCTCAACGTCAAGTCGCACCTCCTCCGAGCGACGCGCCGGACGACGATATTCCATTCTGAGGTTGGGTATTTACAAACCTCCTGCAAAAACGCGGAGGAAGTGATCAATCGTTAAAACAAGCGGTAGCTACAGAAAAATATCTGCGCTATCTCTGAATCATATTTATGTCTCTTGGAAGGTTCCCATCAGGAGATTCACCGGCAGTTGTTCGTTGGGTTTCCTTTCTTGTTGCGATTGTTGGGCTACTCATGTGCGGAGTTGGTCTTGTTTCCGCAGTAGATGCACAGATCTCGGGCAAGGCAACCTATGTATACGGACCCCGAGGTATTTATAAAGAACAGGTCGAGTCTAAGAAAGAACCTCAGAAATATCATGAGGCTCTTCAAAGACTTTACTTCTCAGCAGGTGTGGCTGGACTAATTGGGTATGTCTCATTCATTTTCTTTAGAAAGCTTGGCGAATAGACTGTCCAGGAGCAAATGATCTACAAACAAAGAGCTAATGTAGTGTCGCAGATATAACTGGAC
>DGXZ01000042.1:0-11389 GCA_002396485.1 Spartobacteria bacterium UBA5019
GGCTTATTTGGCGAAAACATTCAGCGGAAAATAACATCTAAACTTTCTCAAAAATCATTCAATAACCAACTCAAGATCAAAATTTTAAAAAAACATAACGTAAACAACAATAAGAATAAATAAAATGAACAACGTGCAAACAATCCTGCAACAAACCTCACCCGTTTGGCCGGAGGTTAACGTGGCAACTGCGAAGAGCAATATGTCCGTGCCTCAGGTCGGAGCCAGTGAGATTCCTATCCGCGACTCGGTCATCGCCCCGGGCAAAGTCGAGTTGGCCAACAAAAAATCCGTCACCGATACCTTGGAAGCTCCGCATCGTGACATGGTGCGGGAGTGGCAAAATAGCCAGACCGAGGTGCGTCCCGGCCAGGTTACAAAAGCCCTCGATTGGAATCTCGACCCGACTTATCCTTCTCTGAATGTCTTGAATGGCATTGCCGCAATGCTGGTTGGATCCGTGCTCAACGACTCTGGGTCGAATCTCAAGGGACAAATCACCCCTTAAAAAACTGTTGAAATTCTCTTTGGCTATTATACTTTAGTTTGAAACTCTTCCGTTTTGAAACCCAACAATCCTCTCAACATATATCGTAAAACTGCAGCGACAACAGCATCTCCGGGTGAGTTAGTCCTAATGCTTTTCGATGGAGCCTTACGCTTCATGGCAGCTGCGGAGTTGGGTTTCAACGAGGAAAATTTTGCACGCCAAAACGAGCAGGTTCACAATAATATTCAGCGCACTCAGGCAATCATCACAGAGCTTCAGGCCACACTGAATATGGAGAAAGGTGGAGAGTTCTCAGAGAATCTCTATCGATTGTATGACTTCATGCAGGAGCATCTCAATCAAGCTAACCGCGAAAAAAGCCGCGAAAAAATCAAAACGGTGTCAGCATTTATGCAGGATATTCGCGATGCATGGGCCCAAATGCTCCTTCAGACTGCTGTAGAGCAAGCTGGGGCGGCTGGTACCCCCGCACATGGCCTCGGCGCGAAATGCTGATTAGCAGACCTAAGTCGACCTTAGACCTAGGATTGCCTGCTCGGCTCGAGACCCTACTATCAGTTTACGAGAAAAACCTCCGGTTGGAGGTTTTTTTTATTGAACGAAAAGATATCGAAAGCCTCTTGGACCTCTTGCCAGCACAGGGTGATCTCGTCCAAGCTCTCACGGAGATTCTCACAAATCTGAAGTTGCCGCCTGCGGCATCCGAGGCTTTCCAGACGCGCCTTGAGGCGGCAGATTCCCTTCGCGAATCCAACAAGCAGGCTTTGGATCAAGCCATGCAGGAGGTGAGTTCCGAATTGGAGCAAATGAACGGCGCCCGCCAGCGCATTCGCCAAGTGCGCCAACTTTCCAAGTCCATGTATCAAGAAACAACCACCCCCGCCCGTTTGCAAAATTGGGCTTAGTAAGCGCCTATTTTCTGAGTCAATCAATTCTCCACCAGTATCTTAATTTTTTATCCTCTTTGGCGTCTTCTCGATTTTGCAGGAGAGATTTTTTATGAACCAACCTCCACTACGCATTGGAATTACGTTTGGTGATCCCGCCGGTATTGGGCCGGAAGTCATGCAAGCCGCCTTGGGCTCTATGGAAATCCCTGCCGGATGCGGTGTGGAGTTGATTGGTTCGACGTTGGGCCACATGCCTAGCAAGCCGACCGCTGCCTCAGCGCGCGCGGCGGTGGATGCCATGGAGGAGGCTGCTCGGCGCTTGCTGTCTGGTGAAATCCAGGCTGTGGTGACCGGGCCGGTCTGCAAGCATGCTCTGCATCGCGTGGGATTTGAATTTCCAGGTCAGACCGAGTTTTTTGCGGCAAGGGCCGGAGTGGAGAATTTTGCGATGTGCCTGACTGGCGGGTTGCTGACTGTGGCCCTAGTGACGGCTCATGTGCCGCTGGCACGGGTCGCTTCGTTGCTGAGTGTGGAAGATATCGTGAGGGTCGGTCGCTTGCTGCAAGATTTTTTGATTCTGAGAGGCATAAAAAATCCACGCATTGCTGTGGCTGGCTTAAACCCTCATGCGGGGGAGCAAGGCGACATGGGCCGCGAGGAACTGGATATCATCGCACCTGCGGTGGCTTGTTTAAGCCAGATGGGGAACTTTGTCGGGCCGCTGCCGCCGGATACGCTTTTTCACAGGGCCGTCGAGGGTGACTTCGACGGGGTTCTTTGCATGTATCACGACCAGGGGTTGATTCCGCTCAAGCTGCATGCGTTCCACGAAGGGGTGAATGTCACGCTCGGCTTGCCATTTATACGCACGAGTCCGGATCACGGAACGGCTTTTGATATCGCGGGTCGCGGTGTTGCGAGGCCTGACAGCATGAGGCACGCGATTCGACTCGCGGTGGAATTGGCGATGGCACGATCGATTTAGACAACCGGTCGGATGAGGCGCTGGATATCATCTGCAAAATCCATGCGGTCTTCTGGAACGGCGCGGTCGATGTAGAGGATGCCTTGGGTGTGGTCGAGTTCATGCTGGACGGCACGTGCCAGGAGGCCGTCGGCTTCGAATTCGATGGAGGCTCCATCAAGGCTGAGGGCTTTCACGCGAACCGAGAGTTGGCGCGAAACATTGGCTGAGAGCTCTGGGAAACTCAGGCAACCTTCACTCTCGGTGTGAACTCGCCCGAAGGTCTCCACCTTGGCGTTAAGAAGCACCAGGGGCATGAGGGACTCGAAATCGGCCCGCTTGCCGCCGATGCGCATGGCGCTGGGGCGCTTTTTCAATTGAGGCACATCGAGAACGAACATTTGTAGGGGCATGCCGACTTGCTGTGCGGCCAGTCCCAAACCCTCGGCCTCCCGCATCGTCTCGATCATGTCCACAGCGAGTTGGCGGATGGAGTCGTCAATCTGGTCGATACGGGCCCCCGGCGTGCGAAGCGCGGGGTGGTCAAAAGTGGTGATTTCAAGGATCATTTTGAGGATTCGGGCTGGGTGAAGGCCGGCACATCGCGGAGACCCGCGGCTTTGAGTGAGTCGAGGATTTTTACGACGATGCCAAAAGGAGCCTCCCGGTCGGCTTGCATCGCAATTCCCCGGCTTGGCTGGGTTTCCCGGATTTTTTGCAAGGCGGCGGTGAGATTTTCGATGGTGACGGGTTTTTCATCCAGCGTGATTTCCTTCTCAGACTTCACTCGCAGCACGGCGGGTTCTTTCTGCGCGGCTGCAGCGGTTTCGGCGGATTTTGAATCGGGTAGATTGATTTGCAGCTGGGGCTGGGGTTTTCGGAAGTTTGTGGTGACGATGAAAAAAATCAGAAGGATTGCCAGAATATCGATGAGTGAAACGATATTGATGAACGGGCTGCGGCGTTTTCGGGTGTAGAACTGCATTTCGCTCAGGCTGCTATTGGGGTTGGTAGAGCTTGGCCAGCAGGTTGGCTGCGATGGATTCCATCTCGACCGCCAGCATTTCGATCCGGCGCTGAAAATAGCTGTGGGCAATGAGGCTTGGCACGGCCACGCCGAGTCCTGCGATGGTGGTATTCAGCGCTTCGGAAATACCTCGCGCCACCAGCACGGGATCGCCGTTGTTTCCAAGTGTCGCAAAAATCCCCACAAGGCCCGAGAGTGTTCCCAGGAGGCCGAGGAGCGGACCGGTGCCCGTGGCGATTTCTAAAATGACAAGGCCTTTTTCCATGCGGGCGATTTCGTGCCTCGCGCAGGTCTGGACGGCTTCCAGATTCTCGGATTTTGACCAGTTCAGATGCGAGATGAGAGTCGAGAGAATGAGCGAGATGGCCGAGGGATGGCGCTCCATTTCCTCCTGTAGGGATTGGAGGGTGTGTCCAGGCCGTAGGTCATCGACGGCTTCCGCGACCTGTCTGGGAATAATGGCGCTTTCGCGGAGCCGCCAGGCGCGGAGCAAAATCGATGTGAGTGTCAGGATCGAAAGCAAAACCAGCAGAACCATGAAGGGGCCGCCCTTTTCGAAAAAGTCGGCAATTGCCGAAAGTGTCGTTTGAGATGTCATCAGTGACCAATGATCGTAAACGAGAAATCGATTTCGAGGCGACCGTTTTCGATCAGCTTCGCGACTTCCGGCGGCATGGGAGGAACTTCAGCCTGCACCACCGAAGCAAGGCTGACGGAGGCGAAGCTCTCATTCGAGGAGTTCGATAGCACCTGTGGGGACTTGATTTTTCCCTCGGGCGTCACGGTGAAGCGGATGTCCACCGTCCCTATGTTCAGCAGGCCCATTTGCGAATTCACATAGTAATACCACCTCGAGCCGATGGCGTCGGAGACCTGTTTTTTATAGCGACCCAGTGGAGTTGCATTCGCTTCCAGCGAGGCTTTGCCACGGTTTGAGACATTGCCGCGCAGACGAGTCACGCGGGTTTCGGGTTGGAAACCGGATTCCGAGCTCTGGCTGGGGCGGGTTGCTGTTTTTGCCTTCTGGGCCGGTGTCGGCTGGGGAGTTGGCTTCGGCACTTCAAGGAGAGCCAGATCGGTTTCGAGTCGAGGGGTGGGGGATGCGTCTGGCTCTGGCATGGACTGTTCGGCGGCTTGAACTGCTGGTGCTGCCTGAGTTTGGCGCTTCCCCGCAGTGTAACGCTGGTCACGCAGATCGAGGCCTTGGTCCTCGCGGCCTTCGAGGGATGGCATCGCCTCCTGACCAGTCGGTGCGGCTTCGCTCGCAGCGATGGAATCATTATCCGATTCAAAAGCCGCGTCCTTGTTTGGTTGTCTCTCGAGTTTTTCCTGAGGCGGAGTGCTCACAAATCGTGGTGGTGCCTTCGAAGCGGGCGGCATGGGGAGAATGGTGAGCTGCGGCGGTTCTTCGAGAACTGTGCTTGTCTCTTTGCGAATGCCAGCTCCTTTCAAAATGAAAAAAGCCACTGCCAGCAGAAAAAAAAGATGGACGAGCAGCGAGGCAAGAAGTGCCGTTGCCGTCTCCCAGCGCGACGTATTTCGTCTCATGCCCACTGAATTCATTCGCGCAGGTTAGTCCCAGTTCGCGCTCTCGGCAATTCCATGTCTTGACCGCGCAAGAAGTCGCGTGACATCATACTGTCTTAGTAAAAAACCTACCTCTACCGTGGACATCAAAGAAATTCGCACACTCATCGACCTCATGAAGAAAAACGGCGTCGCCGTTTTCAAAATGGAGCGGGAAGGCTTCAAAATCACGCTCAAGACAGCCGGTGCCGTCGGCCCCGCCCAGTATGTCACTACCCAACCGGTTTTTTCGGTCACCGAGTCATCCGCACTTCCGGCCATCGCCGCAGAAGCCCCGGCTTCGAATTCAGCTCCCGCATCAGCCTCGAGCGGGATCGAAATCAAATCTCCCATGGTCGGCACTTTTTATTCCGCTCCATCGCCAGATTCTCCTTCCTTCCTCACGGTCGGCCAGCAAGTGACGCCGGATACCGTTGTCTGCATTATCGAAGCCATGAAAGTCATGAACGAGGTCAAGGCCGAGGTCTCTGGTATCGTCACGGAAATCTGTGCCGAGAATGGCAAACCCGTGCAGTTTGGACAGCCCCTCTTCCGCCTCAAGTAATCCCTCGGCCACCCGCCATGTTTAAAAAAATTCTGATCGCCAATCGTGGCGAAATTGCTCTGCGCATCATTCGGGCCTGCAAGGAACTGGGCATCCAATCGGTGGCCATCTATTCCGAGCCGGATATTGACAGCCTTCATGTGCAACTCGCCGATGAAGCCATTTGTATCGGGCCAGCCGTTAGTTCGGAGAGTTATCTCAAGATCGACCGCATCATCAGCGCTGCTGAGATTTGCGACGCCGACGCCATCCATCCAGGGTATGGATTCTTGGCGGAGAACGCGCATTTCGCCGAAGTCTGCGCCAGTTGCAACATCAAGTTCATCGGCCCAACGCCGCAGGCGATTCGCCTCATGGGTGATAAAAATTCCGCCCGCGATTGTGCCCGCAAGGCTGGCGTTCCGATTTCACCCGGCAGCGACGGCACGATCGATACCGAAGCCGAGGCGCTCCGCATCGCCCGCAAAATCGGCTTTCCCGTGATGATCAAAGCTGTCGCCGGTGGCGGCGGCCGCGGCATGCGCATCGCCAGTAACGAAGGCAGTCTGGTGCAAGGATATCACGCCGCCCGCATGGAGGCGGAGAAAGCATTTGGAAATGGCGCGGTTTACATCGAGAAATTCATTGTCAACCCACACCATATTGAATTCCAGGTCTTTGGTGACGATCACGGCCGAGTGGTCCACCTCGGTGAGCGCGACTGCTCACTCCAGCGCCGCAACCAAAAAATCGTCGAGGAGTGTCCTTCACCACTCATGTCGCCCGAGCTTCGCAAAAAGATGGGCGATGCATCGATCAGCCTCTGCCAAAGCGTTGGCTACACCAATGCCGGCACCATTGAGTATCTCGTGGACGATGACGGGAATTTCTACTTCATGGAAATGAACACCCGCATTCAGGTGGAACATCCCATCACCGAGGAAGTTTACGGATGCGACCTCGTTAAGCAGCAAATCCAAGTGGCTGCCGGCGAGCATCTGAGTAGCTATGTCGTTGAGGCCCAGCCTCGCGGTCACGCGATCGAATGCCGAATCAACGCCGAGGATCCAGAGAAAAATTTCCAACCCTGTCCGGGCAATATCGATCTCTACTACGCACCAGGCGGGCGAGGCATCCGCATCGACTCACACGCCTACGCCGGCTACCCGATTCCATCGAATTACGATTCGATGATCGCCAAAGTCATCGCCACCGCCTCCAGCCGCTCCGCTTGCATCAAACGCATGTCAAGGGCTCTCAACGAATACATGATCACTGGAATCAAGACCACGATTCCCTTCCAACAAGCGATCATGCACAACGAGTCCTTCCGACAAGGCAAATACCACACCGGCTTCGTCGAGCAACTCCTGCGCGACGGCGTGCCGATGATGCGGTGAGGTTTTTTAAAATTCCGTAGCGGCCTGCATCGCGAGATTCCGTGAACAGAGTCGATGTTGCTGCTTCAGAAATATCCTCCCGTCCAAGGATTCAGCTGCATTGTGGTTGGGCGTGATCCTATTGTGGCGAACTAAAAAAATGAACGATCGTCCAAAAATTTGGTTCGATTGTTCCAATAATGTGCGGTGGACCATTTCAAAAATCTGGGCTTTTTGTGCGATCCGAAGCTCTGCTCCAGTGCCGCTGCTGTATCTGGAGAGACTCTCTTATCAATTCAATATCTGCCACTTGTCATCAGATGACTTGCCAGGCGGGTTTGTTTTCGAAGACCCAGCGGTAGTAGTCGGTTCTGGTGAGTTCGGATGCGGCTTCTTTGTCCAGGCAGAAGATGGCGGAGGGGTGGAGTTGGAGCGCGGATGCGGGGTTCATTGAGGTGATGGGACCTTCGACGGCTTGGGCTATGGCTTGAGCTTTGTTCTTTCCCGTGGCGAGGAGGACGGTTTTGCGGGTGTCAAGGATGGTGCCGATGCCCATGGTGATGACATGGAATGGCACCGCGTCCTCGCTCCCGAAGAAGCGGGCGTTGTCCTTGCGGGTGCGGGCGGTGAGGGTTTTGATGCGGGTGCGGGAGGCGAGGGAGGATGTCGGTTCATTGAAGCCGATGTGGCCGTCGGTGCCGATACCGAGGAGCTGGAGGTCGATGCCGCCTGCCAACCGGATTTTTTCCTCGTAGCTTTGACAGAATGCCTCCGGATCTGCGGCCATACCGTCCGGGATGTGGATGTTTGCCGGATTGATGTTCACATGCCGGAAGAGATTCTCGTGCATGAAGGCGTGGTAGGACTGTGGGTGCTCGGCTCCGACGCCGATGTATTCGTCCAGATTGAATGAGGTGATCTGCGACCAGTCGAGGTTCTGCTGAATGAGTTGGTGGTAGAGTGGCACGGGGGTTCCGCCTGTCGCGAGCCCTAGAACCGCATTGGGCTTGGTGCGGATGAGACGGGAGAACAAGCGCGATGCCATACCGGCAGCAGAGTCCGCAGTGGGTTGGATGATAACTTCCATAGGATTATTTCGAAAAATAAGGAGACAGTGCGGAGCATACGCTCTCTTCGAAACGGCGGATCGCCTGCCGAGTGAACTCCAAGACGCTCAGCGAGTCGTCCTGAATCAAAGGCGTGAGATCTATGCCAACTAGGACTTGGGTAGATTCGTCTCCCTCGCGAGGCTCATAAAATGTGGCATTGGCGGCGCGGCGGCCGGCCACAGCAAGGTCGTAGCGTTTTCCGCCAACGATCTGCGAGGCGAATACAGTGTTGAGTTTGTCTGCGAGCGCCTCATGGCCGCTCACGTCCATGCGAACCTTTTCCGGGTCCAGCATCCAATCCAAGTCTCTCCAGACCTCGCAGCCGATGAGTTGCTTTGGTCGTTCCGCAATTGGGAGGGCGCGGAGCGCGTGCAGGAGGGAGGCTAAAACTCCCAGATGGGTCTTGTGCTTGTCCGCTGGGTTGTGGGTGTAGATCACTTCGGGTTTAGTGGCTTTTAAAACCCTTATCAAATCGTCGTGCAGTCTGGTGTCGGCGGGATCAGTCACAGAAGAACTCGGATAGCCGAGCTGAACCATCAATCCAAACTGGCCAATCGCGGCGGCTTTGTTTTGCTCGCTGCTGCGGACCCTGCTGAGTTCCTCGGGGGTCATATCGGCGAAAACCCCGCTGCGCGAGCTGCCACGGCCATCTGTGCAGGTCACGCCCCCGAACCAACGGTCTGTGCGGTCTATGCATTCCACGATTCCGTGGAAGGCCATGAACTCGAGATCGTCGTGATGAGCGCCGACGCCCAGGTGCGTGACTCTCGAAGCGGCATCGGGAAGGGGGAGGGCATCCGGAACGAAGACTTGTGCTGCCGGGTTGGATAGAAGATCGGTTGGCGTCATGGCGAGTTGGGAAAGGCCTGCCCGTGGAGGAAGACCATGCTTCTTAGTCATACGAAGCCGTAAAAACCAGCCAGATGATAATACGTAATCCGGCTGGTCGGCTGTTTTTGAATGGTTGCGACTGGCCGGGGGCGGCATAGTTCAGTGACTCATGTTCCTTTTCAACGGCTTCATACTCGGGCTGGGCCTTTTTTTTCTAGGGCTTCAGCTTACGGGACAAAACATGCGTTCCCTGAGTGGCGGCGGGTTTCGTCAGCTTGTGCGGCGGGCCACCGGCACCCCATGGCTATCGGGCGTTTGCGGACTCGTAGCAGGAGCGCTGATGCAGAGTGCCACGGCAGTGACATTCATTCTGGTGAGCATGGTTGGAAGCGGTCTGATCCCATCCGCTGCGGCGAGGGTGATCGTGGTTTGGTGCAATGTGGGACTGACAGCACTGGCCTTTTTGGCGGCCTTTAACATTCATCCGGTTGTGGCATTTGTGGTCGGAGTGGCAGGCATCGCCATGGGCTCCGTGCGCCGCAAGCCATGGAATACCATCGCCGGGGCGGTCCTCGGCGTGGGCATTATTCTATTCGGCCTCGAGCAACTTGGCGCAGGCTTGGCTCCGCTCAAGGACGAGGCGTGGTTTCGACAAGTCATCGAAGTCGCGCTGCACTCTCCGTTTCAGGCGTTCCTCATCGGCGTGGCAGCGTCAGCGTTGCTGCAGTCAAACACCGGCGCGGCGATGGTATTGATCACACTGGCGGCAGGCGGTGCCTTTGGAGTGGCTGAGGCTGCACCCGCCATCTATGGGACAAATCTTGGGGCCATCGCACTGCGGGCGTTTTTGGCGCGCGGCCTCAGCGGTTCGGCAATTCGCCTCGTGCGCATGGAGGATTTGTTCTGCGTCTTCAGCGGTGTGCTGATGATGGCATTGTTTTTTTTGGAACGAGCTGGCATTCCGCTGGTGCTGGCCCTTGTAAAATCCCTTCAAGGCGGTGATGCCATACGCTTGGCGTCAGTTTTTCTTCTCTCGAATCTCATTCCTGCCTTCGTGCTTAGCCCGTTTCTGCCTCTCTGCGAGGTCTTCTTGAAGCGCTTTTGGCCTAGTGATGCCGCCGAGCGTCCCGATGAACCGAAATTCCTGCGATCCCAAGCACTCGCCGATCCTGAGACCGCTTTGGATTTGATTCCCAAGGAACTCGGCCGCCTCTTTGCGAGCCTGAGCCTTGAGAAGAAGCCCTCGGTTTCCGATTCTGACTCCCATGAAATGCCCGCATTTATGAAACTCGGAGCGGCAATCGAAGGCTTCTGCGTCCGTTTGGCCTCAGAAAATCCGCTCTCTCAAAATCAATCCCTTCGCCTGCAGCGCTACCGGGCCTGGCTGCACACGATCCGCCACATCGGTGAAGCGTCGGGTGAACTCGCGGATTCGCACACCGCGCTACCACCAAGCGCTAAACTCTATGCCAAGGGGCTTCTGGACTGGATGCAGGCCAATATTCTTCTCGGAGCCGAGGCCACCTCGTCCATGAATTCCCAAAAAATTCAGGAGTTTTTTGAGAGCAGTAAACAAAAAATCCCCGCCGTTCGTGCCATGCGGAAAAGCTTTTTGGAATCCTGTGGAGCATTTTCTCCGGCAGGGAATCTCGAAATGTCATCCCTCTTGGACAACTTCGACATCACAGCCTGGCTCATCCATCGCCTTTCCAAGCTGCAGGTGAAGGCGATTCAAGCCCCACCGGATGCGGTTGGTTTTTGAGAGCGGATTCCGCACACTGGTGAGTCGGTGTGCAATTCATCTTGGGGTTCTCTCCGGATCCTGAACTGGCTTTTCTACTCTGGGGCTGTCCGCTGCATTGGCATGAAAGAGGGCTGCCAATTGCTTGCTGCTCTCGGCATCGTCCAGCATGCCGAATTCGCGGAGTTCGGCTTCAAAAAGACGCAGACCGGCGATTTCCTGCACAGGCAACCATTCATTGATGTGCCTGTGAATCGAGCGCAGGTCGGTATTTGCCGGCTCCTCGTCCTCAATCAAAATCGAGACATCATCAATCCCCCAGCCCGAACTCGCAGGCGCGACTTGCATCGCCGAGACTTGAATCCATCCATCCGAGCGCATGGAGCGTGTATCGCCCGCCAACCAGAGCAGAACAGCGCCGTCTATGAGGCACGTGCGGGCGCGGATGTGCAGACGCGTATGCGAATGGCGATTCCGCAATTCCTCAAAAAGCATAAGCGCATTGTCATGGAGAAGGATTCCCGGACCTATGAGCTCGATTGTCAAATCCTGTGGAGCACTTGCCAATGCCTCCTCGAGAATTCCAAGGAGGCGGGCTGAATCCTTCTCGGCCAGATTCAGGTGAATCTTCTTACTGCTTTCCGTGATGAGCGGAATCGCATGGCCCGGCACATCGAAATGGAATTCCGTCTGCATTGCTGGTCCTCGCTGGGACTCGTTCTGCGGACGGAGGAGTTTCAGGGCGGTACTGAGGATTTTTTCAAGCGTGGTGTTCATTTCGCTGCACAGGCTATCAACCTCGGTCGGACATCCGCTGGGGGAGAGAA
>DGXZ01000042.1:11567-11858 GCA_002396485.1 Spartobacteria bacterium UBA5019
GTCGGACATCCGCTGGGGGAGAGAATTAAAAAATTCAAAAAAGCCTCCCCTTTTTTCACGTCCGCGACAGTCTGCGATCACTCGCTGGGCTCGTATTCCGTGATTTTGGCGATATGCACTCCGATATTCAGCATCAGGCCGGTCTGGCTGAATGCGAATGTGAGGATTCCCGGTCTTTGGTTAGTGCTAGATGCCGAGTGGGAAAAGATCCCATCGGCAATAACGAGGCTTGGGGAACTCCCGATTTCAAATCCTCTGGAGTCGTAAAGGTAGTCCAGCGCGTCCTCATTC
>DGXZ01000013.1:0-155 GCA_002396485.1 Spartobacteria bacterium UBA5019
CGAATTTTTAAAATGAGCATTTTCGGTGATGCCGAAATTTTGGATTCAAGATTTTTCAAAGTGCCCTTAATTTATAAAGTCCGCTTGTGCTCGAAAGAAATACAACCCCTTAGACTTGTTAAACAAAATCCAAGCGCGGCGCCCATGTGCGTCCA
>DGXZ01000013.1:406-21818 GCA_002396485.1 Spartobacteria bacterium UBA5019
ACTCCTCAATTTCCTTGATTTTGGTTTTTCTTGGAAACTGCCGATCTCGTGCACAGTCCGGCAGCAAATCCCCAGCAATCTCCTTGATCTTGGGTTTTTTTTGGAACTCCATTTCCCCCGCATCCCTAGAATTGACCACTTCGTACTGCTCCTTGTTTTTCAAGACGATCTCCTTGTCGCTCTGGAATCGAATACAAACTTCTACGTTCAACATGGAAAAACCAAAGCCCTGCAGCTCCTTAACATCTTCCAGGGAATTCTCAAAGTAAGCTTGAAAAATCTTCTCAGGAGGAAGATTGGCCGCCTCCTTCATCTGGCGTTGCAACTCGTTCATGCCCTGATTCATATCCATGCCCTGAATACCTGCGACTGGCTCGTAAATAAAAGTTTTATCATCGTTAGCATTATCGGTCTTGACGTCAGCGAGATCTATCTTTACCTGCACTCCATTTTTATACTTGCTATATTCTTCAATCTTTCGCACCACGCCATCAAGGCCGATCCAATGTATCGACCGATTTTGTTTCTCCGACTCGCGTACCTCAAATTTTTTTGTCTTTGTACCGTTAACATCCTCTTCGCCAAGATATGTAATAAACCTCGGGTCGATACCTTTTAACGGTTTAAGCGATAACATATCATCCACCTCTTGAAACCCCGGTGTAATAGGCACCCTCAAATAAAAAGATATTGGATGCAAAAGACCGCTCTCTACGGAACCTTGATTCCCACTCATCTTTGAATAAAACGCCTGCTCATCGGCAATGCCCTTCATTAAGTGTCCAGCCATTTCTTTCTCTAATTTAATGCTTCCTTTTCTCACGTAATTAAGCTGGCCACGCAGAGGAGACCAGTACTGACTTCCATCAGTGATATAAAAGCCAGAGGTTGCAGGCCGAGATTCCGTCGTCTCTTCATACTCAAAACGGACACGATCCGGAGCCGCAAAAGTGAGAGTCCCTTCAATCTTAGACCATACTTGCTTCAAATCTTTCGGATTATCTTGAGAAGACACCTGGGAATCATGTAATTGATAATATTTATACCTTGCAGAAAGACTCTTAAGTGCTCGGTATTTTGCTAACAGTTCTTCCATCTGACCCTGACTGGTTTGTGCTGCCGGGCTTGAGAGATCCGGCTCTGGATAAGGGACTGTCCAGCTTTTAAAAGTCGTGCCATTTAAAGTCTCAGTTTGCTCAGTGACAGAAGTGCCAGGTTGCGGCTCATAATTAAAATTCTCATCCTGCAATCCGACATTAAACTTAACATTAAAAAAATCTTCAGCTTTCCAATAACCAGTAAAAAACTTGCTTTTATCGTCCGCGTAACTTGTTTCCCTATGCCTGAGAATTCCTGTGGATTTTTGAATCCATAAACGTTGCTTTTCTCCCGCTGCTAACACATAATAAACATCTCCACCGATTGTTTGTTCACCGACCTTAAGTTTTCTCCACGTATTCTCGAAACCGTAATTTATAACCTTCAAGTGACCATTCTCGGTGCAGCACTCATAAATGTTCACTGGATTGGGAATCGAAGGGAAGGGTGGACGACGACGGTCCCTAATCACCTTCAAGACGTTTTTATGAGACGTGATCCACCACCAAACATTCCCGACTTCAAAATCTTCTCTATCAGAAGCTTCAAATGAGCCATCCGAGGAACGCTTTGATTCTTTGGCCCAAGCCTTGTCAGGAAATTTAATCTTGATCTGGCTTTCCTGCGTGTGTCGTTTCCCCTCTTTTGAAATAGATTCTGATCTGTAATCAAACTCAAGATCCTTAATGCCTGCGGTCCTGGCGCTAATATCCGCAAGAATAGCTAACTGCTCAGGTGTCTGTTGAAAATCCTCAAGGCCCGTGTTGTCTTCGAAACAGAATGACTCTGAATTCGATGCTGCGATTGGCGCTTGCGGCTGAGCATCATCAGCACTTGTCTTAACGGGATTTGCAACAAATACTTCAAATGATTTCCCATCGATGGTTGATATTTCATCGGAGTAATAAGTTAGGGTCTTGCCCTGAAAATCCGTCTTAATATACTTATCAGTCTTTTCAAGTACTCTGTTTTCCAAAGTATTTCCAGATTTAAGAACAATGGTTTCAGCACATACAGTGGGCATAATTAAGAATAAAACTCCTGCTAAGCTAAATAACACGCTATGGTCTTTCACGCCTCTCCTCCAATACGGACAGTAGAAACATTAGTGCCCAAATTGTGAGCGGAGTCTGTCAAGTCAGCCGCAAGAACGGTGATGAGGCATCCAGCCATTGCCTTTATAATCATTCGTGGGGAATCTATCTCTGGATTTGGTGGTGGTAATGTTTGGTTCATAGATGGTTTTTTTGATGGATGCTTTGTATTGCAAAGCTATTTGGCAAATATTTATCCTCGTGCTTGATAAATCAATGCCTCCAATAGTTTGAGGTATTCTTCAAAGGCAGCTCTCCCCTTTGGGGTAATGCTGTAGGTGGTTTTTGGGCGATCTGGAATGTCCTTGGTGTAGGCTACATATCCGCTCTGGTGGAGTGTCCGAAGGTGGCTTACCAAGTTGCCATCGCTCATTTTCAGTTCGGCCTTTAAATCCTGAAAAGGCCAACCGGAGCGGGTTGCAAGCAAGGTCATAATGGCGAGACGACCTTTCTCATGGATAACCCGGTTGATCTGGTCAAAGTCCATCAGTGTTGCGACACGGTTAGGTCTTGGTGAGCTCGTATCGAGCGAGCCACGAGTGCAGCATAGACGAGATGAAATCCACCGAACGTTATAGCCATGATCGCAGAAGGGAAATAGTAGATAGGATTTCCTTGGTTTTTCATCTCTAAGAAAATGCTAAAAGCTAACAGAGTGGTAATCATTACGACAAACGAACCGAGCAGGAAGGCCCAGCCGAGTAGAATAATTGATCTGGGTGCAAAGTGCTGTGTCCCGAGAAGACCGATCCCATAAAAAAGCATCCAAAGGGCAACCGCCACGTAGCTGAACATAAAATTATCGGCCCGAGTAAAATCTAAGAAGGCGAGGCTTCCCGTAAGAACCGCAGCCGCAAGAAATGCTGGCGTCATACCGCCGATTGCAGAGAGCAGCGCGCGAGAAGGAAAAGTGGTACCTGTTCTCCTCGACTCGCGAAAGAGGATCACCGTATTGCCTATCGACGCCAATACCAGCACTCCCAGCCAAATAATAAGAAACCCCTCAAACGAGAAAAAGACATCGCCGGCTTGTATGAGCCATAAGTTGAGCAGAAATGCTGCCACACTCACGATTCCCGCCCATGTTGCGGAAGGCACGGAGATGGCTCTGTAAGTTGCCGTGCGCTCCATTAGGGAGCGAATGACTCTGAGATTTTCTTCGGCTGATTGATTCAGGGACATGCTTGCTTTGTACTGCAAAGTTAATGGCAAGCAAGGTTTTTTTGTAAAAAAAGAGACTCGATGTTTCAGAATACACGACAGGATCAATTGATTTCAAAAAAACTTAGCCCCCTGTCGGGATAATACCTCCTCATTGGGAAGAAGTAGGAATATATGTTGGGGATTGATGAATACTTTTGCTGAATTCGGTCTGCTGGCCACCTTGCAGGAAACTTTGCTGGAAAAGCGAATCTTGCGTCCCACGGAGATTCAAGTTCGGGCGTTACCAGCGCTTCTGAGCGGACGCTCGGTTGTGGGCATTGCAGAGACTGGGAGCGGAAAGACGCTGGCGTATGCGCTTCCGGCGATGCACCACATGAAAAGCCTGGAAATCGCGGGTGATGCGATCACGCTTTCTGCTCGGCCAAGGGCTGTCGTGGTGGTTCCAGCTCGGGAACTCGGTGAACAGGTCACGAAGGCCTTCAAGCCATTCACTCACACGACTCGTCTCCGCGTTCGATCGGTGCTTGGCGGCACCACCACGGAAGTTGCGAAGCGAGGGCTTACCGGGCCGTTTGAGATTCTCGTCGCAACGCCGGGACGGCTTGTGCAAATGATCGAGAGGCGGCTCGTGGAATTGGACGATGTGCGAATGCTGATCCTCGACGAAGCCGACCAGATGCTCGATCACGGATTTATGCCCGATGTCACGCAAATCATCCAAGCCTGTCCGCAAAAGCCTCAGCTGGCCTTGTTCTCGGCGACCGTCTCGCCAGCGATCGAAAAACTCATTGCCGATTTGTTTTCTGGAGCAGAAGTGATTCGGAGCGCGGGGAGCCATCGAGTCGTCCCGACACTCACGACAATGCAGCAGGTCGTCATTGGAGGTCAGCGGTTCCCGCTGCTGGAGCGTTTGCTCAAAAAGAAAGTGGAGGGCGGAACGATCCTGTTCACGAACACGAGAGAGCAATGCGACAAGCTCGCCGCCGAACTCGCTGCCGCGAACATTGCTTTTGTGATTTATCGTGGAGAAATGGATAAAGTGCAGCGTCGGCAGAATCTGAAACTCTTTCGCGAGGGGGCTGTGGATCTGCTCGTTTCGACCGATCTGGCCTCGCGCGGGCTGGATGTCGACCATGTCGGGCGGGTGATCAACTATCATTTGCCGCAGCAGATCGAAAATTACCTGCATCGGGTCGGTCGCACCGCCCGCGCGGGCCGTCCGGGGCTGGTGGTGAACTTCGTCACCGAGCGAGACGCCCCACTTGCGAGCCAACTGGAAAGCGTCCGCGCCCTGCCGACGCCTCAACCTCCCCCGCCTCGCCACAGCCCCACCAAGATCCAACCGCTCCGAAACCGGATTCGTAGGCGTTTGTAGTAGTCATCGGAGGCGGAAGTAAATGACTTACCACTAGTTTTTTACCCATTCGTGAAAATTTGCTCTATTTGACTCGCTCGATGACTTGCATCGCCCCCGATGCTCGATTGTGGATAAAAAATTCCGATTGCTCAGGGATCGCTATTGAAGTTTGCGCGTGGGCCCGTCGCGAGAGCTGGTGTCGTTACAGAAACGGCGCATCCGCGCCTGAAGCTTGGGACACCGACGGCGCGGCATCCCTACCAATTTTTACGAGGTGCTGTCGTACCAACAGCCAGGAGATGGCTGGCCACCAGGTTGGCATGAAGAGAGCCCCAGTTTAAGCCAAGAAATCTGCCCATTTGACTTCTCCAATCGGGGAGCTTATCGAGGATGCATGTCGTTCGCTCAAATCACTCAAGAAGCGCTCTCGCTGCCATCTCCAGAAAGGCGCCAATTGATTGCCCGGTTGGTGGCGGCTGGAACCGACGAGGACTTGGCACTCAAAACCATTTTAGCTGAAAAAATAGACGATCGTCGTGCTGAAAACTGGGTTGTCCTGGACGACTTAAAAAAACAGTTCAAGGATCTTTAGGTCGTGCAATACCGGCTTTTTGTGGATTTGGAGGCCATACAGTTTCTCGCATCATCCAAGCCATCTTTGCGTAGGAAACTGGTCGCTCACCTTTCGAAAATCGAAGCATTCCCGGAATCCAGCTCCGACTATTTCGAGAACGACTCGAAGGGACGCCAGATCGACATCGCCATTTGCTCTGGCAGTGCCATCCACTACTGGATCGATTTCTCTGACCGACATGTGAAAGTTCTACGCATCAGTCAGGCCGATTCTTAAATGCCAGCCACTTTTTTCCCGAGTTGGCTAAATGCGAACTTGAAAGATGATTTCGCCGACTCGTATACGAGCTGTGTTTTTTAGTTTGAGATCTCGGTTGCTGGGGTCTGGCGGGATTTGAAAAGAACTCCCAGCATGAAGGTGACCGTGCTGCCGATGAAGACATAGTAGGGCCAGGAGATGGCTGGCCACCAGGTTGGCATGAAAAGGCCGAAATTCCACTCCGCAGGAATCAACTGGAATTTCAGGATGGCGAGCGGATCGATGGCGGGGATTTTGACTTTTCCAAGAACCAGGACGGCGGCGATGCCGAAGAGCATGGAGAAGACATTGGCGATGTCGTTGCCCCGGGATTTTGTCAGAACGCCGAGCAGGAAAATGCCGAGGAGCGAGCCGTAGCCGTAGCCGAGCACTCCGAGGGCGAGTGGGATGATCGTAATATTTGTCTCCAGCACGGCATAGGCGGCTCCGGTGGCGACGAGAATCATGAGTCCAGCAAAAACGAGGGTCGCTATGCGTGCGGCGCGTATCGACTGGGCGTCGGTCGAGGTCTTGTTGAAGTAGGGCTGGTAGAAGTCGCGGATGAACGACGTGGCCAGTGCGTTAAGGGCAGCAGAGGTGGACCCCATCATGGTCGCAAAAACCCCGGCGACGATGAGGCCGCGAATGCCGGCCGGCATTTCATGGACGATGTAGTGGGCGAAGATTTCGTTGTGTGCGGCGGGCAGTGAGGGATCCGGGCTGATTTGGTAATAGACCCAGAGGAGAATGCCGACGGCGAGGAAGGCCAGAACGATCGGGATATCGGCAAATCCGCTTACAATCAGGCTGAACCGGCTTTTTTTGATATTTTCCGCAGTGAGCATTCGCTGAACCATATCCTGATCGGTGCCATGGGTCGCCATGGTGAGGAATGTGGATCCGAGGATCGCTGCAAGGATGGTGTAGGGGTTTTCCAGCATTTGCCGGAGGGCGTCTCCAAAGGGCTTCGTCGCCTCCCAACCGGTCTGGAACATCGCGACCTGATGTCCGTCCAGCATTTCATTCACTTTTCCAAGACCGCCAGGGATGTTATTGAGGATGGTAAAAATGGCGAAAACCACCGCGCCGCACATGAGGCAAGCCTGGATGAGATCGGTCCAGACCACGGCCTTGATCCCTCCAACGGCCGTGTAGGCTGCGGTGACGGCGGTGACGAAGACAATTCCCCAGAAATAGGTCCAGATCGTGATTTCCGTGCCGGGGAAAAGGTATCGCCAGATCACAACGAGGATCACGCCGCCGAGGTAGAGTCGAACGCCGATTCCCAGCACGCGGCCGAGGAGGAATATTCCGCTTGCCATGTTCTTCGTGCGCGGGCCGAAGCGGACGGTGAGGTATTCGTAAATGCTCTGGACCTTGAACTGGAAATACGGAGCGATGAAAAGATACGCGATGATGATACGGGCGAGGATCGTTCCGATGGCCAGCTGCGCGTAGGCGAAGCCGAGGGTCTTGTAGCCCTCGGCGGGCGTGCCGAGAAATGTCGCCGCGCTGGTCTCTGCCGCAATGATCGAGGCCAAGACGGCCCACCAAGGGATTTTGTGTCCCCCGAGGGCGAATTCCTGCAGGGTGTCATTCCTGCGGCCCGCATAAAGGCCGATTCCTACGATCACCACGAAGTAGGCCAGAATGACAAAGCCATCGATGAAAAGGGCGGCGTTGTGTGTCACGGGCGCAGGATCTTTACGAGCACGACGGAATTCCTTCCGCTGGCTTCGTATTTTTGGAGTCTCTCTGGTGGGAGAACGGATGGGTCCGCTGCTGCGAAGCCGCCTTTTTGTTGGAGATAGCTGTAGGCTTGGGTGGAGAGGGCGAAGAGGGTTTTCACGCCTTTCTCACGCGCGAGGTTTTCGACAAATGCCATGAGCTTGCGTCCGTAGCCTTGGTTTTCCTGCGCCTTGCGCACATGGAGGCACGCGAGTTCGGCGGCGGATTGTTCGGGATAGAGGTGCAGGGCCACGCAGGCCACGGGCGAGCGGTCCACTTCCAGAAGCCAGTAGTCATTCAGACACTCGAGAATCTCGGTGCGCGAGCGGCGGACGAGTTCCTCATTCTGCACGGACTGACGGATGAGCGAGATCACGGAACGGACATCTTTTTTGAAGATGCGCCGGATTTGTTGATACTCGTTCGAGTAAACCATGGTCCCGATGCCCTCGTGGCTGAAGACCTCGCTGAGCAGGCCCTCGTTCATTCCGCCGTTCAGCAGGTGCGCGCGGGCAACGCCTTGCCGACAGGCCTTGGCGCCATTCTCGAGCTTCGAGAGAAGTCCGGTCGGGAAGTCGGCTTTGCGTTTTTTGACGAGATCCTCCGTCTCGGAAATCGACAACTGGCGGGGTAGCGCTGTGGATTCCTCAAAGACCCGGCCTGGCGCGAGGTAGAGGATTTTTGCGGCGCCGAGTTCCACAGCGACTTCCAGCGCGATGCTATCCGAGTTCGCCCGGTAGGTGCGTCCCTCACCATCAAAGCCCATCGGAGGAATGACGGGAATGATGCCTTCATCGAGGAGAAGGCGGAGTGCCTTGGTATCCACACGCTCGACCTTGCCGGTGTATTGTTGATCGACGCCGCCGAGTATGCCAGCGGGGTGGACGATGAGGGCATTGATGTAGGCGGCGCGGAGATCGACAGAGGAAAGGCCCTCCATGATTTCATTGGTGAGACGGATCGCTGCATCGATGCTCACCTGGAGCGTTGGCTCATCGGTGAGGCCAATGCCGTCGGAATTGGTGATTGCGATTCCACGCGTGGCGGCGAGGGCCTCGATCTGGTGGCTTGCGCCATGCACCAGGACGACTTTTATGCTCAAAGAGCGGAGCACGGCGAGATCCAGAAGGATGTTCGGAAAATTCTCCGAGCCTACGACCTCGCCATCCACCGCAACCACGAAAATACGTTCCCGGAAGAGGGGGACGTATTGCAAAATTTCACGCAGGTCGGAGACGTTCACGAATTGAAGATTCGCTGATAACAGATGATCCGCCCGCGACATAGAGGAAAATAACGCTGGCGGCGGGGCTTCTCCGCTCGTTAGTTTGCTGCCCATGTCTTTTGAAAAGTGCCTGCTCGCCGCGCAGGGTTATCTGGAGCTTGATATGCCGGTCGATGCCTTGGCGGAGCTTGATTCCATGCCGCCCGAGGGCAGGGATATCGAGTCTGCATTGCAGTTGAGGCTTTTTATTACCATGAAGAGTCACAAGTGGGACGACTCGATTCGGATTTGCGATCGACTGAGAGAGCTCTATCCACAAGCTGTATCCGGCTACATCCACGGAGCATTCTGCCTGCACGAGCGAGGCCGCACCGACTCGGCTTTGGATCTTCTCCTCAGCGGACCGCCTTCTCTCGCCGAAGAGGCCACCTATTTTTATAACCTGGCCTGCTACAGCGCGGTTCTTGGCAACCTCGAAGGGGCTCTTGATTATGTTAAGAGAAGTTTCGCTTTGGATGACAAGTTCCGTGATATCGCGAAACTGGATCCGGACTTGATCGAGCTTCGGGGGCAATTGTGAGCCGTTTGCAGCAGGCATTTGAAAAAAACTTCACCGACGGTCTTGAAGTCGGTGCCGGTCTGAGCGTTTTTAGCCGCGACGGAGAGGTCATTTCGATTTGCGGCGGCTTCTGCGATGCCGCACGCGCCGTGCCCTGGCACGACGAAACGATGGTTCTCATATGGTCCGCGACAAAAGGCGTGTCAGCAGCCTGCACACTGCATGCGATGCAGGAGGCGGGCGCGGACCTTCAGACGCGCGTCGCCGATTTTTGGCCGGAATTCTCCCAATCTGGAAAAGGCCTGCTCACACTGGGCCACGTGCTCTCGCACAGCGCAGGGCTTTGCACTCTGGATGACGACTCCGCGAATATTCTCCATCGCGACAGCGTCGTGCGAGCTATCGAAAAACAAGCCCCACTCCTGACTGTCGAGGCAGGGCCCGCTTATGGCCCCAGGGTCTTTGGCTTTATCTTGGATGAAATCCTGCGCCGCCTGTCTGGCGGGGAGGCTCTTGCTGACTATTGGCGCCGAGTTTTTGCGGAGCCCCTTGGCATCGATTTGTGGATTGGTCTCCCCGCAAACCAAAACGACCGTGTTGCCACCATTCTCCCACCGCGCGCGGGAAAGCCCGCTGCGGGGGGCGAACTTTTTGCGAGAGCTTTTATCGATCCGGGTTCCCTAACACGCCGGGCGTTCTCGAACTTGCGGGGAATTCCCTGGGTCTCGGCTATGAACGCCCCTGAAATCAGAGCCGTATCACTCCCGTCCATGGGAGGAATCGCCTCGGCACAGGCGCTTGCAAAATTTTACGCCATTCTGGCATCGGGCGGCACATGGGCCGGCCGGACCTATTTTAAAAAGAAAACGATGGAGTGGATGTCCACCCGTCTCGCGCAGGGCTTCGATCCCGTGCTTCAGTGCGAGCTTTCCTTTTCAGCGGGTTTCATGATGGATCCGCTCGATGGTGGCGGACAAAAAATCCGCTCCCTATTCGGCCCATCAGCATCCGCCTTCGGTCATCCCGGTGCCGGGGGCAGCTTGGGATTTGCAGACCCGGAGCAGCGCATTGGCTTCGCCTATGTGATGAACCAGATGGAATCAGGCGTTCTTCCGGATGAGCGCTGCACAGCTCTCGTGCGCGCCCTCTACGCCACAGACTAATTGACGATACTTACGGAAGTGCCAGTTGGCGCGTTTTCAAAGAAAATCTTCACCATCCTTTCGGGCATACGGATGCAGCCGTGGCTGTCGGGAACACCAGGCAGAAACCCTTGGTGCATGCCGACGGCAGTGCGGCCGAGTCTCATGAAATAAGGCATCGGAGCACCAGCAAAGCTTCCGCCAGGTGGCACGGGATCTTTGCCTTTGGACACATTTTTCACCAGCACGTCACCCTGAGGATTTACATAATCGCCGTAAAGGTTCGAAACATGATTCGGATTTTTCTGCGTGATCTTGTAGGAGCCCGTAGGGGTTCCAAAGCCTTCACGACCAGAAGAGATGGCTGAGATGCCTACGAGCTTTGAGCCTTTGTAAAAAGAGGCCTTTTGATCCGAGAGATCGATGACGATGGACGGCGCTCCTTGCACTCCATCGCCATCCCAGTAGGAATTCTTGTCGGCCAAGGTGGATTCAGCGGAACGAGAAATAATAGACCCATCAGTTCCCAAGTAGCTGGTGACAGTGCTGGTCAGGCGTGTGTCGTAGTTCGCGCAGCCAGCGAGCAGCAGGGCTGTTGCGGTGATAACGGTGAAATGCTTGCGGGTCATATCTTGCGGCGGGAATTAAACGCAGCAGAGGCATACCGTCAAGCAGCAGAGGAGACAATTTCAGAAGCGCGAAAGAATTTTCCACTAAGGCTTTTCATTTCAAAATCGGTTGTTCACACTTGCGCAGCCCTACCTCACAAACCAAAAACTTATGCCAGTAACTGCCAAAGGACTCGAAGGAATCGTAGCCAACTCAACAAGCCTCAGTGATGTTCTCGGTCAAGAGGGGATCCTGATTTACGCTGGATACGACATTAATGAAATCGCAGGAAATGCCAGTTTTGAGGAAACGGTTCATCTCCTCTGGCATGGGGAACTCCCCAACAGCTCCCAACTGGATGCCCTCTGCAAAAAACTTCGAGCATCCCGCGAGCTGCCGCAGCCGGTTGTGGATTTCCTTCGCAACGCTCCCAAAAATGCAGGGCCGATGGATGTCATCCGCACGGCGGTTTCCATGCTTGGTCTCTACGACTCGAATCCCAAGGACGAAAGTCCTGAGGCCAATTACAACCGCGCGATCAGCATTACGGCAAAAATCAGCGTCATCACCGCTTACTTTCACCGAGCCCGCAATGGTCAGGATCTCCCACCCGTTCGCACGGACCTCGGTGAGGCAGCTCACTTTCTCTACCTCATCAATGGCACCGAACCAACGGTCGAAGCCGCGCGCACCCTCGATGTCGCCTATGTTCTCCATGCCGACCACGGCATGAATGCATCGACATTCTCCGCCCGCGTGACCATAGCCACCCTCTCGGACATGTATTCCGCAATCACGTCGGCCATCGGCACGCTCAAGGGTCCGCTCCACGGCGGCGCAAACGAAGGCGTTATCCACATGCTGAAAGAAATCGGCAGCGAGGACAAAGTGGATGCCTGGGTTGAGGCCCAGCTTGAGCAGAAGAAAAAAATCATGGGCATCGGACACCGGGTTTACAAAGTCCTCGATCCGCGTGCCCCGCGTCTCCGCGAGATGGCGATCATTCTCAGCAACCAACTGGGCGAGCCAAAGTGGATTCGCATGAGCGAGCGCATCGCCTCGATCATGAAGGAGCGCAAAGGCCTGAATGCGAATGTCGATTTCTACTCCGCCACAGTTTATTACTCCATGGGTATCCCGACGGATCTCTTCACGCCCGTCTTTGCCATAGCCCGCACGGCGGGTTGGACCGGTCATGTCATGGAGCAGCTCGCAGACAACCGCCTGTATCGTCCTCTCAGCGAATACACCGGCCCCGCTGTTGGTAAAAAGTTCCAGCCCATCGACGGTCGTCCATGACCCCACGCCTCAAGGCGCGAGGACTTCGCAGGTCATTCCGCATCGGGGGGGCATCCATCGAGGTTCTACGCGGCATTGACATCGACATAGCCGCCGGAGAGTCCGTGTTCCTCTGCGGTGCGAGTGGAGCGGGTAAGACAACGCTTCTCTACACTTTGGCGGGTCTAGAGACCCCGGAAGCCGGCACTGTGGAGTTTGAAGGCCAGTCACTCTACGGGCTATCCGGTAATGCGCTTGCCCGCCTGCGCAACAAGAGAATGGGTTTTGTTTTTCAATCCTATTTTCTCCTGCCAGAGCTGACCGCATTGGAAAATGTCCTTCTGCCAGCACTCATCCGGGGAAAATCAGAACTCGCCCGTGGGCGCGATCTCTTGCAGCGCGTTGGCCTGTCCGGACGCATCGACCACCTGCCGGCCGAACTCAGCGGCGGTGAGCAACAGCGCGTCGCCATCGCCCGATCCTTGATCAATGATCCGGCCATTCTTTTTGCGGATGAGCCCACCGGCAACTTGGACTCCAAAAACGGCGAGGTGATCATCAATCTGCTTCTCGATCTTTCGAAGGCCGATGGACGCACTCTCGTCGTCGTCACACACGATGAAAATATTGCGAGCCGGGGTGACCGGGTCGTGCGGATCGTTGATGGCTGTCTCGCAGCGAACTGACATGCCGCTCGATTATCCGGCTCCATTCAACGAACTCACGCGGGAGCTGCGGCGTTTGCCGGGTCTTGGTCCGCGGAGTGCCGAGCGTTGTGCTCTTTGGCTCTTGGGACACAAGGACGCACGACCCTCGCAACTTGCCGCAGCGATCACAGCCGCCTCGTCATCGATCCATCCCTGCAAAAAATGTGGATTCTTTGCCGTCTCCGAACTTTGCGAAATCTGCCTGCAGCCGTCGCGACAAGGGAAAGAAATCTGCATCGTGGAGCAAGCCACCGATATCCTGCCGCTGGAGCGCAGCGGGGTCTTCCAGGGCCTTTATCATGCGCTTGGCGGACGTCTCTCACCGCTCGACCACATCGGCCCGGCCCAACTGCGAATCCAATCCTTCCTGGAAAGAATCCGCGAAGAAAATCCGACGGAAATCATTCTCGCCCTCAGTGCCGATGTCGAAGGCGAGGCGACGACGAACTACCTCACGGAAATCCTCTCTCCGTTGGACATCCGCACGACCCGCATCGCCCATGGCCTGCCCGCCGGCGGGGGACTGGAGCATGCGGACCAGCTCACGCTCCAACGCGCGCTCACCGGGCGGCGTCCGGCTTGAGTGCGACGGCACCTACTCGACCGTCACGCTCTTCGCCAGGTTTCGCGGCTTGTCCACATTGCATCCGAGGGCCACTGCGGTGTGATAGGCGAGAAGCTGAAGTGCAATACTGTTGAGAAACGGGCTCAGAAATCCCGGCGCCGCCGGCAGGAGGATCGCCTCATCGCAAAGAGATGCGAGTGTGTTGTCGCCCTCCGTGCCGATGGCAATCACCGGACCCCGGCGCGCTTTGATTTCTTCGATGTTGCTCACGTTTTTTTCAAAGACATCATCTTGCGGAGCCAGGACAATAGTCGGTGTTTCCTCATTGATGAGGGCAATGATGCCATGCTTGAGCTCGGCGCTCGGATGTCCGGATGAGGCGATGTAGGTGATTTCCTTCATCTTGAGTGCTCCCTCCAGAGCAATCGGGAAGTTTGCCTGTCGGCCCATGAAGAGAAAATTCCGGGTCTTGGCATATTTTGCCGCGATGTCTGCGATGAGGGCATCGCGCTCCAGTGTGCGCGCAACGAGATCGGGGAGCCGCTCCAGGCTTTCGATGATTTCCGCTGCATCGGCCTGGGAAAGGTCCCGGATGCGGCCGAGTATGAGTCCAAGCATGGCGAGAATCACGAGTTCGGAGGTGAATGTCTTGGTCGCTGCCACTCCGATTTCAACCCCCGCACGGAGGCCGATTCCTCCATCGCTCTCGCGGCTGATCGTGCTGAAGACATTGTTGCAGATGCCGAGGGTGAGGGCGCCTTTCCGCTTGCTCTCGCGCAGTGCGGCGAGCGTGTCGGCTGTCTCTCCGCTCTGGCTCATCGCAAAAACGGCGGTTTCCGGATCCAGCGGCGCGTTGCGGTAGCGGAACTCGCTCGCATAGTCGCATTCCACAGGAATTCGCGATAGACTCTCGATCATGTATTCCCCGGCTAGAGCGGCGTGGAATGTCGTTCCGCAGCCGGTGAGAATGATGCGTTTGAGATCGCGCAGCTGTTCATTCGTTCGATGGAGGCCTGTGAAGCGGGCCGTGGACTCCTCGGGAATCAACCGACCCTTCATGGCCTCGCGGAGAGTGTCAGGCTGCTCATGGATTTCCTTGAGCATGTGGTGGGGAAAAATCCCCTTCCCCGTGGCGCGTGCCTCCACCTGGATTTTTCGGAGCTTCGGCGCAGTGGCCGTCCCGCCATTGACGGTGGCAAGGTGGAAAGACTCGCCGTCCAGCGCGGCAATGTCTTGATCCTTCAGATAAATGATATCCTGTACCCATCCATCAAGGGCGGCGGCATCGCTCGCGATGAACTGGGCCTCCTTGCCGATGCCCAGCACCAGCGGACTCCCACTGCGCGCCGCAGCAAGGAATTTCCCGAGATCCGCATGGATGACGGCAATGGCATAAGTGCCGCGCACATGTCGCAGGGCCTCCTGCATCGCATGAAGTAGCGCTGAACGGTTTCGGTCTGAGTTTTGGTCGAACGCCTCGCCAATCAAGTGCGCAAGCACTTCCGTATCCGTTTGGGAGAGGAAGACGTGGCCCCGGCCGATGAGTTCATCGCGGAGATGTTTGTGGTTTTCGACGACCCCGTTGTGGACGAGAGCCAGCTTCCCGGAGGCATCCAAATGGGGGTGCGCATTTTCCGTGGTCACCCCGCCATGCGTAGCCCACCGTGTGTGGCTGATGCCGGGATTTCCTCGCAAGGGATTTTGCTCAACTTCTGCCACAAGCTGTGCGACACCTCCGACCGCCTTGCGGGTTTGAATTTCATTTCCACTCAGCACGGCAACTCCGGCTGAGTCGTAGCCTCGATATTCCAGACGTCCCAGCCCCTCCAAAAGGAAGGGCAGGGTGTCTGTTTTGCCAATCGTTCCAACAATTCCACACATGACAGTTGATGTTTTGGTTATTTCAAGTCGCCACTGAGCGGAGTGAAGGTGAAGCCGAGCTCCTGAAGACCAATCACCGTTTTGCGAAGTTCCTGAGGGTCCAAATACCAGTGGAAATAGAATCCAGCCCAACCATCGCGGACAACTTTCAGCGCCTTGGCGCGTTTCAGCAAATCCTCCGATTTCGTCGGTGCCTGCAGTTCATACCAACCGTAGGGATCGATGTAGCCGATCGTCTCCGGCATGCGCTTGAGACCATAGGTATCGCGGTAGATATAGGGCGAATTCAACTCGGTTGCCTGAGTCTTCCCAGCTGCGTCCTTGAAGAAGAAAATACCACGGTCGCAGGCAAACGGGAAAATGCTTGCGAAGACCTTGTAGTCCACCGGCGATGCCAAATAGTGCGGCGTGAGCCAGCCGACGGGGTTGAATCCCGCGTTCTTCAGAATGTTCGATCCCCGGTTCACACGGTTGCGGGCCCAGCTTGTCGAGTCCCCAGGAAGAGCGCCGACAAGCGTGAGAAATCCCTGCTCATCTGCGGTGACGCGATAGAATTCATAATCGTCGCCGCTGACACCGGAGTAGGGATTCATAATGCCATCAATCTGGTGCGTGGTGCCGTGCTGGAGAATCTGGCCGCCCTCACTGATCCAGCGGCGCATCTCTACGGATACCTGTGAGTTTTTTGTAATCCGTAGGGTTTCACTGATGCCGTTATTGTAGATGCCCGACCAGTCGCGATACTCGGGGATGAGGCTGATCGTGAATGGCACATTCAAGTCTGCCAGCACATTGCCCAGCGATTTGAGAGTCGGAACGTCCGAAACGGCCGCCACATCCTCAATTCGGAAGAAGGCGCGGTGATTTTCCGCGTGATTGATTCCCAGCATATCGTGCAGAAGATCCGAAAATGCGAGCGAGCGGTTTTCGAATGTCGTCGAGATCATCGGCATGTCGGCGACGAACCAGAAATTTCCGCTCTGGACGATGTAGGGCCACTCGGTTCCACCCTCATCCAGACACACCGCATGGACGATGGCTTTCGACGGTTCGGTGATGCGAACGCGGCTTAAGCCGGCGTCGAACGGGTCTTTCTCAAGCTTGGTGTCTTTATAAACAACCGTGGGATGTTTCTCGCCAGAGTAGGACTCAAGCTGAAATCCATAGCGATCGGCGAATTGCGTGCGCGGTGCGTAGGTTGCAAGGTCCCAGGCATAACGCCACAAGTTCACACCCATCCACACGAACGGCTTCACGGTGTTCTCCAGATCGGTCTGGAATGCCGCAGGCAGTGCGGATTCGTTCCACACGGAGGCGACATAAAATGCCGCGTCATTTGCAGCGATGTCACCAGATTTGTAATTCGCCAGTGGTGTGCGCGTCACTTTGGCATCAAAGTGTCCGAGCAGGTTTTGCAGCTTGACGGAGTAGATTTCCCCAAGCCAACCCCACTGACCCTCGTTGTCATAGACCACGAGGATGTTGGGAGTCGCAGGCAGTGTTTGGCTTTGGATTGCGAGCGGTGCGAGCAAGACCACAGCGGCCGCGACCAAGGCGATGAGGCATCCGCAGGGAATGACCATCGACAGCGAGGGGCGTCTTTTCTTTTCGGTTTTTATATTCATAGTCTTATTATTTCTGCCGCACCCTCGCGGCATGGGATGCCGCTTGCCATGGGGTCAAAGCCCAAGAGTTCCCTGCGGCGAACGGAAAAACCTTTATGTTCCGGCGGATTTCGCATCCGATCCGCGCACTCGATTCTGGATTTTGCATACGTCTCTTCACTTTCAACTCGATGCCACCTGCGCCGGCACACGCGCGCGGGCTGCAACATTCCACACGCTGCACAATGAGGTTCGCTTTCCCCTCTTCATGCCCGTGGGCACTCATGCGACGGTCAAGGCGCAGACGCCTGATTTTCTACACGACTCCGGCTCGCAGATCCTGCTGGCGAATACCTACCATCTGCTTCTGCGCCCAGGAGCAGAGGTCTTTCGCAGCGTCGGAGGCATTCACCGGTTCATGAGTTGGGAGCGGTCGGTGCTCACTGATTCCGGTGGATTTCAGATTTTCTCCCTGCCGCATTCACGTTCCATGAGTGAGGCGGGAGCGGTTTTTCAGAGCTACCTCGATGGCCGCACGATTGTTCTCAGCCCGGAGCTGAGTATCGAGACGCAGAAGGCGATCGGTAGCGATATTATGATGGTGCTCGACCAGTGCGTGCCTTCCACGGTGGATGAGGCCACTGCCCGTCAGGCGATGGAACTCACGCACCGCTGGGCGGCCCGGAGCCTTGCGGCGCGGGGCGATTCCCGTCAGGCGATGTTTGGCATTGTGCAGGGGGCTTTGAATCAGTCCCTGCGCCAGGCAAGCGCCGAGGCGCTTTGCGCCATGCCCTTCGAGGGATTCGCCATCGGAGGTCTCGCTGTGGGCGAGGGGAAGAACGAGCGCGAGGATACCTGTGAATTCACTGCGGCCCTCCTGCCGGATGACAAGCCCCGCTACCTCATGGGCGTGGGAACGCCGCTGGATATCCTTGAAGCCGTCCACCGTGGCGTGGACATGTTCGATTGCATTATTCCCACCCAGGTCGCTCAGCGCGGTGGGGCCTTCACTTCGCGCGGGTTCCTCCAACTGCGGCGCGGCATTTACAAAACCTCAAACGACCCGCTGGATCCGGAGTGTGGATGCCCGACCTGCGCCAAGTTTTCCCGCGCCTACCTGCACCACCTCACGAAGTGCAAGGAGACGCTGGGCTGGCAACTGATCGGTCAACACAACATTTTCTTCTACCATCGGCTCATGGCCGAGATGCGGCAGAGCATTCTCGAGGACAGATTTCTGCCGCTCTACGAGGAAAAGCGCGCCATTCTTGCCGAGGATGACTTGGACAACCCGGTCACGCCGATGCGGCGGAATCCGCCTCGATCCATCACGCTGGGGGAATACAAAATTCACACAGCTATCGAAGGCTTCTCGAGCATTCTCCATGTGAGTTCGGGCGAGATCATGCACTCGCGCACGCCGCCGATGGATGAGGCGCGCAGCCTGTATATTGAACAATCGCACCTCGCTTCCCGCCTGCGCGAGGACACGAGTGGGCCATTATTGATCTGGGATGTCGGCCTTGGAGCAGCGGCGAACGCCATGGCGGCCGTCGAGTGCTACGAGGCGCTCGCCAGCGAAGGACCGGTGCGTCCGATGCATATCGTGAGTTTTGAGAACGATCTGGATTCGCTGCGCTTGGCCTTGAAAAACAACGATCGGTTTCCCTACCTGCGCCATGCCGGACCGGCTGCGGTTTTGAAAGATGCCCGTTGGAGATCAAAGCGGCACGAATGCCTCTCCTGGGAGCTGCACGAGGGAGACTTCCTTGATCTTTTGGCCCAAGCCACCCCGCCGGACCTTGTGTTTTACGACATGTTTTCAGGAAAGACCTGCGCCCCTGCGTGGACGGAGGACGCCTTCCGCGCCATGCTCGCCGTTTGCGGCTCGCGGGATGTCGAGCTTTTCACCTACACCTGCTCCACTGCATCGCGCGTGGCCATGCTCGGCGCGGGTTGGGGTGTGGCGCGCGGGCGAAATGCGGGCGACAAGGAGGAAACAACCATCGCTTTCACTCATCTGGACAAGGCCTGCGAGCGCGGGCGTGATATCCTCGCCGCCGAGTGGCTCAAAAAATGGAACCGTTCCGCCGCGAAATTCCCGCCCGGGATGAATCTTGCCGATCAGGAAAATTTCGAAACTAGAATCCGCAGCCTGCCCCAGTTTTGCGGAATCGATTCCGTGTAGTCCTCTTCTCCCGCGTTGCGAAATCTCGGCTAGTCGGACAATCTCAAAACCCATGCGAAATGTCGTCATTCTTGGAGCCACCGGCTCGATCGGTCAGAGTGCACTCAAGGTGGCGCGTGACATCCCCGACCGCATGCGTGTCGTCGGGATGTCCGCGCATTCCAATGCGGAAGGGCTTGCCGCTGCCGCCCGCGAATTTCCCGAGGCAAGGACGGCCCTCTCCACCGGGCCGGATGGCATCGATCGTCTCGTGGACCTCGCAACGATGCCCGAGGCCGATCTGGTACTCGTGTCGATTGTTGGAACAGCTGGACTACGCCCCGCGCTGGCGGCTATCGACGCCGGAAAAGACATCGCGGTTGCCAGCAAGGAAATCCTGGTTATGGCCGGCGAGATCGTCATGGAAGCAGCGCGTAGAAAGGGCGTGCGCGTGTTGCCGGTGGATAGCGAGCACAGCGCAATTTTTCAATGCCTCGAGGGCCGCGATGCAAAGAGCGTGAGGCGTCTCATTCTCACCTGCTCGGGCGGGCCGTTTCGCAAAACACCGGCAGCCGAGTTGCCAAAGGTCACTCCTGAAATGGCCCTGCGCCATCCCACATGGAACATGGGCCGCAAGATCACGTTGGACTCCGCCACCTTGTTCAACAAGGCGCTTGAAATGATCGAAGCGCGCTGGCTTTTCGATATCGGCATGGATCGCGTCGAAGTGGTCATCCACCCGCAAAGCATCGTGCATTCGATGGTCGAATTCGTTGACCGCTCGATCCTCGCGCAGCTCAGCCACTCCGATATGTGCCTGCCGATCCAATATGCCGTGACCTGCCCCGAGAGGGTCGAAAACTCTCTCCGCCCGCTGGATTTTACCTCCCTCGGAAGCCTGGATTTTGAAGCGCCCCGGAGGAGGGACTTCCCGGCGCTGGATTTGGCGGTCGAGGCGGGAACGCTCGGGGGCACGCGGCCCGCCGTTTTGAATGCCGCGAACGAAGTCGCAGTGGAAGCCTTCCTGGGCGGGCTTATCGCCTTTCCGGGAATCTGGAAACTGGTGGCCGAGGTTTTGGAGCAATGTCCCCATGCGGAGCATCCGTCCTTGGAAACCCTCCTGGCAACCGATGCCGAAGCCCGCCGGCTTGGCTGGGCCTCGATTGCTTCAGGCCAATGCCCGGAATAAAATAGCCCCCTTCAAAAGGCAGGTTATACCAAAGTCAGCTTGCTTGGAGACTTTAAAAATGGAATGCACGGCAGCTCTTTTGGGGAGAGAGTGTGCTCCCCGGGACAGCGCGCTGCATTGCCCGTGGTTCTGGCTGAAGTGCGACTCCAGTAAGGGCTGTCAAACTCGAGTCGTAATCTCTAAACCTGTAAAAAGCATTTGAACCACAGATTTCACAGAAAAGCACGGATTACCAAGGCCTAGCAGAGTTCAGGGCACTCGCCCTGCGGGTGAATTGTGTTGGAGCAATATTTGATACGTAACTGATTTAATCTGTGCTTTCTGTGAAACCTGCGGTTAATTCCTACGGCCGGATTTAGGCTAAATCATTATTGACAGCAATGCTAGCAAAGCAGAATTTGGATTCATGAGCACAACACTCACAATACGCAATCTGGCGTTGCCGGTGAAGCAACGCTTGCGGGTTTTTGCTGCAAGCCATGGGCGCTCGATGGAGGCGGCAGCGAGGGAGATTTTGACTCAAGCCATGGCGGAAGCGGAGGTTGAGCCGCTGGAACTTGCGAGGGAAATGCAGCGTCGTATTGCTGCGGTTCACGGAACTTGGAAGAAGCCTTCCGGTGGAAAATCCACGGACGACATCATGCGCGAACTCCGAAGCAATGAGTGAGAATGTGCTGGTCGATACAAATGTCCTCTTGGATGTCTTGAATTCCGACGCCGACTGGGGGCATTGGTCCGAGCAGCGCTTAAGCGAATTTGCAAATCGCCTGGTGATCAATTCGATCATTTACACGGAACTCTGTCACACGTCCGCCGATGTGGAGCAGGTTGACACGGCGGTGAACATCCTTGGTTTAGATTTTAAGGAAATGTCCAAAGAAGCCCTTTTTTTGGCGGCTCAAGCTTTTCGAATTTACCGAGAAGGAGGCGGAACAAAAACGGCCCCTCTGGCGGATTTTTTCATCGGGGCCCATGCCCTAGCTTTAAAAATCCCGATTTTGACGCGTGATACCGAACGATACCGTTCTTATTTCCCGAGCGTTCCCCTCATTTCGCCGTAGCCTGTGAAGTAGGCTTGGCTTCAGCTGTGGGGAGCTTTAACCCAAGTTTCGCATGGGTGACCGGAAACCCGCATAAAACCTAGGGGGTCTTTCCAAAGGCACTACAATCTCTT
>DGXZ01000064.1 GCA_002396485.1 Spartobacteria bacterium UBA5019
ACCACAATATGTAGTGGTTCCAAAGTAGCATAATCCACGCCAAGTTTTTTCCTTTTTTTGTCAAAAACGACACCGAAAGGAGCTTATAAAGCAGGAAGAAATTACGTATATTCGTATTTTTCCTGATAGCGTGCGGCAATTTGATTCTAAGAAGTGTTTTTAGTCCCAGAGGCAGCGTCAGCCGCGATTTACTTGAAAGGCGAGTTTGTCCACGAAGGACGTTCGGAGCCTTTGCAAACAGAGTCCACCGCCCATCGCGACTGAAGACGCCACTCTTGCGGCGAGCGAACAGAATCCATTTTTCCCAAGCGTCTCGGGATCTTTGAAGGAGGTGATTTTTCGTGCACCACGACTGGAGTGGTGCATGACAGGCTCGTAAGCCGCCTGCAGAATGTTTTCCAGCGACTGACGGGTGCTTCGCGGGTGGGGACAAAACACAACCGAATATTCTGGATGCGCAAGAGTGGGTGCTTGAAGACATGCACGTGGAGAACTGCATGGAGACATCACAACAGCGAAGCGAATGGCTACTTGGAACCATGATCCAGCATGCGTCGGCGCTTGGTTTGCAATTCAACGTCCAGCGGCATGAGGGAAGCACGCCACCTCCGAAAAATAAACTATTCAACGGACCTTCAGAGTTAATCAATCCGAGACTCGCATGCGGTTGATTGAAGCTGAAAACAAAAGTGCCCGTGAAGTTTTCTCCACGGGCACTTTGCTATGAAAACCCCGAACCAACTCCGGGAAATTTTTTACTTCTTAACGGATTTTTTCTTGGAAGGACGAACAACCACGAAAGATCCGATGGCACCAGGAATCGCTCCTGCAACCACGAGGACGCCTTCCTCTCCGCGCACCTGGAGGATGCGGAGGTTTTGAACTGTGACGCGCTCATCGCCCATGTGGCCTGGCATGCCCATGTTTTTCCAGACACGACCAGGAGTCGAGCGGTTACCAATAGCGCCGTTACGACGATGCATGGTGGAACCGTGACTGGCAGGCTGTCCGGCGAAGTTGTGTCTTTTGATGGTGCCTTGGAATCCTTTGCCCTTGGACTGGCCAATGATGTCCACAAACTGTCCGATTTCGAAGTTTGTCACGGGAAGCGGCGCGGAGTCCGGAGCGGTTTCGCCATCCGCAAGACGGAACTCGCGAATGAAGCGCTTCGGGGTGGATGTGGATTTGGCGAAGTGTCCGGTCATGGCCTTGCCAACACGCTGGGGCTTTTGTTCCCCGTAGCCGACCTGTACGGCGGAGTAGCCGTCTTTTTCAGCGGTCTTTACCTGAAGAATATGATTGCCGCCCGCTTCGATGACGGTGGCTGGTGTGACACGTCCCTTTTCATCATAGATGCGGGTCATGCCGAGTTTTTTTCCGAGAAGTCCGATGCTCATGGCTTGAAGTTAGATTTTGATTGTGATGTCGACGCCGGCTGGGAGGTTGAGCTTGCGTAGCTCATCAACAGTTTTTGATGTGGGCTCGACGATATCGAGAAGGCGTTTGTGAGTGCGAATCTCAAATTGTTCCATTGATTTTTTGTCAACGTGAGGGGAGCGGTTGACGGTGAAGCGCTCGATGCGTGTGGGGAGCGGGATCGGGCCGGTGACTTTGGAACCGGTGCGCTTGGCGGTTTCGACGATCTCCGAAGCCGAGGCGTCGAGAATACGATAGTCGAATGCCTTAAGGCGAATCCGGATTTTTTGACTGTTTTGTGCTGCCATGATTGATAAAGAGCGATTGAGGATTTTTCTTGAGCCCCCAGATCAGCGGAGCGGGCAACTTAGGGATTTACCATATTATGGCAAGCAGTTTTTGAGCAAAAAATCCGGAAATGATTTTTAACCCCTCGCATCATCGTTCGCAGCTTGAGCGAGGGCGACACCGAAGCCTGGCAATTTGGCCTCGGTTTGCTGAGAAGAAGGGCCTCCAGCAGGTTTGTTGGGATGGACTTGGTGGATCGAAATAGCCCGCTCAAGACTGGCTGCAAAAAGCTGGATCGTGCGCGCCTCGAGTTCGCCATCAAACTGAAGCGTGTTGATGCGGGCATCAGCTGAGTAGAAACGCAGCATGCCCCTCGCGGCTTGAAGAAATTTTTCAACAAGGCCCGTAAATTGGTTCGGATTTTTTGAAACGATTCCGGAAGTGGCCGCACGCAGGAGGCAGAGGGCGACATCGCATGCCATTTTATTCAGCCCGGCATCTGGATCGCCCTCTGAAAGGCTCTGGTGCTTGTGGTCGTAGCTCTCGGCGATATCGACCTGGCAGATCCTTTCCATGGGGGCCACACGGAAGACATCCGCCATCATTCCGGTTTCGACACCCCAGTCGGAAGGGAATCTCACATTTCCCGCAACGCTCCGATGCAGGCAGACCTCGCCGCTGATCGGATAGCGGAAAAACTGCAGCGGTGCGAGCGTTTGAGAAAAGCCCTCGAGATCCTCCATGGCGCGAAGAAGAGGAAAGATAAGAAGCCTCATGACGCGACCGTTCAGCTGCGTCGAAAAACGGGCACTAAAGCCCTTGCTGACATGAAAAGCCATGTCGGGATGCATCACAGGAAAGCAGAGACGCACGAGCAGTTCGCGCCGGTAGTTGAGTATGTCGCAGTCATGGATAGCCACAGCCGCTGCGTTTGTGCCGGCAAGCACCTGAGCAAGACAGAGGCGCATATTGCGACCTTTGCCCATTGGTCCGGGATCAAGACCTGCGCTTTCCAAATCAGCGAGGAGAGCTCTGATTCGCGGGCCGTCGTTCCAGAGAACCGAAACTTGCTGCGGGAGTTTCGAAAAAATGCGAAGCGCCAAGTCGAACTGCGACGCATCACCTCCATCGAGGCCGACTGTGACATGGCTGAGGAAGCGCGCATCACACAGTTCGGCGACGATTGCGGCGAGGGCGGTGGATTTCAAATCCCTCGCATGACAGGGAAGCACAAGAGCAAGAGGCGAAGTGCGGACCAGAGAGTTCATTTCCTCTTCAAGGCGCTTGTAGTACGGGTTTCCGAGGCGATGAAGGGTTGCAATAGTGCCGTGCTGGTAAAAATCCGCCATAAAAACGACAAATATTCTCAGTGGGGGAGAGACATTGAGCAAGCCCCGGGAAGTGATAGCCTGCGGCTATGAGCAAGGCGTCGTTTCCATTCGATCATCTGGTGGTGATTCATTACCACTGGCGTCCCGGCGGCGTCCGGAGGGTGGTGGAGTTGACCCTGCCCGCCATTGCCGAAGCGGCGGGTTCATCGCTCAAAAGAGTCACCATGCTCAGCGGCGGAAACGAAAGCGAACGCCCTGAGTTTGGAACGCTCGGAATACCCGCCGATTTTATCCATGAACCAGCCTGCGACTACTTTTCCAATCAGGAAGACACTCCACAGACCATCTCTGAAAAAATCCGACACGCCCTCTGGCGTGCTGTGGGAGAGACAGGGTCATCTCGCACGCTGATTTGGTTTCAAAATCCAGCGCTTGCCCGAAATGCCATGCTCTGCAGGGAGGTCGCAAAACTCTCCAGGGAAACGGGTGCCGCACTGATCTTGCATCACCATGATTTCTGGTGCGCGGGCCGCTGGGCGCGATGGGACGAACTGGAGCGATGCGGCTGCCCCGACCTATCCAGAGCGGCAGAGGCCCTCTTCGCTTCCGGCACCCGCTGCGTGCATGCGGGAATAAACTTACAGGATTTTCACACCCTCAAACGATTCTTTCCAGCGAGCGCTTTTCATTTACCCAATCCCGTTGTGCGCCCTCCCCAATCAAGCCATGCACAGATCGACGCAGCCAAGGCATGGGCGGCAACAGAACTCAAAACCGAGGGCCCACTGTGGATTTACCCAACCCGTTTTCTCAGGCGAAAGAACCTCCTTGAGGCCATCCTCCTCGCGCGCTGGCTCAGACCAGAAGCGATTTTGGCTACCACATCCGGTCACTATTCGCAAGACGAGGCGAACTACAGACACGATCTGACGCAGGCGGCTGCGCAACGCAACTGGAATGTGCATTTCGGACTGCTTGATAAGCCAGGTGCACCGCAGGTCGCTGACCTCCTGCAAATCGCCGAAGCGGTTGTGCACACCTCGGTGCAGGAAGGATTCGGCATGACTTTTGTCGAGACTGCGGCCTCCGGTACCCCACTCATTGCGAGAGCTATTCCGGCAGTGATGCCAGACCTCTCTGCCATGGGTTTTGAATTTCCTCAGCTTTACAACGACATCCACATCGCGCCTGGGCTCTTTGATGTGACGGCGGAGGTTCAACGACAGGCGAGACTCGCTGATTCGACTAGAACTCGTCTTCCCATGCATTTTCAAAACATTTTCCCCTCTCTGGCAGCGGATGCCAGGGGTCCATTTTTCTTCAGCCGGTTGACCCGGACCGCACAGTTGGAAGTTCTTTCCCACTCGGCAACGGAGAGTTGGAAAATCTGCAAGGTTCTGAACCCTTGCTTGGAAAAAATCCGCCACACACGCCTCGCCCAAACCCCATGGCCAAATCAAGTGCCACATACCCCGTTAAGATATGCGGAGGAGTTTCTCAAAATCGCTTCATCCATTCCAGATAACCCGCTCGACTTACCAGTTGCTGCAGGGAATGCTCAAATGGAACTCACCACAAGCGCTCTTTCGGCGGACTCAATTTACCCAATCCAGCTGGAGAGGTAAAAGCCGCAGACTTGCGACTCAATAAAAAGTCTCTTTTCATCGGTAAAAATTGCCAAGCCGCAGAGGGCTTTCTATAAAGGCTGCTCCATCCATTTACTCCATGCATAAACTTGTCCTCATCCGCCACGGCGAAAGCACCTGGAACAAAGAAAACCGCTTCACTGGCTGGCACGATGTCGAGCTCAGCGACAAGGGCCGCGCCGAGGCAAAAGCAGCCGGCGAGCTTCTGAAAAAGGAGGGCTTCATTTTCGATATTGCCTATGTGTCGGTCCTGAAACGCGCCCTCAACACGCTCTGGGGCGTCCTGACAGAGCTCGATCAAATCTGGATTCCCATGGAAAAAGACTGGCGTCTCAACGAACGCCACTACGGCGCGCTGCAAGGCCTCAACAAAGCCGAGACCGCCGCAAAGTTCGGCGACGAGCAAGTTCTCGTCTGGCGCCGCAGCTATGACATCCCGCCACCACCACTCGAGAAATCCGACGAGCGTTGGCCCGGTCACGACCCGCGCTATGCGGGAATCCCCGAGTCGCAACTGCCCCTCACCGAGTGCCTGAAGGACACCGTCGAGCGCTTCCTCCCGCTCTGGCATGAAAAAATCGCCCCAACCGTGAAGTCCGGCAAGCGAGTGATCATCGCCGCGCACGGCAACAGCCTACGCGCGCTTGTGAAGTATCTCGACAACCTCAGCGAGGAGCAGGTTCTCAAACTAAATATCCCAACCGGCATTCCGCTGGTTTACGAACTCGACGAGGACCTCAAGCCGATCAAGAGCTACTACCTGGGTGACCAAGATGCCATTGCGGCTGCAATGAACGCCGTGGCCAATCAAGGCAAGGCCAAGTAAAAGCCCGTCCTGTCCAACGCCACCTCGGAAGATCGTTCATGTAGGGGTGTCGCTATTGGCGGGTTCGGAGGAGGCGCTTCTTTTTTGAGCAACGACTGCAGCGTTTCCGTTGGGGAGCCAGATACCCGCGTGAAGCAAGGCGTGAAATAAGCGGACTCTCGAAACCACAGCGGTTGGCGATTTCCTTGATCGCCAGACTGGTTCGTCCTAGCAAAGCCATTGCGAGTTGGAGCTTCAGGAGGCGTAATGTCTCCATCGGTGCATGGCCGAGTGATGTCCGGAAAACGCAACTGCGGTTTTATTGAGGGCAGTATTTTGCTCGGAGCTAATTGAGGCTTCTGCTTTAACCAGAAGTCAAAACAACCACATCCATGCCGCTCAGCATCCCACTGGAAGACAATTTTACGGACATCATCGCCAAAGCCCAGCGCGGGCTTTCTCTGAGTAACGAAGCGCTTGCCACGCGATCTGGCGTGAGCGTTTTAGAAATCGAAAATCTGAAACAAGGGTCGCTTGATGAAGAAGCTCTGCGGAAGGTTGCTCACACGCTCGGGCTGGGCGCGGAGGCGCTTTTGGCTTTGGCGGAGTCCCGCTACAAACCGGCTCCTGTCGAGGAGCCCGAGGGACTGGCGTGCTTCAACTCGGTGTTCGGCGACATAACGGTGAATTCCTTTGTCGTGTGGGATCCCAGCACGACGGAGGCAGCGTTTTTTGACACCGGCGCCGATGGCCAGCCGATGCTCGATTTTGCTGCGAGTCATGGACTGACAGTGAAACAAATCTTCATCACTCACATCCATACTGACCATGTTTTTGACTTGGATCGCTTGATGGAAAAAACCGGCGTTCCAGCCTGGGTTTGCGAAAAGGAACCGCTGTCCGGAGCGGAGTCGTTCCGCGCCGGACGAGCTTTTTACATCGGTAGCCTAACCGTGGACACCCTCCAAACCAGTGGACATGCAGCGGGCGGGGTGACTTTTTTTATCCAAGGTCTCACAAAGGCCATTGCGGTGGTTGGGGATTCCATGTTCGCAGGCTCCATGGGCGGAGGTATGGTTTCCTACGCCGATGCCCTTCGCAACAACCGTGAACAAATTCTGACCCTTCCGGACACCACCATCATCTGCCCCGGCCACGGTCCACTCACCACTGTCAGCGAACAAAAACACGCCAATCCCTTTTTTTCAGCTTAACCCCGAATCCAACGAAAGAAGAGATTCTGGCATGCCCCCCTCACCACGTAGGGCACCGTGCAAATCTACACCGCCGCGATCCTTGATGGCACTCCGCGGCTTTATCAAGCCTTCCTATTAATCCTGACTAGAAAATCTGCGTTCAGGGATGCTCACTTCCAGGTCGAGTAAGGATTTTTTGTGAGGCAGGAGTTGTAGTAGCGGGCCTCGTGGGAGACTTCCAACCCAACCCAGTCTGGCAGGTTGACAGGTTGGTCTTCGTGCTCCAACTCGATTTCCGCGACCATGAGGCCTTCATTTTCGGCGTGGAAGATATCCACCTCCCACTTCATGGCATCGTGACGCACGATGTAGCGGGTTTTATCAATCAGGGGGCGCTCGCACAGAGCCAGCATGAGTTCCGCGTCGCGCACGGGAATGTCGTATTGAAGTTCCAGGCGCGTGATGCCCTCACGAGCGCCTTTCACGGTGACAGTCGCCCGCTCACCGGCGATACGCACACGCACGCTCTTGCGGGAGTCCGAGCAGAGGTATCCTTGTGAGAGCCGCTTGGGAGCACCCTCCACCAAAGAACGCCAGCCATCACTGACGATGAGAAATTTCCGTTCGATCTCCAAAGGTTCGGCGCCGAGCTTGTTCATCCCGCTTGAATAGCCTTTTTCGGGGGGTATGGCGAATGCTTTGCCGCGCGGCGTCGCATGGATTTGAGATTGCCCGCCATGGGCAAGCGATTCAAGGTTCCAGCGTTTGCACAAATGCGTATATTAATTTTTCTACTACTTCCTCTGTCTCTCGCGACCGCATGGGGACAAGTCTCCGCCCTGCTGCCCGAAGAATCCACCCAAGCAGCCATTGAATCCGTGCTGGCTGATTTTGATGCGAAGAAAAATGATGAAGCCCTCGCAAAGTTGGAGATCTTGCAGAAGAAACTTCCAGACGATCCACTCATCCTGAATCTCATTGGATCCGTCTACAGCAAAAAAAAGGATTACCTCGCGGCAGAAAGCTATTTTCGAAAGGCCGTAAAAAAATCCCCGAGTTTCTTTCCGGCACTCTACAACATAGGGGAAATACTTTTTCTCGAAAAAAAATACACCGAAGCCCGCGCGCATTTTCAGGCCATGAGAAGCTCGGATACTCGAAACGAACTACTGCAATTCAAAGTGGTCCTCTGCGATCTTGCGCTCAATGATACCGAGGGCGCCAAGAAAGTGATGAATGCCATCAAGTATCCCGGAGACTCCCCTGCGTGGTATTACGCCAATGCCGCCTACGAGAACCATGCGGGCAACAAAAAAAAGGCCCGCGAATATGTCGCCGGCGCAAAGTACATCTTCGGCCCGAAAACCTCTCTCTTTGATGAAACTTTTGAGTCGGCGGGCATCAATCTGCGCTGATTCGCCAAGTCCTCACCCAAACTATGAAAAACCAACCCCGTCCGCTTCGATCCCGTCTGAGCGGTGAAAAGCGACTCAACCCGCCTGATGTGCTCCTTCACGAAAAAGCCCGTGTGCTCGTCACCGGCGCCGGCGGATTCATCGGCAGCGCACTTGTCCATGCCCTCAACGAGCGAGGCATCACGCAGATCATTGTCACCGATTGCCTCGCTGAGGATGAGAAATGGCGAAATCTTCTTCCTCTCAAATTTGAGGACTATGTGCCAGCGGATGAGTTCTTGAGCGGTATCGAGGAGGATGCGGATCAATTTGGACGCTTCTCAGCGGTCTTCCACTTGGGGGCTTGCTCCGCCACCACGGTTACGGATTCCGATTTTGTGCTGAAAAACAACTACGCCTACACGAAGTCGCTCTGCCGATGGGCGCTCTTCTCAGGCGCGAGATTCGTTTACGCCTCCTCCGCAGCGACCTATGGCGACGGCGGCGCCGGCATGGATGACAAGACCGAAGACCTCTCGCGTTTTCGCCCGCTGAACCTCTACGGCTACTCGAAGCACCTTTTCGACCTGCATGCCTCGCGCGAAGAAATCCTGCCGGACATCATTGGCATCAAGTATTTCAATGTATTTGGACCAAATGAATACCACAAAGGCGACATGCGCAGCCTCGTCTGCAAAGCATTTGATGAAATTCAGAAAACAGGCCGCATCCGCCTCTTCAAAAGCTACAAGCCAGAATACCCCGATGGCGGCCAGATGCGCGACTTCGTTTATATCAAGGATGCCGTCGAGATGACGCTCCACCTCGCCGAGAATGAAGATGCAGGGGGCCTCTACAACGTAGGCTCCGGCGCGGCACGCACCTGGATCGATCTCGCCAACGCCCTCTTCGCTGCCTTGGGAAAAACTCCGAACATCGAGTTTTTCGACATGCCGGAAACCATCCGCCACCAGTATCAATACCACACCTGCGCAGACATCTCGAAACTCCGTGCGACCGGCTACACGAAGCCCACCACTTCCCTCGAAGACGCCGTGCGCGACTATGCCGTCAACTACCTACTGCCCGGAAAACGGCTTGGCGAATAGTCGTCCCACCCAACCCCGTTATGCCTGCCAGCGTTGCACGAACTGCTGCCGCTGGCCGGGCTTCGTGAAACTCACGGACTCGGACATCAGCGCCATCTCAAATTTTCTGGGGCTCTCGGAAATCGAATTCATCCAGGAATTCACCCGGCTTCGCCCTCGCCGCGATGGACTCGCGCTCACCGACCAACCCGATGGCGCCTGCATTTTCCTCGAAGGCCGCAACTGCCGCATCCAGCAAGTAAAGCCAATCCAGTGCTCCGGATTTCCCAACGAATGGAATTTCCCCGGCTGGCGCAATGTGTGCGAAGCGATTGAGATTTCAGAGGCGGGGAACATGGAAAATCTGCGTTAGCGATTTTTAACGCGAGACCTCTTGCTAGAAACAAAGCCATCGTTTCTTCGCAGGGGTGGGAGGAGAATTTTGATTTCTCAACGCGCTGCCGATGTCGACACAGAGACTGTTTGGCCGATACGGAGGGGAATGGGAGGATTTCCCGTGACTTTGATGCGGACGGGAAAGCGGTTGGGAAGGCGGACCCAGTCGATGGTCTGACTCACTTTGGGGAGGAGTTCCACGGTGGAACCGTTGGGGTCAAAAATTCCCCAAGCCACACTTTGGATAAGACCTTCGAAGGGTTCATCATTGCGACCGATGAAAGTGATGGATGCCTTGCCACCTTCTTGGAGGTGGTGGAGTTGGGTTTCCATGAAGTAGGCGGCTACCCAGAATGAGCTGGAGTCAACGAGCGCCAGGAGTTGCTCGCCGGCGTAGACATAGGTGCCAACCGAGGTGTTCATGTTTGTGAGGTAGCCATCGACGGGAGCGAAGATTTTTGTATAGCCGAGGTTAAGTTGGGCGGCCTGGAGATTCGCTTCGGCGGCCGCACTATTCGCCTGGGCTGCGGCATAGGAATCCTGGGCATTTTGCAGGTCGCGGAGGTCGTTGACTTTTGTCTGGTAGAGCACCGTCTGGCGGTCGAGTTCCTGCTTCGACTGCACCTCGGCAGCTTGGGCCTGTTGGAGCTTGGCGCCGCAGTTGTTAACGGTAGCGATGTAGGTGGAGGGATCGACTTCGAAGAGGAGGTCGCCTTTTTTGACCTGCTGGTTGTCGCGAATTGGGATCTGCACGATGGGACCGGCGACACGACTGGCTATGCCAACCACATTGGCGCGCACCTGGCCGTCGCGAGTCCAGGGTTTAGTGGTGTAGCGGTTCCACATTCCGAGGGAGGTCAGGAACGCAAGAACCATGACCGTCGCCGTTAAAATGAAGGCGGTGCTTTTTTTCATGGAGCAAGGCAGAGACCCAAGGCCGAACCGAAGAGGATGGCGAGTGCTATAAAAAGCAGCGGAACATTCCAGAGATAACGCGTCCAACCAAGTCGCTCGGCAGCGACAAGCAACATCCAAGAGGCAAGAAAACCGGCCGCGCCTACGAGCATCTCCCACGGTAAGAGGAAGTCCCCAAGTAGAAATTGAGCGGAACTGAACTGGTTCAACATCGAAGCCGAAATCCTTTCACCACCTTACACCAGTGGCAAGCTCGTGCATTCCGGCCTGTGGACGCGGATAGATTAGAGATAGGCACTCTCGCTGCCCTGGTCGTAAGAATTTTTTGACTCCTAAACTTGCTCGCAGTGCCGCGATTTGTAGTTCCAGCGTCCACCGGACTCGACGCATTTATTGATTTCCAGAAAATCAGGGCTGAGAACATGAAGCTTATAGAGAGACAAGAAATAGCCAACGATCAATAAAATAGCTGTGGCAACGAGCATCAGCATGGCTTTGGGCGGCAATATGAAGAGGTTTCCCAGTCTAATCGGCGCTTCCCTTGCTTGATTCCGCAAGTATTTTTGAGACGATCTTCGGCCAGTGATTTCGTCCAGCAAAAGACCCGTTCGTATTCTGATCCTGACCGCCAGCATGGGTGAGGGTCACAATACAGCTGCCCGCAACATCCAGCATGCGCTCGAAGCCCAGGCAGGGACTGCGGTGAAGGTACTGGTGGTGGATCCCTACACGCGGACGAACCCTGTAGTGAATCGGTGCATCCAGAAGGGATACGCGGCGGCGATCAATAATTACCCCCGGCTGTGGAAAATGGTTTTTGCGATGCTCAGCCAGCCCAAGGTCATCGAGGGGATGGCGCCGCTTTTGCTGCAGCTCACGAACGCGGTGCATTCGCTGGTGCGGGAATTCCAGCCGGACCTGATCGCGTCCACCTACCCGGTCTTCGGCTACATCATGCAAAGAATCCGCCGCGTGGATCCGGCTGTGGACATGCCATTTTACATGGTCATCACGGATTCCACGATGATCAACCAGACATGGTATCGCTACCCTTGTGACGGGGCGATCGTGGCTGATGAACCTACGGCGGAAGTCCTGCACGGGGATGGCGTGGCTGACGAAAAAATTCACGTCCTGGGTTTTCCTGTCGGCCTGCAATTCGACGAGTTCATTCCTGCGCCGCCTCCTCACGATGGCAACTGGCGATTGCTCTTTTTTCCAGGCGGTCCACTGCACCGAGCTTTTGAAACGCTAAACCATCTTTCAACGATTGAGAAAGCCAGTATCACAGTCATCACAGGCCGGCGGCAGGATGCGCATGCAGCCCTTTCGCGTGCGGGTCTTCCGAAGCGGGGGCACTTGATCGGTTGGACCGACAAAATGCCGGAGCTCATGGGATCGCATCATATTTTCATAGGTAAAGCCGGCGGGGCGACTGTGCAGGAGGCCATCGCTGCGCAGATTCCTTTTGTCGTGAACCATATTGTTCCCGGCCAGGAGGAGGGCAACATCGCACTCATCCAGCAAACGGCGATTGGCGCGCTCGCCTCAAACAGCCCAGCAGACATCCTGCATATCGTAAAGGGGGCCATGGCCAACGAAGCCGCTCTCTGGAGGACATGGCGCAAAAATCTTGTGCAGATTCAAAAGCCCTCCGCCTCGAGAGCCATAGCCTCGTTTCTTCTGAAGCGGGCAATCAGCAAAAAATTCTAATCGCCACCTCACGGCCAGAGCCGGGGTTTAAAAAACCTCAACCGATGGCGGGTTGTTGTTGGGTGAGGCAATGGAAGGCTCCAAGCCCCCAGATGAGTTCACGGCAGTCGATTGGGACGATGCGCCGACTGGGGAAGGCCTCATGTAGAGCAGAAACCGCCCAGGAGTCGTTGTGCTCGTTGAAGACAGGCAGCAGAACGACTGAATTCGCGATGTAGAAATTTGCATAGCTCGCGGGCAGGCGCTGTCCGCCGCGCATGATGCGCGTAGGCATCGGCAGAGTGAGCACGTGGAGAGGTTCGCCACCCGCAAGACGCATGGTGTGGAGCCGATCGAGATTCTGCTGTAGGGGCTCGAAATTGGGATCGTGTTCGTCCTCCTCCACGGCGGTGATAACGGTGGATGGGCCGATGAAGCGCGTGATGTCATCGACGTGGCCATCCGTGTCATCGCCCTCGATGCCATCGCCGAGCCAGAGGATTTTTTTAGCGCCGAGTTTGTCTCGGAGTTTTTTCTCGATCGCCGTGCGGTCGAGAGCGGGGTTACGATTTGGATTGAGCAGGCAACTCTCGGTGGTCAGGAAAGTGCCCTGGCCATTGGTATCGATCGATCCGCCTTCGAGGATGAAATGCTCGAAGTTGAAGACAGGCAGACCCAGAGCTTTCGCAATGGCAGGCGGCACGGCGTTGTCTTCGTCGAAGGGAGAAAGTTTATAGCCCCAGGCGTTGAATCCGAAATTCAGCACAGCGAGCTGCGGCGACTTGTCACGCTTCACAAAAATAGGCCCATGGTCGCGGCACCATGGTTCATCTGTGGGGATATGGAAATACTCGACGCGGTCCAGAGGACAGGAGAGGAGAAGCTTGCGAACAGCTTTCTCCTGCTCGGCGCCGCTGACATTGATGCGGACAATCTCCGATTCCGCCAGCGCCTCCACCATTTTGACGAAGGTGGGAAGAACGCGGTCATAGGATTCCGGGAAGCTGTTGCACTCGATCTGGGGCCAAGAAATCCAGGTCGCCTCGTGAGGTTCCCACTCGGCCGGCATGCGATATCCTTTTTCTGAGGGACTGATTTCAATCATGAGACCAATGGTTTTCCGTTACTTAGCTGGAAGGACAAGGCAAAGTTGGAAAAAAATTTCTCGGATTTTTGAAAAACCATTTGCATTCGCTTCAAATGGCAATTTGAAAGGCAAGC
>DGXZ01000007.1:0-5111 GCA_002396485.1 Spartobacteria bacterium UBA5019
AATGGTTTAAAAAATGTTGATTGATCGAGCTTTAAAACAAGTTCAAGCAAATTACAACTCTTTTTCCCAAGCGCATGGATATCTGTGAGGAGTTTATTAAATGACTTATCTTCTTTATTTTGCAATGAATCTGCATTTGCTTCTTTCTGAAGCTGCTCAAGCATCTTCATCATTGGGTCAAGTTCTCGCTTCTTTCGCTCTGCCACTATGCGTTGCGCTACTTCCCAAATGTCTTTCTCGGCGTAGAAATATTCTTTACGCTCACCAGGTCTATTTTCACGAAAGACGAGCCCCCAGCTGATCAACTCTCGCAGGTTCATATTGGCGTTGCCACGAGAGATGCTCAGAGCTTCCATGACTTGCTCAGCGGTCAGTGCATTATCACTGCACAGAAGCAGACCGTGAACTTGAGCCATCGTGCGGTTGATGCCCCATTCAACCCCAACAGTTCCCCAAATCTGAACAAATCGATTTTTAGCGTCTTCTAGTTTCATACTTTCTATACTTTCAGAATATATTGAAAGTATAGAATAAATGAAACTATCAAGTCAAGCTGATTTTCAAACACAAGATTTCGTGAGGCGGACAGCCTCTACGTGGGGTGTTCATGGCGCCATCGGGTCAGCGGGCCAGGAAGCGCTGGGTGCGGGCTCCTTTTGAGGGCCAGGTGTAATGCGAGGCATACTGGTAGAAAAATGGCGTGGGTTCGATCGTGATGGGAGCACTGCCAGGAACAGGGCCGTTTCTATCCACCAAAGCGCTTGGTCGTGCGGTCGGGATTTTGATTCCCACAGGGCTTGGGCTGAACGCGCTTGGGCTCTGGCTCAGGCTTCTGCATAGCGGCGCAGGCGCTGAGTAGCAGGGCGAGAATGAGCGACTGCTTGCTGCTGCAAGCGGATCGTGGCATCGGGATAAAAGAACACTCACCCGCATGAAAAAGGCCCTCCATGCTGCCTTCAAACAACTCGCCGCGGATATCGAAAACATCAAAGTCGGCGCCGCCGTCGGAATCAGCGTTTATCCCCGCCCCGCTACCAGTATTACGATGCTCCTCCGCACCGCCGACCAAGCCATGTATTCAGCCAAAGGCACCGACAATCTCCTCACGGTGCGCGAATACTGAGTGTCCTGCCATGTTCCGGCAGGTGATGCTATTTTTTCAGTAGGCCGGGTAGCCAAGTCCAGACGATCTGGGTGGAAACGGCGTAGTTCCAGACCGCGCCGACCAGTGCGCCCGCAGCGCCCGCAAACCACCATGGAATATTTTGATCAAAAAGATATTCTGCAACTTGCACATTCACCACGGCACCCATTCCGCAAACGACCATGTAGGCGATCAATCCCGGAACCAGCCGTCTGCCTTTCAAGCGCTGCTGACGGAAGGTCACAGAGTTGTTGACCATGAAATTCGAAGCCATGGCGGCCAGGGTCGCTAAAATTTGTGCGGTGATGAATGGAACACCCGCGAGTTTGTGCAAAACTCCCAGTGTGCCGATGTGGAGGACCAATCCGCTCAAGCCAGCCAGCACATAAAGAACAAAACGAACCGGAACAAATCGTCCAAAAATTTTATCCAACAGCAGGTAAAGATATTCAAACGCCACCACGATATCCAGCTTGCTCTCGCCGTGCTGCCTTGTGCGGAATTCATACGGAAACTCCCGCACGCGGAGCGGGCGGCCAGCGGAAAGCACGATATCGAGCAGGATTTTAAAACCCTTCCCGGTCATCTGGCGCACGGTTTCTTCAAAAATATTGCGCCGAATCGCAAAAAACCCGCTCATCGGGTCGGTCAGCTCCGTCTTGCGAATGATGGACCCAATCTTCGTCGCGAACCGGCTCACAAAAACGCGCGACTTCGACCAATCCCCAGTCCCTCCACCCTTTCCAGTATAACGACTTCCAACAGCCAGCTCCAACGCAGAATCCGCCTCAAAAGCCCGCAACATTGCCGGAAGAATCATCTCGTCATGCTGCAAGTCGCAATCCATCACGGCAAAAACATCCGCCGCACTCGAAGCCATTCCCTCCAAACAAGCCGATGCCAACCCTCGCCGCCCAATCCGCCGAATAAACCGCACGCGCGGCTTCGTGCGGGCCAGCTCCATCAAAACCTCCTGCGAACCATCCTGCGAATCATCATCAACGAAAACAATTTCCCAATCAAAGTCCGCCAGCAGCGCCTCGAGCCGTTCCACGACAAGAGGGATATTGTCGCGTTCGTTATAGGCTGGGATGATGATGGAGTATTTCAATAGGATCTCTGATTATCTATACGCCGGCGTCAGCGGATCTGGCACGGGGAGTCCCTGCAGCGATGCCATGTCGGCGTCGACCATGATTTTTACGAGTTCCGGGAAGCGGACTTTGGGTTCCCAGTTGAGTTGTTTTTTGGCTTTCGCAGCGTCGCCGATGAGGAGGTCGACTTCGGCAGGGCGCTCGTAGCGGGCGTCGTATTTGATGTGGTCTTTCCAATCGAGATCTACGCGGGCGAAGGCGTGTTCGACGAATTCCTGAACGGTGTGGGTTTCGTTTGTGGCGATGACATAGTCGTCCGGTTGATCCTGTTGGAGCATGAGCCACATGGCTTCGACGTATTCGGGGGCATAACCCCAGTCGCGCTTGGCGTCGAGGTTGCCGAGGTAGAGGTGTTGCTGCTTGCCGAGTTTGATGGCGGCGGCGGCACGGGAGATTTTGCGGGTCACGAAGGTTTCGCCTCGGCGGGGGCTTTCGTGGTTGAAGAGGATGCCGTTCGAGGCATGCATGCCGTAGCCTTCGCGGTAGTTCACGGTGATCCAATAGGCATACATTTTTGCCGCGCCGTAGGGGCTGCGTGGCCAGAAGGGAGTTGTTTCGGTCTGCGGCACGGCCTGCACCTTGCCGAACATCTCGCTGCTGGAGGCCTGATAAAATCTCGCATTCACGCCCGCTTCCCGCATGGCTTCTAAAATGCGCGTGGTGCCGATGCCGGTAACGTCGCCCGTGTATTCTGGAATATCAAAGCTAACTCGGACATGGCTTTGCGCGCCGAGATGATACACCTCGTCCGGCTTCAGGTCGTAGATGAGTTTCACCAGATTCACTCCATCGGCCAGGTCGCCGTAGTGGAGAAAAAGCTTTACGCCGTTGACATGCGGATCCGAGTAGATGTGGTCAATGCGCGCCGTGTTGAAAGTGCTCGCCCTGCGGATGATGCCATGGACTTCGTAGCCTTTGTTGAGAAGGAGGTCGGCGAGATAGCTGCCGTCTTGACCTGTGATGCCGGTGATGAGTGCTTTTTTCATGAGATAGGAATGATTTTAACAAGGTTCGCTGTAATCCGCCGTGTTAGTCAGCGTCAGACTGAGCCGCGCACGCAAAAACTCAAGCCTCCTTTGCGACTCAGCCGATGCCTAGCACGAAGCGCATGTAGAAAAAGAGCAGCGGGGCTGTGAAAAGAATGCTGTCGATAAGGTCAAGCGTTCCGCCGATACCCGGCAGCATGGCGCTGGAGTCTTTCGTGTGCGCCCCGCGCTTCACAACCGACTCTGCGAGATCACCGACCACCGCCGCAAACCCGAGCAACAGACCCAGCACGGTGAGGTCGCCAAAGCGAAAGGCCGAGAGCCTTTCCGGCATAAGCGCATACATCCAGTAACTACAAAGCAGTGACGAGATGAGCGCTCCCACGAAACCCTCCCAAGTTTTTTTAGGGCTTATGTGCGGCGCGAAGGGCCGCCGACCGAAGAGACTGCCGAAGACATACGCACCCATGTCGCTGAATTTCGTCACGGCGACGAGATAGAGCACATAGTATTGGCCGGTCGTCATTCCACTTTCCAAACGCGGGGTGAGGTAAATGATTTTTGTGAGAAAACTGAAAAGCCAGGGAATATAAAAAAGCCCGAAAACCGTGTAGCTCATCGCCCGCAGGGGCTCGTTTTCCGTGCCGCGAAACATCTGCCGGGTAAAAATCGTCAGGAGAAAAAGCACCAGCACAAGCAACTCGAAGTCGTGGCTGTTGTCCGGTCCTTCCGACCGCACGATGACAAATCCGCCCACCAGCAACGCCGCCGCGCAGATGAGGCCCGTCAGCGTGAAGACGCTGATCCCGTCGTGCTCGAGCATGCGATAGTACTCCCATAGCGCCCGCAGCGACATAAAGGAGAGCAGCGAGAAGAAGCCGATATCCCACCCCGCAAAAACGGTCGTCAACATCAGCGCCCACAGCACCAGCGTGCTTGTGAGTCTGGAAAAAAATGTCAACCGCCCTGGCGTCATCGGCAGCACTCTGTCCGAGTCGATGGCGTTTCGCAATGCGGGAAGAAAGAAGGTCGCGGTGGATGCGTAGGCTTTTTCCCCCTTTCCAATTTGCATTCCCCCCCTTAAATGTCGCGCTCACCATTTTTCGCCATGTTCAGTTGGATCCTTAAAAAAATCGTCGGCTCAAAAAATCAGCGCGAGTTGCGCCACATGATGCCGATCGTCAAACAAATCAATGAAATCGAGGCAGGCCTCCAATCCTTGTCTGATGAGGCGCTCCGGGCGAAGACGCATGAGTGGAAGGAGCGGCTGGCGAAAATTTCCGATTCCGACAAACTCGCTGCCGAGCTGGATGCGATACTTCCCGAGGCATTCGCGGTGGTGAAAAACGGCGCCCGCCGCCTCTGCGGACGCGAATTCATGGTGTGCGGATATCCCCTCACCTGGAACATGATTCATTTCGATGTGCAGCTCATCGGCGGCATGGTGCTGCATCGCGGCCGCATTGCCGAAATGGCCACCGGCGAGGGTAAGACGCTCGTTGGCACGCTGGCCGTTTACCTGAACGCCCTCTCGGGACGTGGCGTCCATGTTGTTACAGTGAACGACTACCTCGCGCAGCGCGATGCGGAGTGGATGGGCCAACTCTACACATTTCTTGGACTCACCGTCGGCATTATTCAAAACGACCAGATGCCGCAGCAGCGCCGCGAGCAATATCAGTGCGACATCACCTACGGCACGAACAGCGAGTTCGGCTTCGATTACCTTCGCGACAACGGCATGGCCACCAGCCGCGAGCAGCAAGTGCAGCGCGGGCACTACTTCGCCATCGTCGATGAAGTGGACTCGATCCTCATCGACGAGGC
>DGXZ01000007.1:5283-10573 GCA_002396485.1 Spartobacteria bacterium UBA5019
CTCATCGACGAGGCCCGCACGCCACTCATCATCAGCGGCCCGGCCACTGTTTCGACCCATCAATACGATCGCTTCAAGCCGCTCGTGGAGCAGCTCATCCGCAAGCAGACCATGCTCTGCAACCGTCTCGCCACCGAGGTCAAGGAACTCGCCGATGCCGGAAAACCTGCCGAGGCAGGCCGCACCCTTTTCAAGCTCAAGCTTGGCCAACCCCGCAGCAAGGCCCTGCTCCGCCACCTCGAGGACCCCGAAATGCGCAAGCTCATGGACAAAGCGGAGCTGGAATTTTACAAGGACACTGATGGCAAGGCGGCTCTCGTCGCGCTCAAGGAGGAACTCTACTTCACCATCGAAGAGCGATCCCACGAAGCCGATCTCACGGAAATGGGCCGCACCTACCTGAATCCCGACGACCCGAATGCCTTCGTGCTTCCCGATCTCCTCACAGAGTTCGCTGACATTGAGAATGACGCCTCGCTCGCCGCCGCGCAGAAGCTTGAGAAAAAATCCGCCCGCCAGCAGCATTGCGACGCCCAAGGCGAACGCATTCACAACATCACCCAGCTCCTTAAGGCCTACTGCCTTTACGAGAAGGATGTCGAATACGTCGTGGAGGAAAACAAGGTGATCATCGTCGATACCTTCACCGGCCGCAAAATGGCCGGCCGCCGCTGGAGCGATGGACTCCACCAGGCCGTCGAGGCCAAGGAGGGCGTCCAGATCGACCGCGAGACCCAAACCCTCGCGACCATCACGATCCAGAATTACTTCCGCCTCTACCACAAGCTGGCTGGCATGACCGGCACTGCCGAGACCGAAGTGAGCGAGTTCCACGACATCTACCGCCTCGACGTGAATGTCATTCCCACCAACCGCCCGGTCAAACGCCTCGACGAGAACGACCGCATCTACAAAACCCGCCGCGAAAAATACAACGCCGCGATCGAAGCCATCAAAGAAGCCCACGCCAAAGGCCAGCCAGTCCTCGTCGGCACAGCCAGCGTTGAATCCAGCGAGCTCCTCGGCCGCATGTTGAAGCTCCAGAAAATTCCGCACACCGTTCTGAATGCGAAATTCCACATGCAGGAGGCTGAAATCGTCTCCCGTGCCGGCCTCAAGGGTGCCGTGACCATTTCCACCAACATGGCCGGCCGTGGCACCGACATCAAACTCGGCGAGGGCGTCGCTGAAGTTGGCGGCCTCTTCGTGCTCGGCACCGAGCGCCATGAATCCCGCCGTATCGACCGCCAGCTCCGCGGTCGCTGCGCCCGCCAAGGCGATCCCGGCCGCTCCCGCTTCTATGTGAGCTTCGAGGACGATCTCATGCGCAACTTCGGCGCGAGCGACCGCATGACCAAAATCATGGAAACCTTCGGCCTCCAAGAGGGCGAGGAACTCGAGCACCCCTGGTTGAACCGCAGCGTGGAAACCGCGCAGAAACGCGTCGAGCAGCGGAATTACATGATGCGCAAACGCACCCTCGAGTTTGACGATGTCATGAACCAGCAGCGCGAAGTCGTCTACGGCTACCGCAACGAAGTCATGGACGCCGAGAACCCGCGCGATCTCATCCTCGAAGTCATCAACGAGGTCGTTCCCAAAAAAATCTCCCCCTTCCTTGACTCCCCAGAAGGCGAGGAACCCGATTACGATGGACTCCTCCACTGGGTCAACACCACCTTCCCGCTCGGCCTCACCAAGGAGAAGGCCGCCTTGCACACACGCTCCGTCGAGGAGAATGCCAATTTCCTCATCGGAACCATCCGTGACGCCTACGAGCGCAAGGCTGCCCTTGAAAACCCCGACGCCCTGCGCGGCCTCGAGCGCTACATCATCCTCAACGCCATCGACCGTCTCTGGCAGGAGCACCTCTACGCGATGGATGGACTCCGCGACGCCGTTTACCTCCGCGCCTTCGGACAAAAAGATCCGCTCGTGGAATACAAAAATGACGCCTACGCAATGTTCGTAGACCTCATGGACACCATCAAAGGCGAAGTCCTCGGCAACCTCTTCCGCAGCACCACGAATCTGCAGGCCTTCGAGCAAATGCTCGCCAACATCCCGCAAATCCTCTCCCGTCCCGACTTCGCCCTCAATCCTGAAGCCGCTCCCGGAGGCCAGTCCCAGCCATCTACGCCCGACCAACCGCCCGCTCCCAAGTTCGAACTCCCCCTCAAGCGCGAACTCCCCAAAGCCGGCCGCAATGACCCCTGCCCCTGCGGCTCGGGGAAAAAATTCAAATCCTGCTGCGGCCGCCTCGCCTGATCTCCACTCCCGCGCGGCAGCGCGCTTCGTTCCCCATGGTAGGGATGGCGCGCCGTCGCCGTCCCATTTAATTGCTGCCGCTCCCCCCCCCCTCCGTTGCTCCGTGGTTAATTTTTCTTATCCCTCGTTTGAACAAACCCACCACGGATTTGTCCAACCACATAGGCAGGAAAATTCAAATTCCTCCTCGCATTTTACCCCACCCCAAACCGCTCGCCAAAAGATCAACATGAATCCTTAGAGCCCCACTCCACTCACCCCCCACAACCCACTCCGGAGGTCCGTGCCATGATAACGAATGTTTTCAAATCGGTCTCATATGCGGGAATCAGCATGACTCTCACATTGACCACACCACTGGAGGTCGACACCCACACGGTAACAGTCAACACCCCCGAGCCTCCCCTCTCAGGATACTTCAAACTCGGCAGCAATAGGAATCCGGCGGGGGATGAAATCACGCTCGACAGCCGCAGCCTGCTCTTCAACGGCAATCCTTGGTTCCCCATCATGGGCGAGATTCATTTTTCCAGATATCCCCGCGCCGAGTGGCGCGAGGCGCTGGAGAAAATGAAAGACGGCGGCATCAAAATCGTTTCGACCTATGTTTTTTGGAATCACCACGAGGAGGTCGAGGGCGAGTGGGATTGGGAGGGACAAAAAGACCTCCGGTCTTTTCTGCAAACATGTCGCGAGGTCGGTCTTTTGGCCATCGTGCGTGCCGGGCCGTGGTGTAACGGCGAAGTGCGCTACGGCGGCTTCCCCGATTGGGTAGAGAAAAGCACGCGCTGGGCCCCGCCGGCCCGCTGGGGCCTGCGCCCCGAGCACCCCGAGTATCTCGAAGCCGTCAGGCGGCTCTACACCCACATCGGCGAACAAATGCGCGGCCTGCTCTGGAAGGATGGCGGCCCCGTCGTCGGCATCCAACTCGACAACGAGTATTCAGGCCCCTCGAGCTACCTTCTCGGCTTGAAAAATCTCGCGCTCGAGGTCGGTATGGATGTGCCCCTTTACACAAAAACCGGCTGGCCCCGCATGGAGGATCCCATGCCGGCGGGCGAGATGATTCCCTTTTACGGTGCCTACCCGGATGCCGCTTGGGAGAGCTCGGTCGAGAAGTCGGAGAGCCTTCTTTACAACTACATCTTCCGCAAGCAGCGCATCGACGAATCGATCGCGAGCGATGTCAACACCGTGCGGGGCGGGGAGGATGAGTCGAACCGTGCGCAGTATCCTTTCCTCACAGCCGAAACCGGTGGCGGCATGTTCGTCTCCTACCATCGGCGAAACAAGGTGGAGCCCCGTGATGTCGCATCCCTCGCACTCTGCCAGCTCGGAAGCGGCTGTGTGGGGATCGGCTACTACATGTATCACGGCGGCGAGAATCCCGAGGGACGCCTCACCACGCTGCACAAATCTAACGAAATCGGCGATGTCTTCGACACACCCATCAAATCCTACGACTTCCAAGCACCCATCGGCCAATACGGCCAGATCCGCCCGCACTACCATTGGCTACGGCGCTTGAATTTCTTCATGGAAGACTTCGGAACCGAGCTTTCCCGCATGCCTGCCTTCCTCCCCGGTCGCGAGGAAATGGACTTCTCGAACCCCGCAAACCTGCGCTGGAGCGTGCGCTCGGATGGATTCTCCGGATTTCTCTTCGTGAACAATTACCAAAGGCTCGAACACATGCCAGGCAAGCCGAACACCCAATTCCGCATCGATCTGCCCCTCGGCAGCCTCACCATTCCGAGCAAGCCCACCACGATTCCAGCGGATTCCTTTTTCCACTGGCCCTTCAATCTCGAGCTCAATGGCGTGAAGCTCATCTACGCAACCGCCCAGCCCATCCGCCGCACCCTCGATCCCGATGGCGGCCTCACAGCCGTCTTCGCCGAGGTCCCCGGCATGAACGCCGAGTTCGCGTTTGACTCCGCAACCATTCAGGCCCCGCTCCGCCGCGAGCCGCTCGTTTTCAGCGGCGTCAGTGCAAGTCGCAGCCCCGCCATCCGCGTGTCGGGAAAAAACGGCCGCGAAGTCAGGATCATCCTGCTGAGTGAAGCCGACTCCCTGGCCCTAGCCCCCAAAGCCCACGACGGCGACCTCGCCTTCGACACCGAACCCAAAGTGCGCTCCATACCCGTTGTTCTGGAACTCCTCGAAACCCCCAAATCCCTGCGCTCCTGGAAATCCAACGATCCCGAATTCGCCCTACCCGTCTCTCCGGGGAAAAATGATTTTCAGTCTGCTGCCGTCTGGAAAGTGAAACTCCCCGCCGACTTGGACATGGCATCAAACCCCGTCCTCCGCATCCGCTACACAGGCGATGTCGCCCGTCTCACGCTCAACGGCCGCCTGCTCAATGATGACTTCTACAACGGCTCCACCTTCGAAATCGGCCTGCGCCGCTACGCCTCCGAACTCGCCTCCGGCGACCTCCGCCTCGAAATCCTCCCCCTCCGAAAAGACATGCCCGTCTACTTCGAGCCCAAGCACCGCCCCGAGTTCAACACCGACGGCACAGCCCTCCGCATCGACCACGCCGAAATCCAATACACCGAACCCCAAACCCCCACCGGCCTCGCAGCCAACAACCCCGCACCCGCCAGCCTCGAGTAAATTCACACACCAACGATCGATAGCCCAACCAGTTTTTCAGCAATCCATCCTGCACCTCAAAAAAAGCGACAAAACGCGGGCCTGATACCTTTTGACTACCAAATGCTCGACATCGACGGGAATCCGCCTTCCCAACCAAGAAAACGGAAATCCCTGCATGAAGAGATTGTAGTGCCCTGGGAAAAAAACCCTAAGTTTTATGAGGGTTTCCGGTCGCACATGCGAATTTTAGGAGTGTTCCAAATTGGAGCCATTTTCACCGAGTCAGTTTTCTGGGTTATGCAAAAAACTCATGGTGAGTGGAATTACTCGCTGCGCCTCAAAAAGCCCTGCTCATATGAAGCATTGAATTTCTGACAATTCCTTAACCCAAGTTTCGCAAGAATCTCAAAAAAAATAG
>DGXZ01000004.1 GCA_002396485.1 Spartobacteria bacterium UBA5019
CAACGAGGAGCTCAGCGAAGTTGTAGTGGCGGTGAAGATGCCGCCTACCCGCAGTAGGACGGAAAGACCCTATGCACCTTTACTGTACGCTGTCACTGTTGTTTCGATTTTATTGCTTAGCGTAAGTGGGAGGCTTTGATTTAGCTCTTTCGGGGGCTAATGAGCCGCCAATGAAACACCACCCTGTGAGATTGAAACATCTAACCTCGGCCCGTCATCCGGGCGAGGAACACTGGCAGCCGGTCAGTTTGACTGGGGCGGTCTCCTCCTAAAGAGTAACGGAGGAGTACGAAGGTTGGCTCAACCTGGTTGGTAATCAGGTGACGAGTATATGGATATAAGCCAGCTTAACTGCGAGACCTACAAGTCGAGCAGATGCGAAAGCAGGTCCAAGTGATCCGGTGGTTTAATGTGGAATTGCCATCGCTCAACGGACAAAAGGTACGCTAGGGATAACAGGCTGATCCTGCCCAAGAGCTCATATCGACGGCAGGGTTTGGCACCTCGATGTCGGCTCATCACATCCTGGGGCTGGAGAAGGTCCCAAGGGTCCGGCTGTTCGCCGGTTAAAGTGGTACGCGAGCTGGGTTCAGAACGTCGCGAGACAGTTCGGTCCTTATCCACTGTGGGCGCAGGAGATTTGAGGGGTTCAATCCTTAGTACGAGAGGACCGGGATTGACAAACCTATGGTGATCCAGTTGTTTCGTCAGAAGCACCGCTGGGCAGCTATGTTTGGAAAGGATAAGCGCTGAAAGCATCTAAGCGCCAAGCCTCTCCCAAGATGAAATCTCCCTGAAGAACCGTGGTAGACCACCACGTTGATAGGTTGTGGGTGTAAGCGCAGTAATGTGTTGAGCTTAACAATACTAATGTTCGTTCGGCTTTTTTTCTTCATCTACTCAGCTCAGTTAGCGAAGAGTATAATTTTCCCCTAATGTGCGATTTTCAAAGAACAGTGCTCTGTTCTCTGACATATTCTGGCCGCCAGACAGGCGACGATCTCGCAGGTTCATTCTTTGAACTCGAGTTCTGCGAAGTCTGGTGATCCCGCGCAGTGGACCCACCCGTTCCCATCCCGAACACGGAAGTGAAACGCTGCAGAGCCGATGGTAGTGCATCTATAGGTTGTGCGAGAGTAGGTCGTTGCCAGGATTGTGCCCGGTGCTTTGGAAACAAGGCACCGGGCTTTTTTTTGCTTTTCAATTCCTTCACCTCGTGTGGAATCTCCATTATCCAAAATCCGGCAGTAAGAATTAACCACGGATTTCACAGAATGCACAGATTAAATCAGTTGCGTATCAGATATCGCTTCATCACAATTCACCCGCAGGGTGAGTGCCTTGAACTCTGCTAGGCCTTGGTAATCCGTGCTCATCTGAAATCTGTGGTTCCTGTGGTTCAAATGCTTTTCTCGGATTTTGGCACTCGATTACTCGTTGTCGCTCAATCGTTCGCCGAGGATTTTCTCAATTCAGCATAGATCTATCTGCAATTCTATATGAATTACTTCTGGACAGCTCCTAACCAGAGTTCCCTTAATGGAGCAAGTCCGGCGCGCTTCGTGATTGCTCCCGATATGCCTTGTGGCAACAGGAACCACCAAGGTATGAGATTCCGATTCCAAGCGTTGATAATCACCTCGACGTCTTGATATAGCAAATCACACTGGACGTGAAAGATAAGCATTTATCTGAGAGAACGGTCGCTGTCACCCCTGTCCGATAGCGCGGATCGTATTCCGAGCGCCCGCTCCATCACAAGCCCGCCATTCGCTGTGGCGTTTTATGAGAGTGCTTTTTCATTGCTTTTGGAACCCGGGGAATGTGCGCATAGCCAGGGCCTCGTCAAAAGGTAGTCCAATCGCACTTTCCTTGGCGAGAGCTCTTGAATACCCCTGCGTAGCGTTGGCAACAATCATTCCTACAATTCGGCCTCCTCGGACCACCGCTACGGAGTGCCCATCCGGTGACCAAATCGCAGAGAACTCGCTCCCTACAGGATTCGCCAACACGGCCTCGGAACTCGCTACATCACTCATAATCGGTGGAGATTGCCCTGTCCTTGCTATCAGTTCCCAATCGACGGCCTCTGGGGGAGGAACTGTTGAGTATAACGGGCAGCCCATTACTCCCCGCCCACTCTCTGGCTCCGTCAAGCAAAGGTAAATCATGCCCTCACTTTGGTCAACGATCGCGTGACGACGTGACGTTGAGTGCTGGCACGTGAGAAACATTCCATTTTCATCTGATTGATCGATCATGTGCATGGACGATTCGGTAGGTGGCTTTGAGCAGCTCGTCAACAAGAACGCGAGCAAAACAACTAGGATTACTGGATGCAATGTCGGCATTGTGCACTGTGTTTTGAGGAACGAGAGGTATACTACCAGTAACGAAAAAGTCAAAGCTCATGAACTCATCAGCGTTTACGCAGGTCGGATAAAAAAAATCAATGACCCCGAAATCCTCCTAGAAATTATCATGCGCCGGCACGAAAGCCGTTCGATTTTGTAGCGACCGGACTTTCCTCACCCTCTTTGAGATTTTGAATTCAAATCTCCTTTCGCGATTGACGCTGCCGCCCAAGCCCTCTTAAATACACTGGCCCCGCCGGAACATCAATCCAACTCTAAAAAAACATCATGGTAAAAATCGGTATCAACGGCTTCGGACGCATCGGGCGCATGGTCTTCCGTGCGGCTGTCAAAAATTTCAGCAAGGACATTCAAGTTGTCGGCATCAACGATCTTCTTGAACCCGAGTATCTCGCTTACATGCTCAAATACGACTCGGTTCACGGTCGTTTCGAAGGCGAAGTTTCGGTCGAGGGCAATCACCTCATCGTCAATGGCAACAAAATCCGCCTCACCGCCGTCAAAGATCCATCCACTCTGAAATGGGACGAAGTCGGTGCCGATATCGTGGTGGAATCCACAGGCCTCTTTCTCGACAACGCCAGTGCGGAAGCGCATCTCAAGGCCGGCGCCAAGAAAGTCATCATGTCCGCGCCTTCCAAGGACGAGACCCCGATGTTTGTCTACGGCGTGAACCACGCGAGCTACGCCGGCGAGTCCATCATCTCGAATGCGAGCTGCACCACAAACTGCCTCGCCCCTCTCGCAAAAGTCATCAACGACACCTTCGGCATCAAGCGCGGTCTCATGACCACTGTTCACGCTGCCACAGCCACACAAAAAACCGTGGACGGCCCGAGCAGCAAGGATTGGCGCGGTGGACGCGGCATTCTCGAGAACATCATCCCATCCTCGACCGGCGCCGCCAAGGCCGTGGGCAAGGTCATCCCAGCCCTCAACAAAAAACTCACCGGAATGGCATTCCGCGTGCCAACCTCCGATGTCTCGGTTGTCGACCTCACGGTGGAACTCGACAAGCCAGCCTCCTATGAGGAAATCTGCGCTGCCATCAAAGCCGCTTCCGAAGGCCCGCTCAAAGGCATCCTTGGCTACACCGACCAGAAAGTCGTCAGCACAGACTTCCGTGGCGAAACCCAGACCTCGGTCTTCGACGCCGAAGCCGGCATCGCTCTCGACCCGACCTTCGTCAAACTCGTCTCCTGGTATGACAACGAGTGGGGCTACTCGAACAAAGTCCTCGAGATGGTCCGCGTCATCGCCAATTAAAACCGGATAGAATCATTGACCACAGAGGACACGGAGAACACGGAGATATAAAAACTCTGTGCCCTCTGTGCCCTCTGTGAACTCTGTGGTCATTCCTTTTCAGACAAACTCGTTCCTCCCTCTTTTTCGAATTTTCCACTACTATGAAAAAATCCATCAAAGACATTTCCGTCAAAGGCCAACGCGTCCTCATGCGCGTGGACTTCAATGTTCCCCAAGACAAAAAGACCGGCACCATCACGAACACCCAGCGCATCTCCGCCGCATTGCCCACGATCCAACACGTCTTGAATGAAGGCGCATCCGTCGTCCTCATGAGCCACCTCGGCCGCCCGGATGGCAAAGTCGTCGAAAAATTTTCTCTCAAGCCCGTCGCTGAAAAACTCTCCGAACTTCTCGGCAAGCCCGTGAAGTTCCTCAACGACTGCGTCGGCACCGAAGTCGAAGCCGCTTGTGCCTCGCTCCAGCCCGGCGAAGTCGTCCTGCTCGAAAATCTCCGCTTCCACATCGAAGAAGAAGGCAAAGTCAAAAATGAGGATGGCACCTCCACCAAAGCCGATCCCGAAAAAGTTGCCGCCTTCCGTGCCAGCCTCACGAAGCTCGGCGATGTCTTTGTGAGCGACGCCTTCGGCACAGCCCACCGTGCGCACTCCTCCGTCGTGGGAGTCGATCTCCCTAAAGTCGCCGGCTTCCTCATGCAGAAGGAACTCGATGCCTTCGCCGCCGTGCTCGACAACCCTCAGCGGCCACTCCTGGCCATTCTCGGAGGCGCCAAGATCGCCGACAAAATCCCGCTCATTCGCAACCTCATCGAGACCGCCGACGAAATCATCATTGGCGGCGGCATGGCCTACACCTTCAAAAAAGTCCTCGAAAACATGCCGATCGGAAACAGCCTCTTCGACCCCGAAGGCGCTAAAATCGTCGCCGAGTTGATGGAAAAAGCCAAAGCCCGTGGAGTTCAAATCCACCTCCCGGTCGATTACATCACAGCCACCGCCTTCTCGCCCGATGCCGAGACCGGCCACGCCGATGACGCATCCGGCATCCCCGATGGACTCGAAGGCCTCGATTGCGGACCAAAATCCCGCGAGATCTTCGCCGCCGCCATCGCCCGCGCGAAAACCATCATCTGGAACGGCCCCGCCGGCGTCTTCGAATTCGAAAAATTTGCCGAAGGCACGAAATCCATGGCCGCCGCCGTCGCCGCAGCCACCGCATCCGGGGCCATCACGATCGTCGGAGGCGGCGACACCGCCACCGCCGCCAAAAAATTCGGCGTCGCCGACAAGGTCACCCATTGCTCCACCGGCGGAGGCGCCTCCCTCGAACTCCTCGAAGGCAAAGCCCTTCCTGGCGTCACGGCCCTCAGCGAACGCTAAAACACCTGCCTTCCGAATCAGGCAAAAAAAGGCCCAGCCCTCCTGTTTATCCAGACGGGCCAACGTCGCACGTCGCCCAATTCAGTGAGCCTTTTCAGCAACCCACGGGCGCTACGCGGTTGAAGTGGAACTCAACACGGCTGAATCGGATGGGCACAACCGGGCGAGTCAAATGATCCAGTAAGCTTCGATTGGCGGAAAAAAGCAAAAATCGGGCAAGCCTGCTTGCAGAGTCTTCGTTTTTGTCCTGCCCCATTGGCGTTGCGAATGCCTCGGCGAAGCAACATTTTTTCTGTA
>DGXZ01000070.1:0-3500 GCA_002396485.1 Spartobacteria bacterium UBA5019
GCCAGAAGCTTTAATAGTCCTGGACCATTGGATTAAAGTAAATCGTTTCAATTCCGAACTGCCAGATGCAACTCAAAAAATCGTGATAGAATAGCCTCTCAAGAAGCTTCCGCAAGGTCGTTGATATACCTGAAGGCCAGTGATAAAATCCTGCAGGGCAGAGTTTTTACACAAATTTCCCCGGATTCAGGAGGCCGGACGGATCGAGGGCTTTTTTCAGGGTTTGGTGGAGAGTGCGGTTTTCTTCGGATAGGGCCTGCGTCCACCAAGGTTTTTTGGCGAGGCCGATGCCGTGCTCGCCGGTGATCGCTCCCTGCCAAGCCAAGACTTGAGCGAAAAGCGCATCCAGCGCAGCTGCCGATTTTTTTTGAACCGCTTGATCATCCGGGTTCTCGACCATGATGTTCACATGGATATTGCCATCCCCCGCATGACCGAAGCAGGCGAGGGGGAAGCCGTATTGCTTCTGGAGTCGGGCGGCGAATTTCATGAGGTCCACCAAACGCCCGCGAGGCACGACGATGTCCTCGTTGAGTTTCTTGAGTCCGGTGGCTTTGAGGGATTGCGAGTAGAGACGCCGCAGTCCCCAGAGGGCCTCGCAGGCGTCAGGCGTGATGGCTTTTTGAATGCCAGCAGCGCCAGATTTTTTCAGAAGCTCTTCAAGATTAGCTGCCTCGGAGCGCACACTGGCGGGTTGTCCGTCCACTTCGATAATCACCTGCGCCTTGCCGGGCGGGAATTTTGCCGAGGGGCTGTAGGCTCGCGCGGCATTCAAGGTGAATTCATCGGCGACCTCTAAAGCTGCCGGGAGAAAACCCGCCGCAAAGACATTCTGGATCGCGCGGGCTGCCTCCTCGATGGATGCAAACCCGGCCGAAAGCACAGCACGCGCAGGCGGAAGCGGCAGCAGGCGCAGCGTGGCTTGGGTGACAACCCCCAGAAGGCCCTCGGATCCTGTGAAAAGTCCGACCAAATCGAAGCCGGTTTTGTTTTTGTGGGTGCGACCTCCGCAGGTTACGACTTTACCGTCCGGCAACACCACCGTGAGACCAAGAATGTAGCTGCGAGTCACGCCGTATTTCAGGCAGCGCGGCCCGCCGGCGTTGGTGGCGATGTTTCCGCCGATGCTGCAATCTTTGAGGCTGGCGGGGTCCGGTGGATAGAAGAGTTTTTTTTTGCGGGCGGCTTCCTGAAGTTTTCCTGTGATCACCCCCGGCTCGACCACGGCCACGAAATCTCGCGCGTTGATCTCAAGAATGCGGTTCATGCGGTCCATGCAAAGCACGATGCCGCCCTGTACGGGCGTGCAGCCGCCGACATACCCATAGCCGGCACCGCGCGGCGTGATCGGTATGCCCGCACGATAAGCCTCGCGGAGAACGAATGCGGTCTCCTCGGTATTGGCAGGAAAAACCACAGCGGCCGGTGTGCCCTTGGCGAACCATTTGTCGGAGGTATAGACAGCCGGGGCGTCAGCCAGCACACGGTCGGCGCCGAGTTTTTTGCGGAGTTTCCGAAGAAGTGCGGCGTTCATAGCTGGCGGTTCGCTTGGAAAAAATGCCAGGACTCGGCCACGCCCTCGGCTGCTGGTTTCGAGGCCAGATGGCCGCCGGATTTTTCGACAATCGCACGCACCTCGGGAATCGCATTCGAGGGACAACAGGGATGCGCGGCATAGCGGCCATCGAGCATCGGGATGTCATTGAAATGATCCCCTGCCGCGACGACATCGCTCGCAGAAATTTGCAGAATCCGGCAAAGCTCTCCGAGCGCCGAGCCCTTGTGGTAGTCGCTATGGGCAAACCGCAGGTAGATCGTATTCCTCTGGTAGGAAAACTCTGGCAGTTTGAGGCGCTCGGTTTCCAGAAAGGCGACAAAATCATGCATCACTTGCTCATCTGAGGTGATCACCCCAGCCAGTTGGCCATTCTCCTCGGAGAGATTGATGCCTGGATGCCCTTCGGCGAGCAGACGGATGCGGTCAAAAATATGCATCGACCGCGCGAAGAGGTCATCGTGCCTTTGATAACATGTCTCGTTCCACCCGTGCTCGGGAACCCAACGTCCATCCGGAGTCCGGTGAAAAATTTCCCTCTCGTTTGTAAGCAGGAAATCCGGCTGCAAGGGCGGCTGGAATTTTTCCACACCCTCGATGGCGTGCCAGAGACTGCGACCGGTATTAACCGCCCAGAGGCCGCCGGATTTTTTATGCTCCACCAGCACGGCGGCGAAGTCCGGCGCGCACAGCCCGTCGGAGAAGTGGCTGATCAGCGTTCCATCAAAATCCGTGCTCAAAAGCCTGAAGTGCGACATGACCTCCCACTAAACACTCCTCCGACCCCGGCCGCAATTTTTCTGTGTGCGGAATGCGGGATTTGTTACAATGCGCCCATGAAATCTGCATACGAACTAGCCATGAGCCGCCTTGAAAAATCCTCCCCTGCCGTGCAACTCACCCTCGACCAAAAGCAGCAAATCGCTGAGGTCGACAGCTCGATCAACGCCAAGATCGCTGAGAAAAAAATCTTCCTCGAAGATCAAATTGCCAAAGCCCCCTATCAGGAACGGGAGTCCCTCGAGCGGCAGCTCGTTTCCGAAATCGCCCGCCTTGAGGAAAAGCGCGAACGCGACAAAGAAAAAATCCGCAACCCTGCGGCGGCTTGAGCACACTAAAAATAAAGATTGACGTTTCTGTCGTTTTTTTTACAACTACCCCCAGCACTGCTCGTGAAAACCTGCGGTGCTGATCAAAATAACACACTATGAAAAAACTCACACTCGCACTTCTCACAGTTGCTGTCTCAGTCACAGGCGCCTTCGCAGGCACCTCGGCCAAGACCTTCAAACAAACAGTAGCTCCAGCTCCGGAATGCAAATTCCGCGACCAGGAACTCCAAGTCGACGCATTCGCCGCCGGCGCTTTCTACAACCAAGGCCGTCCAGGCTGGGGTGGTGGACTCGGAGTCAACTACTTCTTCACCAAATTCATCGGTCTCGGTGTCGAACAAGACGTCCTCGGCCGTGAAAAAGTCGGTGGAGGATCCAACACTGAATGGGCTACCTCTGGTAACCTCTTCCTCCGCTATCCGATCTGCTCGCTGAACCTCGCTCCTTACGCCCTCGTTGGCGGCGGCGCTGCCTACGGCACAGGCCGTGGCCACGGTTTCGGCAATGTCGGTGGTGGTCTTGAATACCGCGTTACCGACAACATCGGTCTCTTCTCCGATGCCCGTTGGGTTTACTCCTCCGAAGAGCCTAAGAGCGCCGTTCTCGGCCGCGCTGGTCTTCGCTTCGCGTTCTAATCAAACCCTTAGCCTAACTTAAACCAAGAAGCCGACTCGCAAGAGTCGGCTTCTTTTTTTGTTGGTAAATGGACGGGCGCCGAATGGGGTGAACACCCCGCTTGACCCATTAATCATCAAACATCATCCATCCCATTCCACCACCTTGAAAGCCTCTCCTCGCTCCTCTTGGACAAAAAATTTGGACGATCGTCCAAA
>DGXZ01000070.1:3676-3808 GCA_002396485.1 Spartobacteria bacterium UBA5019
AATTTGGACGATCGTCCAAAAAGTTTGCCTTCAATCGTCGCAGGTTTTTACAAAAAATCCGTCTAAATTTTACACATATTATTTAATTATATAAATTTGCATAAGTAAAAAAATTTGGACGATCGTCCAAAT
>DGXZ01000070.1:3999-6855 GCA_002396485.1 Spartobacteria bacterium UBA5019
GATCGTCCAAATTTTTGGTTCGCGCGAAAGAGGATGGATAGTATTTGCAGTTGAAGGGCGCTGACCCCAATGAGCGCTTCAGCAGCTTTGGGTGGGATTGGTTTTTTGCACCGAATCAAGCCCGCAGTCGGACAATCAGATCACCCGTATCCACCGCCTCGCCAGCGTGGGCGAGGATTTCATCGATCACGCCATCCGCTGGAGCATAGAGAGTTGTCTGCATTTTCATGGCCTCGAGGGTGAGAATCTTGTCACCTTTTGTAACTTTTGCCCCGACGCCGACGGAGAGCGAGCTGACCATTCCGGGGATCGGTGCGCCGACTTCGTTGGATTTCGCTGCGTCGGCTTTTGGTCTAGAAACGGATTTCGTCTGGAGCGAGCGATCCAGCGTGGTTGCCTCGCGTGGCATGCCGTTGAACTCAAAGGAAACAACGCGCCGTCCATCCTTTGCCGCCGCACCGACATTGATCAACTTGACGAACAAAGTTTTGCCCTGCTCGATATCGACCGCTATCTCCTCGCCCGGCTTCAAACCATAGAAAAACGCGGGTGTTGGCAGTTTGCTCACATCGCCATACTCGCGCTCGAATTTCGAAAAGTCCGCGAAGACATCCGGATACATGAGATGGCTGTAAAGGTCGTCATCCATCGCCTCCCGCTTCAGCTTGGCAGTGAGTTCGGCGCGGACGGCTGCCAGATCAACTTTCGGCGCACGGGCCTTGGCGGGCTTGGTCTTTCCAAGCACCACTTCCACGAGTTTTTTAGGCCATCCGCCCATCGGCTCGCCAAGTCCCCCGGCGAGCATGTCTTTCACCGATTCGGGAAATGCCGTGCCGGGTTCCAGGTTCAAAACATCCGCCGGACGGATGCCACGGCTGAATAGGAAGAGCGCCATGTCGCCGACAACTTTGCTCGAGGGGGTCACCTTCACGATGTCTCCGAAGAGTTCATTCACCTCGGCATAGCAGCGAGCGATCTGAGGCCAGCGGCTGGAAAGACCCATGCTGGCGGCCTGTTCCTTGAGATTGGTGAATTGTCCGCCGGGCATCTCATGGAGGTAAACCTCCGCGCTTCCTGTCCTTGGCGAGGTGTCAAACGGCGCGTAAAAGGCGCGAACTTGTTCCCAGTAGTCAGCAAATTCGTTCAGGGCATCCAAGTCCAGTCCTGGATCGCGCGGCGTGTGGCGCAGGGCGGCGACGAGGCTGTTGAGGTTCGGCTGCGAGGTCGAGCCGGACATCGAGGAGATGGCGGCATCCACCACATCGACCCCTGCCTCAGCAGCCATGAGGATGGACGCCGCGTTCACGCCGCTGGTGTCGTGGGTGTGGAAATGCACTGGCATTCCAACCTCTTCACGGAGGGCTTTGATGAGTGTCCGCGCCGCAAAGGGGCGGCAGAGCCCGGCCATGTCCTTCACCGCCAGCATGTGCGCTCCCATTTTTTCCAGCTCATGGGCAAGGCCGATGTAGTATTTGAGGGAATACTTCGTGCGGGCCGGATCGAGGATGTCACCCGTGTAGCAGAGTGTGCCTTCGCAAATGCCCTTGGTTTTGCGCACCGCTTCCATCGCGGCTTTCATGTTCGGCAGGTCGTTTAGCGAATCGAAAATGCGGAAGATATCCATGCCGCAATCGGAGGCGTGTTGGATGAAGCCGGCGACGACATTTGGCGGGTAGTTCGAATAGCCGACCGCATTAGATCCGCGCAGGAGCATCTGGAAGCAAATATTGGGAATCCGCTCGCGCAAGTCGCGCAGACGGTCCCACGGATCCTCGTGCAGGAAGCGCATCGAGGCGTCGAAAGTTGCGCCGCCCCACATTTCCAAGCTGAAAAGCTCCGAAGCCCGGCGCGCGACGGAATCCGCCACGGCCGCCATGTCGTAGGTGCGAACGCGCGTGGCGAGGAGCGATTGATGCGCATCCCGGAAGGTCGTATCCGTAAAAAGCAGTTGCTTCTGGCGGCGCGTCCATGCGGCGAATTTCTCGGGTCCGAGCTTGAGCAAAAGCTGGCGTGTGCCCTCGGGCGGCACCTGTTTGCCATCATAGGATGGTCGTCGCGCGGCCTCCAGAGGCGCGGAAACCTGGTGCCCCTTGGCCTGGGGATTTCCATTCACGATCACATCCGCGAGGAAGGAAAGCAGACGCGACGCGCGGTCGCGGCGGGGTTTGAAATCAAAGAGCGACGGCGTGGTGTCGATGAGCGTGGTCGTTGCCGCGCCAGACTGGAACGCCTCGTTCTGAATGACATTTTCCAGAAACGGGATGTTCGTCTTCACTCCGCGAATGCGGAATTCGCGCAGCGCGCGGAGCATGCGCTGTAGGGCGACGGGGAATGTCTGCCCGGAGGTCGTGATTTTTGTGAGAAGCGAGTCGTAGAAGGGTGTGATGACGCTACCCGTCGTGCCCATGCCGGAGTCGAGGCGAACCCCGAACCCCGCTGCGCTGCGGTAGGTGATGATCTTGCCGTAATTCGGCATGAATTTGTTCGCCGGATCTTCGGTAGTCACCCGGCATTGGACGGCATAGCCGTTGCAGGGAATGTCCGGCTGCGGCGGCAGCGCCAACTCGGGGCCATGCAGCGAGGCTCCTGCTGCAACGAGGATCTGGGAGCGCACGAGATCGATGCCGGTGATTTGCTCGGTCACCGTGTGCTCGACCTGAATGCGCGGGTTCATCTCAATGAAGAACCACTCTTTTTTATCTACATCGTAGAGAAACTCGATCGTGCCGGCATTGTTGTAGCCAACGCCCTGCGCCAAGCGCACAGCGGCATCGCAGAGGTCGCGGCGCACGCCCTCGTCGAGAGCCACAGACGGTGCGATCTCGATCACTTTCTGGTGGCGCCGCTGCACCGAGC
>DGXZ01000070.1:7037-42159 GCA_002396485.1 Spartobacteria bacterium UBA5019
GCTGCACCGAGCAGTCGCGCTCGTGCAGGTGCAGCACATTCCCATGCTGGTCTCCCAAGATTTGCACCTCGATATGTTTCGCCCGGGGAATGTATTTTTCGAGGAACACTGCCGCATTTCCAAACGCCCGCTCCGCCTCGCCCTGGGCTTCATCCAGCAGGTCGACCAAATCCTCACTGCGCGTGACCACTCGCATGCCACGACCTCCCCCGCCAAAGGCTGCTTTGATGATCAATGGAAAACCCATCCCCTTCGCGATACGCAGCGCCTCGCCTCGGTCGCTCACCGGATCCTCCGTGCCCGGCAGCGTCGGCACATTCAGCTTCTGCGCCAGTGCACGCGCGGCGGTCTTGTCGCCCATCGTGTCAAGCAACTCCGAGTCCGGTCCCACAAAAGTGATCCCCGCCTCCACGCAGGCCCGCGCGAAAGCGGCATTCTCTGATAAAAATCCATACCCCGGGTGAATCATGTCCACCCCGTGTTCACGCGCCAGGCTGATGATGCCATCGATATCCAGATACGCCCCCACCGGTCCCTTGCCCTCGCCCACCACATAGGCCTCATCGGCTTTGAAGCGGTGCATCGTGTGGCGATCCTCCTGCGCGTAGATGGCCACCGTGCGCATGCCCAGCTCGGTCGCTGCACGGAAAACCCGGATCGCGATTTCACTGCGGTTCGCCGCAAGGAGTTTCTTGCCGGCGACCGACACGGCTTGGGTGGAAGGAGAGGAAGACTGCGAGGAGGAGGATTTCATGTGATGAAGATCGGCGCAGGTCTTATAAAACCCGCACGAGCCATTGGCAATCTTTCGAAAAAACCCACGCCGCAGCGCGCAAAACGAGCGACGCGGCCGATTGACATCGGCTGCGTGGTAACTAATGTTATTCCATGATCGCACAATCCAAAGTTCGCAAAATCGGCAACTCCCTCGGCATCGTCCTCCCCAAAGAAGCCCTCCAGCAACTCAAAGCCGAGGAAGGCACGATTCTCTATTTCACGGAATCCCCCGAATGCTCCCTCCGCGTCACACCCGAGCGCCCGGGCTTTGAGGACAAAATGGAAATCGTGGAAAGCCTCATGCAGCGCTATCGCAACGCTCTTCGGGAACTCGCCAAATGAACGAGCCCGTCTGGATCACGCGCGAGGATTGCCTCGCGTATCATGAGAGCCTTCTCGAAAGATTCGGCGGTTTATCGGGCATCAGGGAAGAGTCCCTGCTCGATTCCGCCCTCAACAGACCCAAGCACCTCTTTGCCTACGGAAAGCCAAGTATTTTTCAGATGGCTGCCTCCTACGCGCACGGCATCGTCAAAAACCACCCGTTCCTCGATGGAAACAAACGCGCAGGTTTCATTGCCGCCGCGCTTTTCATCGAAACAAACGGATACCGATTCCAAGCCCCCGAAGAAGAAGCAGTCCTCGAAACCCTCGCCCTCGCAGCCGGCGAAACCTCGGAAGAAGCCTACGCAGTCTGGCTGGAGCGCACCTCCGTCTCGGCAAATTAATGCGCCGTCCATGTCTGGAAAAGAAGTGGGCCCGCCGCGCTATTTCCGCTTGCCATCCGCCACCGCAGGATCAAAAGGGACGCCACACTGCCGGGAAAGAGCTTTTCGATCTGTCGGAATATCTCTTTCAGGCCCTAGTAACGACCTAGATGTTTCCCTATGAGCAAGATGGCTTTTTTCGCAAAGCACACGAAATAATTTGCCTTGTAAAACAGGAATCCATTCCTTATTTACAAGGTAAATGATAAAGCGCCAACTTGCGACCGTCTTGGGGACACGGGTTTTGCAAACGCCTGTGGTAGCGTTGCTGGGTTCGCGACAAGTGGGCAAGACGACACTGGCTCGGAGTCTGGAGATTGGAAAGCCCATTCATTATCTCGATCTGGAGCGACCGTCCGACATCGCCAAACTGGCAGACCCGGACCTTTATCTTGGCAAGTTTGCAGACCATCTTGTCATCCTTGATGAGATTCAACGGTTGCCGGACCTGTTTCCAGTGCTTCGAAGCCTGGTGGATGAGAGGCGTCGCGCTGGCGAAGCCTTCGGGCAATTTCTGATCCTCGGGTCAGCATCGCCAGAGCTTCTCCGACAAAGTTCCGAGACACTTGCCGGTCGAATCAGCTATCTGGAGCTTTGTCCCTTCAATCTCACTGAACTTAAAAGTCGAGACGAGGAGATGGATCGCCACTGGTTTCGCGGCGGATATCCCGACAGCTTTCTGGCTGCGGACGATGCCGCCTCCCGCCAGTGGTGTGAGGATTTTATCATCAGCTATGTCGAGCGATATCTGCCTCAACTCGGCATCACCGCAGCTCCTTTGCTTTTGCGTCGTTTGTGCTCCATGGTGGCTCATCAGCAGGGAGCCACATTGAATCTGAGCCGAATGGCCGGTTCTTTGGGAATCGATGGCAAAACCGTTCGACACTACCTCGATTTGCTCGAAGGACTCTATCTTGTCCGCAGCATTCCGGCGTGGAGCAGAAATGCAGGAAAGCGGCTTGTCAAATCGCCCAAGGTCTACTGGCGAGACAGCGGTCTCCTTCACTCCCTTGCCGGAATTGATGATCTGGAACATTTGCTCGGCCATCCTCTCTGCGGCCATTCTTGGGAAGGTTACTGCTTGGAGCAGATCATACCCTTGCTCCCCAAAGGCACCAACTTCACCCACTACCGCACTCAAGCCGGAGCCGAAATCGATTTGATTCTCGAAACTTCGTCGGGTGAGGTCATCGCCATCGAGATCAAACGCACGCTATCTCCGAAGCTCAGCCCCGCTTTTCTTGAAAGCGCCAAGACATTGCAGGCAACGCGGGGTTACTTCGTCACGCCCGGCGGAGATTCCTACCCTTTGTCGGAATCCGTCACCGCCATAAGCTTGCCGGAATTCCTCAGCCAGGTTCCGCATCTCGGCGGCTTCCCAAGATGATTGGATTATTTCTGCTTGCCATCCACCACCGCGCGAACTAATTCTCTCGGTCTTGTTTCGTCCGCAAGCGCACCGTTGCTCTGCCTGACAAAATCAAACCGGCTCCGGTAAACAGACCGAAAGCTGCCCAAAATCTCACGCGTCCCTAGCTCAATGGTAGAGCAGTTGACTCTTAATCAATTGGTTCCGGGTTCGAGTCCCGGGGGGCGCACTTTTCTCCGATAACGCTTTACAAAAAGAGGGCCTCGACTGTCTCTCGTGTTTGGCAATTAAACGGGAAGGTGGGAGAGGCCCGTCCCACAATAAAGCGCCTCTCGGACCAGTTTCTACGTCCGGTTGGAATGATTTGATCTTTGCAAACTGCTTTTCGGACCTTTCTTGTCAGCTTCGCAAATCGAGTCGGTATCAGCGAACCAAAAATTTGGACGATCGTCCAAATTTTTGGCGGGCGAGAGGCTACCAAGTGTAATTTGCGGTGTAGGTGAGCTTGCGCTCTTCGCCGGGTTTTATGGGGATGAGGAATTGGATTTGCTGGGATTGGGGTTTGGTGAAGGGGTCGGAGTGGGCGGTGATTTTCCAGTTGGCGGAGCGGTAGATGTGTTCGATGACGCGGATGGTGACGGGGTCTTTTTTGCGGTTGCGGAGGGTGATTTCGAAGGTTTCCGTGGCGGAGTTGTTGGCGGTGTCCACGCGGAAGTCTGTGCGTTTTCTTTCGCCGATGAGGTCGAAGGCGTCGCCTGTGTGGATTTTTATGAGTTCATCGGCGGGGGTGTGGTCGAGTTCGTTTTCTCCGGTGAATTCGAGGGTGTCTGCATCGGCTCGGTAGAAGCGGATGCGGCCTTTGGGGAGTGGAATGCCGAGGTTGTTTTGCTTGGTATTTTTGAACTCGCGGGTGATGGCGATTTTTGTGGAGCTTTGGGTTCCGAAATCTTCGTTGGCGCGGCGGAAGGCGGGGTCGATGGATTGCCAGTTGGAGATGTCGGCGCCGTCGTAGGTGTAGATGGTTTCGGATTGGACGGCGGAGGCGCGGATGAATTCGACCTGCTTGGTTTCTTGTTGGAGGAGGCTGGTCGGGCGCGGGAGGGAGTAGAGGTGGAAGTCGTCGAAGGTTTTTTCGGTGACTTCGGGTTCGCTCATGGCCATGGCGGTGACGGCCATCCTTGCGAACTTTTCACGGGCGGGCGGGGTGACTTTATTCACATCCCCCGCGAGGAGTTTGATTTTGGCGTTCTCGAAATCGCGTCCGGACTGGTTTTGCATGGTGATCCAGCCGATGATTTCGAGGGTGTCGCCTTTTTCAGGGGCGACGATGTTATAGCTGGCTTGCCATGTGAGTCCACCGGTGATGTAGGCGAGTTCGGCCTGCGATTTTATGGCCTCGGGGGTCTGGATTTTCCAGACGAGGCGGGGTTTGAGGATGGTATTGTCGCCGAGGGAGGGGAAGAGGGGTTCACCTGGGAGGCTGAATTGGATTTTACCGTCGACTTCGATGATGGGGGCCTGATCAGGCGTGGCACGGATGATTTTTCCCTTCACAACGCGGTCGGGTTTGGTGATCTCGCGCACCTGGAAATCGATTTCTTTTCCTTCGGAGAGCGAGAGCAGGAGCTGCTGAGTGACAGGATCGTTGCGGTAGTTTTGTTCGAGAATGCGCAGCGGGGCGCCGGAGGCATCGCGGAGGATTACGGAGTCAGGCTCGAGGAGTCTGGTGGCACCATCAAAGACAAGCTCGTTGGTGCCGGACGGGAGGTCGAGCGGCAGGGTGTCGCGGACGACGGCGAAGTTCTGATTGTAAATCGTGAGGCCTGGCGCGGCGTGGGCGAGGGACGAGGTGAGGGCGAGGAGGATGGGAAAGAGTTTCATTTCGGTGCGGGATTGGCGCGGATGCAGCCATGTAGAAAATGGGCGAGGTGCGTGGGCGGGATGTCTGTTTGCGAAGGGTGGATTTCGAGGAGAATGGGGGTGTGTTGCACGAGGATTTCGCGGTTGGTGCGCGTGGCGATATCTTCCGTGGTGGACAGTGTGTTGAGAACGATGCCTGGGCACTGGAGGCCTCTGGCGCGGATACTCTCGAGCGTGAGCAGGGTGTGGTTGATGCAGCCGAGGCGGTTTGCGACGACGGGCACGACCGGCAGGGCAAGGCGGGCGGCGAAGTCGGCGATGGTTGCTTTGGGCGTGATGGGAACGAGCCAGCCGCCGGCGCCTTCGACGAGGAGGGAGGGGTGTTTGCTGGAGAGGTGGCGGAACCAGTCCACAAGGGAGTCAAGCGAGATGCTGCGGTTTTCGAGGTTGGCGGCGACAAGAGGGGCGGCGGGCTCGCGGAGCCAGACGGGGTTGGTTTCGTCGAGGGACAGGTGGTGGTCTGATGCGGCTTGCAGGATTTCGACATCCGAGCGCTCGCCGCTGCACAGTGGCTTGAGAGCGATGGTTTCAAAGCCTCTGGCGCGGAGGGCACGGGTGAGGAGTGCCGTAACGAAGGTTTTTCCGGCGTTGGTATCGGTGCCGGTGATGAAGAGGTTCATTTTCGATCGGCGGAGGGTGCGGTGAGTTCCAAAAATACACTTTCCAGCGAGCGCTGGGGTTGGCGGGTCGAAAGGAGCTTGGCAGGGGAATTTTGGAGGAGGTGCTCGATTTGGGAGCGGATTTCCGGCGTGGCATTTTCGATGACGAATTCGGTTTGGTTTTTTACCGAGACGAGGTCGGCGAGTGCGCCTTCGCGGATCATTTCGCCACGGGCCATGATGCCGACGCGGTCGCAGATTTCTTGAACCTGCTCAAGAAGGTGCGAGGTGAGCAGGACTGTCTTGCCGCGTTTTTTGAGGTCGAGGATGAGGTCGCGGATTTGATGGGATCCGGCGGGATCGACGCCGGCGGTGGGTTCATCAAGGACAACGAGGCGGGGATCCTGAATGAGTGCCTGGGCGAGGCCGATGCGCTGGAGCATGCCTTTGGAAAATCCGCCAATGCGGCGATCGCGCGCCTCCTCGAGGCCAACGAGATGGATGAGTTCATCGATGCGTTTGTTGAGGATCGCTCCTCCCATGCCGCAAACCTTGCCATAAAAGCGGAGGGTCTCGGCGGCGGTGAGGAATTTGTAAAAATAAGGATTCTCGGGGAGGAATCCAACATCCCGGCGGCTGTGGTAGTCGCGGCTGTCCTGCCCAAAAATCATAGCCCGGCCCTGATTGGGGGTCACGAGACCAAGGAGGATTTTGAGTGTGGTGCTTTTCCCGCTGCCGTTCGGGCCGAGGAGGCCGTAAACCTCGCCGGGGCGGACTTCGAAACTGATGTTGCGCACGGCGGTGACACGTTGACGACGCAGGGGAACAGGAAAAATCTTCGTGAGGTTTTCGATGCGGACGGCGGGAGTGGTCATGGCACGATGGAGAAACCGCGCAGTGTGGCGGGGCGGAAAATGGGTTGCGGGGACTCAAGGGTAATGTGGCCTGCGAGATGACTGGTGCGGATTCCCTCGAGAAACGCATCGACCTCGTCTGCTTCGCCGCTGACGATCAGCTCCACACGGCCGTCGGGCAGGTTTTCCACCGTGCCGGAGACATCATATTCACGAGCGAGGTTTTTGACGGTGTAGCGGAAGCCGACGCCTTGCACGCGGCCTTCGTAGTGGACGCGGAGGGTTTTCATGGGCGGCGACAGGGATTGACCACCGAGGACACAGAAGGCACGGAGAAGGGAGTTTTCATTTTGTTGGCGGAGTTTGTCTTCGGGCTTGCTGCCATGCTTCGTGCTCTTCCCAGGTTTTGAATTTCACGACAAAACCTCTTGGTTTCTTGATGGGAGACACGCGAAAGGCTTCGGCGATGATTTTTCCTGCCCTTAAAACCGCCTCCTCTGGGGTGGCGGGAGTGCGTGATTGTTTGCCGACGATTTTCATTTTCGGATCTGGCCGTCGCCGCGGATGAGGTATTTGTAGGTCGTCAGTTCCTCGAGTCCCATGGGGCCCCGGGCGTGGAGTTTGTCGGTGCTGATGCCGATCTCGGCGCCGAAGCCGAATTCGCCGCCGTCGGTGAAGCGGGTGGAGGCGTTCCAATAAACGGTGGCGGAATCGACCGAGGCGAGGAAGGATTCAGCTGTGGCGGGGTTGCGGGTGATGATCGCATCGCTGTGGTGGGAGCCGAAGGTCTCGATGTGGTCGATGGCGGCGGCCAGGTCATCCACGATGCGGACGGAGAGGATGAGATCTAGCCACTCGGTGCGCCAGGTGGCGTCATCCGCCTCGCGGAGCGAGTTGTAATGCAGACTGGCGAGGATTTTGAACGATTCGGGATCGGCGACAAGTTCGACGCGGGCGGCATCCATCACGGGTGTGGCAAGGCGGAGGAACTCCTGCGCGATGTCGCGGTGGATGAGGAGGGTTTCAACGGCGTTGCACACGCCGGGGCGTTGGCATTTGGCATTGATCGCGATATCGAGGGCCATTTGCAGATCGGCTTCCCGATCCACATAAACATGGCAGATGCCATCGTAGTGCTTGATGACGGGCATGCGGGCGGCGTTGACAACGGCCTCGATGAGCGAGTGCCCGCCTCGCGGAATGATGACATCCATGAACTGGTCCATGGCGGCCATGATTTTCACGGCTTCGCGGTCTTTTGTGGGGATGAGCTGAACGGAAAAATCGGGGAGCCCGGCCTCAAATCCACCGGCTTGGAGCGCCTTGGCGATGGCAAGGTTGGAAGCAAGGGCCTCGGAGCCGCCGCGCAGGATGACGGCGTTGCCGGTCTTGAGGCAGAGCACGGCGGCGTCGGCGGTGACGTTCGGGCGGGACTCGTAAATGATGCCGATGACGCCGATCGGTGTTCGGATTTTCTGAATGCGGATGCCGTTCGGGCGTGTCCAGTCGCGAAGGATTTCTCCAACCGGATCCTCGAGGGCGGCAACCTGGCGGATGCCGTCGGCCATGCCCGAGATCCGGTCCGGAGTGAGTCGCAGGCGGTCGATGGCGGCATTGGTGAGGCCGTTTTTTTCAGCGGCGGCAATATCCTCCGCATTCGCAGCCAGGATTTCGAGTGAACGAACGATGAGTTCATCCGCCATGGCGATGAGGATTTTATTTTTTTGTGTGGCGGAGAGGCGCGCGAGGGCGCGCGAGGCTTCGCGGGCGCGGCGGCCGATGGTGTGGATTTCCTGTTCGAGTGTCATGTGGCGACAAATGGCGTGTAATCGAGGCCGTGGGCTTCGGCAACGACTTTGCAAGTGATGCCTCCCCTGTAGACGCTCAGACCCTCGCGGAGACCGGGTGCTCGTTCGAAGGCTTCGGCGAGCGAGAGGTCCGCGAGTGTTTCGATGTAACGGTAGGTCACATTCGTGAGCGCCTGCGTGGCGGTGCGGGCGTAGGCGCCGGGCATATTGGCGACGCAGTAGTGGACAACGCCCTCTTCGACGAAGGTCGGGTTGTCATGGGTCGTCGGGCGGGATGTCTCGAGGCATCCGCCTTGGTCGATGGCGATATCCACGACAACACTGTTGGGTTTCATGAGGCGGAGCATCTCGCGGGTGATGAGTTTCGGAGCCTTCGCTCCTGGAACGAGAACGGCGCCGATGAGGAGGTCCACACTTGGCAAGAGGTCGAGCAGGCTGGCCTCGCTCGAGTAGAGTGTGTGGGCGGTGCTCATGGTGATGTCGAGGAAACGCATTCGCTCCAGATCGACTTCGAGAATCGTCACATCCGCTCCCACGCCTGTGCCCATGCGGGCGGCATTGACTCCTGCAGTGCCTCCGCCGATGACAACGACTTTTCCCGGAAGCACTCCGGGAACACCACCGAGGAGCACGCCTTTTCCGCCAGTGTGCTTGGCGAGGAAAAATCCCCCCACCAGCACAGACATGCGGCCTGCGATTTCGCTCATGGGCTCGAGGAGCGGGAGGCGGTTGTTGACCCGCACGGTCTCGTAGGCGATGCAGGTCGCGCCGGATTTTTGGAGCGCCTCGGTGAGCGAACGGCTCGCGGCGAGGTGCAAATAGGTAAACAGGATCTGGTCTTTGCGGAGGAGAGGATATTCCTCCGGGAGTGGCTCTTTGACTTTCACCACCATGTCGGCGCGGGCGAAAACCTCGGCGTGGCTGGTGACAATTTCCGCACCGGCCTGGCGGTAGTTGTCATCGCAGAAACCAATTCCAGCGCCGGCCTGGGATTCTACGATGACCTTGTGGCCATGTTTGATGAGTTGATAGGCAGCGGACGGAAGGAGCGCCACGCGATGCTCCTGGGCTTTGATTTCCTTGGGGACTCCGATGATCATGGTGAAAATATGAACCCAAAGCTTTTTTTCCGAAAGCGCTTTCTCGCTTGATTGGCATCGCGCGGAGTGGTGTCTATTAATCTTCGAGTGACTCGGATTTTCTCCATTCTTGTGCTTTGTCTTGCCGCATCCTGTGGCGGCTTGGTTGCGCAGACCGATACTCTCAAGGAATTGGAGAGCAGTTCCACCGAACACATGCGCGAGGAACTCGGAGTGAATCCCGTCACCTCGCCTTCCATAGCCTCGCTGCTAAAGGACCTTGAAGCCTTTCGTCCGGTGCCGCTCAAGACCATCGAAGCCGCGAACCGCGAGGCGAGCTTCAGCAACCGTCTTCAGACTGCGTTGCACTTCGGCTCACTGGTCGCGGATGGATTCATGCTCACGATCGCCGAGCGTCCACAGGATTTGCAGGACATCGGACTCGAACTCATTCGCCAATCGCGTGCGCTCGGCGTGGGCGAGCGTCTGGCCAAACGCAGCAAGAGCCTTTTTGAACTCAGCGACAAGGGCGACTGGGTCGGCATGCGCGGGGAATTGGTGAAAACCCAGGAAGATGTCGAGGAGTCCATGATGGAACTGCACGATGAAGAAATGGCCCATATGGTCAGCCTTGGCGGATGGTTGCGCGGTTTTCAACTGGGAGCCGTCAGCACCGATGACCGCTACTCCCCGGCAAAGGCCGAAATCCTCGGGCGCGTGGATGTGATGGAATATTTTCTGGATCGGCTGGACACCTTGAACCCGCGATTGAAGGCCACCGAGATGGTGACAGAGTTCACCGACCGCATCAAAAAAATCCGCCTTGTCGCCATCGAGACCCAAGGCGCGACGCCCACACCCGAGCAGGTTGCCAAAATGCGGAAGCTCGCCGACGAAGCCGAGCAGATCGCCACCGCCAAGGTGGACGGCGATGGCAAGCTGCTGCGCTGAGGGGTTGCGCAGGCGAAACCCGCTGAGGCAAACGATGCATGGCAGATGTTACAGGATTTCCAGCGAGGCAAACTCAACGCTCTCTTCGGGCTGGTTTCTTAAAAAGCGATAAAACGCGTGGGCGATTGACCATGTGACGAGCCGTGGGGATCGAAAAGAGGCGATTTTTTGGATGACGAGGTGCGGCGGCGTTTTTGGAAGATCCTTGAGAGGCTGCAGAAGGAGAGGGAGGCTGATTCACTCAAGCCAGCATAATCCAAAGTGTCGTAGCTCCGAAAAAAGCGGCGGTAACTCACATGTGGTAGGAACTTGAGTCAATCAGCTATCCCAATTTTTTAGACTGAAGTATCAGGTGGACTTGCCCAGAGTTTGAATCGTAGCGGTAGTTCACAATCTCGCCAGAAATGAGCAATCGCACCGCCGTTTCGATGGTTTCAATTGGCACGCTGAACCATTCCTTCGGGGTGTGGTAGTTGCCTTGGGCATCGGTGACTTGGACTTTGGCCGTGGCGTGGTCGAAGAAACGGTGAAGCAGGTTCTCCAGCTTCGACAGATTCACATTGTAGCATTGGAAGGTGCTCACGAGAGTGACTGGAGCCATGAGGTAGGTTGGTTCATTCGCGGCATTCTGGATGCGCCCCTCGATGCTTCGGCGGGCGAGGCCGATTTTGTAGAGGTTCGGGACTGCCTTGATGTCGGGATGCGCGCTCAGGGAGCGCAGCACATAGATGAACCCTGCTGCTTCGTCGTCGTCAGTCACCTGCATCGCGGCCAGTGTCTTTTCATCCAACTCCGTCACGCGGCGACCGTCTTTGTAGAGCTCGCTGGCGAGGGAGCGCAGCAGCATGTCGGATTCGGTCCCGTTCTCGAAGATGCAGCGGAGCCGAGCATTCCACTTCCCGTTTTTCTCCACTCGTTCGCCGACCTCGGTGACGAGCAGCAGGATGCCGCGCAGGACATAGAACTTGCCGACTTCGATTTGTTGCTCGTTCGCGAAGGGTAACAGCCGCCGCTTCTCGGCTTTGAGTTCCTTCTGGCAGTCTTGGAACTGCTCCTCAAACACAGCGAAATCTTTGCACGGCTTCCGCTGCGCCACGTAGTCCGGGGCTTCGATGTCTTTGGCGAGCGGGATGTGTTTGAGGGTGAAAATATCCGGTGCTCCCGCTTCCAAGTCGTCGAGAAACGCATCATCCAGAATGTCGTCAATCGTCGCAGGCTTTGGCGTCTCCTTTATGGGTGCTGCAATCTCACCTTTCAGCAGGCCGTATTCGTCGAAGGGCAACAACCGCTCGCACTGCGCCGGATTTTTGCGGATGGCGTTCAGTCGCGTGAACAACAGCCGCTCATTCATCCCCGCTCCGAGTTCCACCGGCGCGGCTCCCGTGGTTTCCACGAAGCGAACGAGTTCCTGAAAGCCTTCGAGCAGTCGCTCTTCCTCGCTCGTCTGGGGCGTGCGTTTGGGCTTCGGCTTGGTCAGGCCCAAATCGTCGGCAGCGATCAACTTGTCGAGTTCCTCGTCAGTCATGGCTTACTTGCCGCGTTGCCGACGGAGTTTCTGGATAAAGATGAGCGCCTGCGCCATGCGCTGCTCCTGCGGATCAAGTGCGTTGATATTTGGCGGGCGTCCCTTTTCTTGGACAAACGGCTTTATTTTTGGGAAAAGCTCACGCACTTCCTCATCGGTCATCTGGATGCGTGTGGCAGCGATGCAGTCCTGAATCACTTTCAGCGTCGGTGCATTCACGTCCTTCGACAAAATCTCGTAGGCGCGCTGGAACGGGTTGATGGAGTCGATGAGGTCAATGCTCAGGTCGTCGATGTTGATGAATTGCCCGGCCATGCGGATGAAACGCTTGTCGCCCACCACTTCGATTTCCCCGCCCCGAATCACCGAGTCGGCCACCACATGCTGGCGCACCTGTTCCTGTTCGTCCTTGGTGAGCTGCGGGTATTTCGTTTCGATGACTTTCGGGATGAGCACTTTGTTCAGCACCCCCGGGTCCACGATTCCCGCGATTGCCTTTGTTACCGCGTCGTCGCTGAGGATGGCAGCTTTGAGGTCGTTGATGTCCTGCTCGATGATCTTCTTCACGCGCTCTGTCGTGGCCCCTTTGAGTCCCTTCACGCGGATCTCACCTTTGGGCGTCACCTCGCCGTCTTGCTTCGGCTTGAACTTGATGACCGGTGCCAGCACTTGCTCCATCAGCAGGGAGCAGGTGATCGCTTTCAGCATGTTGTTCACGGAAATCGCCACATCCGTATCCTTGGCGTCCGGCTGAGCGATGAGATTGGTGAATTGCGCGTGTTTCTTGCCCACGCTGTCTCGTGTGCAGCGCCCGATGATTTGGATGACTTCCGTGAGTGACCCGCGATAGCCGACCGTCAGGGCGTGCTCGCAGAATTTCCAGTCGAAGCCTTCCTTCGCCATGCCGAGCGCGATGATGAGGTCCATGTCTTCCGGCTTCTCCATCTTCCGCAAGTAGCCCACCACGCGGTCACGGCGGTTGGCATCGTCATCCACCAGGTCGGCGACCTTGATGATTTTTCCATCCGTCTTGCGCTTCACATGCAGCACGCCCGTTGCCGGGTCGGTGAACTCCACGGTGCCGATGAGGTCGAGAATCGTGTCCACCTCGCCGTGCTTGTCCTTCGTGGATTCACCGGCGCGGACGTGTGGGATGTGCAGGATGGTTTTCCTGTCGGTGTCCAGCACATCGGCAATCGCCGAGAGATAGCGGCCTTGGTAGAAATGGTAGCCAATGCCGAGCGACTTCAGGTGTTCGTAGCCGTTGAGCTGCTCGTAGTAGTTGTAGGTCACGCCGGTGAACTTCGCCTCATCCTCCGGCAGTAACACCGGCTGGCTGTCCCCGCGAAAGTAGCTGCCCGTCATCGCGACCAGATGGGCTGTGCTGCCGCTCATGATGCCGCGCACCAACTCTCCCAACCGGCTGTCTTCGCTCCCCGAGACGTGGTGAAACTCATCCACCGCCAGCAGGCAGCCGTTGAAGGCGGCGCTGTCCAGTTGCTCAAAGGCAAACCGGAGCGTGGCGTGGGTGCAGATGAGGATGCGCCCGTCCCCTGCGAGGAAATCCTTGAAAGCTCCCACCTTTCCCGCGTCGCTGCCCGGAGTGCAGAGGTTGTGCTGCGGTGGCACCGTCCAGTCCGAGAAAAAGCCATGCTTGCTCAGCGGCGTGCTGTTGAAAGAACCGCCGATGGAACGCTCCGGCACGGCGATGATGGCCTTTTTCAGTCCCTGATGGTGCAGCTTGTCGAGGGCGATGAACATGAGTGCCCGCGACTTGCCGGAGGCGGGTGGAGCTTTCAGCAGTAGGTATTGCGAGGCCCGCGCCGCGTAGGCCCGCGCCTGCATCTCGCGCATCCCCAGCGCGTCGATGGAGGTGCTTTCGCCGGTGGTGGCGTAGTTGACGTGGATTAGGTCAGGCATATTAAAAATCTAGGCTTTCTCCCAGCGGGCGAGCCGTTCATCGCAGGCGGACTTGGGTAAAAAGCGGTCTTGCCCCAGCAGGGCACGCAGCTTCTCGGCGGCGACGGAAGGCGCGAGCAACTTGCGCTCGATGAGCGTATCGAAAATCCAGAGTGTCCCGCGCACCTCCAGCCCGCGTTTTTCGGCAGCGGAGCGCAGGGCACCATCGCCGGAGAGCAGCGGCACGCGGAGCTTCCCGGCGAGGTAGAGCACGGAGCAATCGTTGAATTTCGCCCTGCTGCCCACGCTTCGTTCCAGCTCGGCGATAGTGGCCAGTTCCTCGAAGTCCACCTCATGCACCGTCATCCCGCGAAGATAGGCCAGTGCCATGTGGTGCTTTCCTTTTTCCAGCTCGCCACGAATGAGGTCGGTCGTATGCACTTCCACGCCCATTTGCAGCCAGAGATCGAAGAGCCCGGAGAGTTCCAAGTCTATGAAGATATTCGCGTCCTGCACGGCGAGTTTCATTCGTGGAGTTTAGGCGGCGGCAAAGCTGTGGTCGAACTCCCGGTGCGTCATTTCCAGTAGTTCTGCGGCTTTGGCGCGTGTGATGAGTTCCTGTGCGGCGGCGCGGTGGACGAGCTGGGTGAAGCGGTTGGCCCGCTCCGTGCCACACCACTCGCCGGGCTCTTTGCGGTGCCAGCCTTTGGTGCGATGGGTAAATTGAAACGACTTCAGCCGACTCGGCGTGATGATCCCGAGGTCGCCCGCCCGATACATCAGCGCCGCCAGCGAGATGCCCCAATCCACCTTTAGCGATTTCATCTCTGCAAAGCTGATCCCATCCGGGCGTTTTACCCCCAGCCGGGCCTTCATCGCCGCCGTCGGGATCAGCATCGCGCTGGCAAAGCGGTGGCACAGGCTCTCAACCTCCTTCTTCGTGAGGTCTTCGGGGAACTGGAGCACTAGATGCCCCAGCTCATGCAGGGCCGTGAAGCGTTTGCGCGGCAGGTCTTCATTCAGACCCTCCGCCAGCACGACTACGGGCATCGTCTCGTTGGCCCAGCCGGAGCAGCCGTCGAAGCTCTTCGCCGCCGCAACTTCTTTCACTTTCACTCCGTGTTCCTCCAGCATTTCGGTGACATTTGGCAGCGCGTCTTCCCCTAGCTTCCACTGGTCGCGCAGGCTGGCCGCCGCCGCCTCCGCGTCGTCGGCCAGAGTCGCCACGTCGAGGGGGTAGCGGGGCAAGGGTGGCGCTTCCAGCTCCAGGATAGTCTCGATTTCCAGATACCGCTCAAAGGCATCCAGCGCCTCCTCGCGCACCCGGTTCTCATCCTTTACGGGGAAGGCCGTGCGCTTGCGAAAGTCCACATTTTCCAGCCGTATCGCCTGCTGGCGAAAGAAGTAGCCCGTCTCCAGCCCAAACACCTCACACAGCGCGATCAGCATCCCGGAATCCGGCCCCATCAAGCCCTGCTCATACTTTTGCAGCGCGGCGTGGGAGAGCTTTTTGCCCGCTGCCGCCAACCGCATGGCCACCTCGCGCAGGGTCAGCCCGCGCATCAGCCGCGCACGCCGGAGCCGTTCGCCAAATGCTTTTTTGAGTTCTGTGGTTTTCATGGTTACACTTTATGCAAAATTCTGCGCCTTGTAAACCGACGAATTCCTATTGAGACAACTACCGAGCACTTTTCGATAGTTTACTTCCTCGCTCCATTCTTCGCGGGTTTGGCCGCGGCGGGCGTCAGCAAGTCGGCTTGCTCGGCGGCGGTCATTTGCTCGTAGAGGGCAAAGAGATATTCCAGTCGCTCTTCATCGCTGGTGAACGGCTTGGTTCTGTAACATTGCTCTACAGCCTCATCCAGCGCACGGTGGGCTGCTAGTAAGCCAGCGGGCATTGTGTCCGGGTCGTAGAGCCAAGCGATGGTCTTCTCTGGATGGTGCTCGCGAGCAATCAGCACTGCCTCTGCGCACTGAGAAACCTTCTCGCGCTGCGCTGGACTGAGTTGAGGGAAGGGAAAGTTGTTGTAGCAGATGGACGAGGAGTAGCGGACCCGGGTTTCTAGTCCGCCTGCGACAGCTCGCGACCAAACCATGTGCATCTTGCTGGATACGATTCCAAAAACGCCGGGCTCAGCTTGGTAAACAGCGATTGCGGAGTTTGTGATGATTGCGGATGATGTGATGAAACCGATAGGAATGTATTCTCGGTTTTCTGAGGTGTGAAGAGGCACCAAAAGAGCAATGCCATCTTGATGGCGGACCTCTCCAAACTGGTGGGACCGGGCTGCAAGGCGGTTGGTCGCGTCACGGTCGCTGTCCTCACGATGCGCTCTCACGGCCGCAATTCTACCTGCAACGAAGGGAATCTCTGAAGCCTCACGAAGCTCAGCGTCACTAATCCAAAGACAGAAGCGACCCTTGCCATCAATAAACTCTTCAGTCCCAAGCAGCCGGCGGACAAACTTGCCAGCGGACGGATGGCTACCCACCAACGAATCGCGTTCGTCAGGCCGGAGCATCAGCCCTCCTCCATCATTCGGCATATTTCCGAAATCGCATGGTGGCATGGCCGAGATGGAACTTTTACGCTTATGCACAAACATGTTCCTGCCAGCGACCAAGTAGGGATTAATGTTTTCGACGCTTCTGACCACGGTAGATCCGAATAGGCGTTTTGGATGATTCCGAGGCTGGCGGATTCCGATGATGACGCAGGTCACGCCTGCGTTCGCCTTCGCGCTGTTAACCCATTTGAATGCCTGATAGGCGAAATGAAACTCCAAGTCATTCAAGACATGCGGCCACAGCAACGCCACCTGCTCGCCTTGACAGACAGAATTTGTTGCCACAAACGCGACTGCCGCGTTGGTCTGGCGAACATAGGCTGCGGCTTTCAGAAAGAAGCACGCGATGTAATCAAGGTTCTTATGCCCATCCAAACTGCCCCCGACACGAACCACGTCTAACTTCTGTTCTGCAGTTTGCTTCCTCGCTCCGTAATAAGGTGGATTTCCCAAAACGAAAATCTCATAGCTAGCTTCATTGGGGCACACTTCCTGCCATTCGCGTTGCAGAGCATTGCCACAAATAATCTTCGCGCCGTCCTTCAGCGGCAAAGACGCCGGGGCTTTTCCAAACACGGCTTCGAATTCGATATTCATCTGATGCTCGGCGAGCCAGAGAGCCAGAATCGCGACTTCATGCGCGAAGTCATCCAGCTCGATGCCGTAGAACTGGCTGACCTGAATGCCCGAAAGCGACAACGGCATCTGGACGGCCATGCGTTGCAGCTCCTGAAACACCGCCATTTCCAGCCGCCGTAGTTCCTTGTAGGCGATGATGAGGAAATTCCCCGAGCCACAGGCCGGGTCGAAAATCCGCAGCCGATAGATGCGGGAAAGCAGTTTGTTGAGCTTGGCCTCTGAGCCTTTGGCTTTCTCGAACTCGGCATACAGTTCATCCAGAAACAAGGGCCGGATGACCTTCATGATGTTTGGCACGGAGGTGTAGTGCATGCCCATCTCGGCACGCTTCTCGTCATCCACCACGCCCTGAAACATGGAGCCGAAGATGTCGGGATTGATTTCCTTCCAGCTCTTCGTGCCCAGCTCGATGAGTTTTTGCCGGGACTTGGTGGAGAACATGGGGACAGCCGATTGCCGGGCATGGGTGTCGCTGAACAGACCACCATTTACATATTCGAAGCCGACGAGGTGCTGCGGCGTTTTCGACCGGGCTTTCTTCTCTGTATTCAGATGGAGGAAGAGCTGCTTGAGAAAGTCGACAAGGTCGGAGCCGTCCGGCTGGGTGTAACTTTCGACCGCGCTGGTGAAGGCTTTGTCCGGGAAAATGCCCGTGTCCTCGGCGAAGTAGCAAAACAGCAGGCGGGTGAGGAAGACATTGAGGGCATGGCGTTCCTCGCGGGTCTTGGGCGGATTGTCGGCCCGGATGAGGTCGTAGAGCTTGGCCATGCTCTCCGCAGCCTTCACATCTGCCTCAGCTTCCGCATGGAAGGTGCTCTTCTCCATCCCCGCCAGCGGGAGGAAAAAAGTGTAGTGCTCGTGCAGGTTGCCGATGGGGAACTCCACGGTGTCGCGTCGCTTCGTGTCGAAGGCGGCGAGTGTCTTGAAGTCGGTGGCGATGAGGAAGCGCGGCTTGTTCGCGGCGATGCGGGAATCTTTTTGCGCCGCCTCAATCGCCTGCATGGGAATCGTTGCTTTTGGCAGCTCGTCTAGGACCGGCTCGAAATACACCTTGGTCTTGAGCAGTGTGCAGCCTTCCTTCTTCGCCACATTCAATGCGCCGCCTTTCAAGCGGGCGATGGTTGCCTTGGGCGCGCCGAAGCAGGTGAGGAAATCGTAGATGAACTCAGCGGGCTTCACCGAAGCGGAAAGCCGGGTGGTATTTTCGACGATTTGAGCAAGTGTTACGCGGTTAGACATAGGAATGAAGAAGAGGGAATCTGCGTGCTGTAGAAAAGCTGGAGGGGGAGCGCAGCGATTTTGTTCTGCGCTCCGCTCTGGACCAGCGAAGGGACTTATTGAAACCTTTCGAACGAAGGGTCGTCGAAGCGGAGTCTGGCATATCCAAAAGCAGTATCTTCGGCTTGGGAAATTTTATGGCGGCCTTGTTCGGAGAGGTGATAGCAGACTCGGCGGCGGACTTGGTTTTTGCGGGCTTGTCAAAAAACTTCATGATTGCTTTGCAAAGATGCTGCAAGCAGCCGGTTGGTTAACTTGGAGAATTCCGTCGACTCCGCAGGAGGCAAGGCGAGGAGTCGTCGCATGTCGGCGAGATCGCTCTGGTGCTGCTTGCAGGCGCGTTCGTAGGTGGCACGGGTTTTTGTGCAGATCAGCGTGTAGGGGCGGCCCTTGCGTTCGGTGACATGGGTCATATCGAGGCCAAGCTGTTCGATCGTTTGGTGAATTGTTTGCCGTTCTTGCTGGTTGATGCGGAAACGATGGACTTGCCGCACGGGATCGCGCGCGAAGCGTTCGAGTTCGCGGAGTTCGGGCGAGCGCTGGCTCCCAACGGAAACCTGCTGCGCCCAATCAACGGGAGCGGGCGGTGGATTTTCGCTCCGGCCCAAGTAAAATACCGCCGCGTGTTGCCAGAGAGGATTCACCAGTTCGGCAGGCGGGCGGGTGGCAGCAGCAAAGGCGGATTCTAGCGCGGGAAGAAGTGTTGTTTCCACATGAAGCAGCAGAGGATTTTTTTCGGGTAGGGTGCTGGCTTGAGCGGCGTGTGCTGTGAAATGCGGGCCGGAGAGGAGTTCCAAAAAACGGGAAAATGTTGGTGCGTTGATGCGATTGGAATCGGCATTTGCGGACCATGGGGCATTGGAGTGGGCGCTGCTCTTGGAATTTTCCAGGGCATCCAACAGGTCGCCAAGAAGAGAATACGAAAGTTGCTTTGTATCGAGAGCGGCAAGGCAGTTCCAAAAATCCATCGCAGCTCCGGGCAGGCAAGGCGCGGTGCTTTCAAAATGCGTTGCCAGGAGGCGGTGTGCCGTCTCGGGTTGAAGAATACACGCACTGCCGAGGAGCGCTTCATTCTGGGACCCATCGTAGGAAATCGGCACCAGTTCGGAAACGGCGCGCTCCAGCAGCTCCGGATCACCATGTTCGTTCAGCACGCGCAGGAGACGGTCAAGATTTTCCGGTCGGTCCTTCCACCGATCGACAAGAAGCTCCGTCATATGCTCGACGGAATCCTTTGCCCGGCCGCGCACGAGAACTCCGAGCCGTGCGATCCCTGCCTCCTGGCCGGCGGAAAGGCAGATTTCATCATAGCCGGATTCGGGCCAGAGGACGACGGCGGCGCGCAGGTAGCAACGCTCGAAATCCGCGCCCGCGTTGCCTGTGGCCTCGGAAAAATGAATCTCATCGGGTTCCTCGCCATCCAAGGCCTTCGGGGGAAGGACCTCATTTTGTCCGAGTGGAATTTTTCCAAACTCGACCGGCCGGTTGGCGGAGTCCCTCCATTCGTCGATGAAGGCATCTGAGTCGCAGACCTCGCCAGCTTCGTAGTCGTCACCTTCCTCCTCCTCGTCGTCGTCGGAATACCAGCGCCGTCTTCTTCCACCTCCATAACCCGTGTATTCGGCCCAACCGCTTTCCTCGATGTGAACGATTCCGAGGTGGAAGGCGCACCCGGAGATTTTCGCCGCCTCAAGGAGAACTTTCGCAACCACCGCATCGCGGCCCTTCAAGCTCGAAAACGACAAGCCAGACGCCGTGTATTTGTGGTCCAGCAACCAAGTTACTTTTTTCGGGCCGGCCTCGTAGCGCGAAGTCCAGCTCTGAAGCGCCTCGGCGGCTTTTTTAACGAACGGCCTTTCGTCAGGAGGCTGCGTATCACCATCCCGTTGGCGCGAGGCGAGGATCAAATTGAAAACCAGGCAGACGCGATGGCCCGACGCGACAGGTCGAACCTCGTGCTCGCAATCCGCATAGAAAGCAGCAAAGCCCACTTCGCCCGGATCGGTGCCCCGCAAATCGACCACTACCTCCCGGCCCGCGTGGCGCACCAGCAGTTCGCCGCCCTCATGTGCCGAGGGCATGACAACCACCAGGGTGCCGAACATCCCACCCGCCTTTTCCGTGTCCCGATGGGCCTGAAAAAAACCGCCCTCGTCATAAATGAGCAGCTTGTAAAACTCCGCCCTCACCTCCTTGGGCGGCAGTCCAAGACCCTCCGCGACGCGGACCACCAACTCCTCAAACCTCGACGCCCAGCCTTTGCCCTCCAAGGAAATTTTCTCCGGCGCGATTTGCCAAACCTTGCGCACACTTTCGTCCACGAGCGTCTGGTCGCCCCGTCCGTAAGGAGCGCGCTCGGCCGCTGCGGCAATGAGATCCCTCGCCTGCGAAGCTGGAACAGGAAAAGAAAGCTGCCCAACCCCCTCGACTGATAAAAGCGGCATGGGCGACTCGTGTTTTCCCGAAACCTGAAAATTCCCCGGCCTTTCGAGCGTCTTCAAGGCCTCTACCAAACCTTCAAACCCCTCCGCATAGCTTACATGAATCGATTCATCTGCCATTCCAAGATTCTTCCAAATTCCGGTGTCGGGCGGCAAGCACACACCATTTCACATTTCAGATTCACGCTTGGTGCACTGAGGGGTTTCTGAGTCTTCCTGCTCGCTGAATGGGAGAAGACGAGCGCCTTCTGCCTTCCTCCATGAGGGGTTCTAGAAGCGCGAAAAGTTTGCTGCTGTCCTCGGCGGATGGTTGCGCGGCTTCCAACTCGGTGCCGTGAGCTCTGAAAAGCGCTACTCGCCCGCAAAGGCTGAAATCCTTGGGTGCGTGGATGTGATGGAATTCTTTCTGGATCGCCTGGACACCTTGAACCAGCGACTGAAGGCCACCGATATGGTGACAGAGTTCACCAACCGCATCAAAAAATCCGCCTTGTCGCGATCGAGACTCAAGGCGCCACGCCCACGCCCGAGCAGGTCGCCAAAATGCGGAAGCTCGCCGACGAGGCCGAGCAGATCGCCACCGCCAAGGTGGATGGCGATGGCAAACTGCTGCGCTGAGGGCTTGCCTGCGCGAAACTTGGGTTAATATGGGGTGAATACACCATATGGAGAAATCTTGGGAATGCGTATTTCTTCAGCGCTGGGACAATCACCCAGTGAGCCTCAGCCAGGCTCATGCGAAAGCAGAGACCATGGCATTTGAAAAAAGAAAACCTTCCAAAATGAAAGTAGCCGCTACTACCCAAAAGACTGGCTTTCATTCCCGTCAGAAGCATAAGCTGGGAACTATTACGCTGAATACCGGTGCAACGGTGGATTGGAAGCGTCTTGGCAAGGAATGGCGCCGTCGTATGGGATGCAAATTCGGTTCCGATTGCATTTTGCGCACCTACGCCAACGCCAGTTCCTTATGCTCTTGCAGATACAAACATATCATGATCAGAAACAAACATTTCGTTTTCCTCATTCTCTTTGGCGTGGGAATTTGCAGCAGTCAGCTCTCGGGGCAGAATTTCCCACCGCCTGGCGCTCAGCTTACCAGACCATTTTCGCCCGGGGGTTTTAATACGATCGGAAATGCCTCGGTATCAGGATATGGCTCGCTTTTTGATGGCAATGGGCTGCCGATTACTTTTGAGGTCGATGGGGGGGCCGCAGGTCAGAAAATGGATGTCTTCTCGATCGATTACCCTGCAGCCTTGGGGTCTCAATTCAGCGTGGTCTTTAGCTTCATCAACACCACTCAGGGGATTCCGACCAGTTTCTTTGGCCAGCAGATCAATTTTTTGAATGGCAACCCGACGGCCCAGTTCCAGAGCGGCAGACAGGAACCGACGAGCTTCGCGCTGATCGGAGCTCCCAACGTGATCTACTCGCTGGGCATTGGCACGGATGTTTACAGTCTCTCTGTCAGATTCTGGCTGAACACGCAGAACAACATCCTGGGAGGAAATTACTATCCAAACGGCATTCCGGTTCCCGTTGCTCCGGCCAATCCAACGACTCCTCCCCTTCCGGCCACTGCTGTTCCTGTGAACCCATCCACTGGGCAGGTCTACACCTCCAGCATAAACCCGTCCAAGCAACTGAACTTGAATGTTTACAATGCGGCGCCCCTGATCGATCACATTGCCAACAACCAGCTCACCAGCAATCAGGACTTCAACAATGTCTTGTCGATTGTTTCCTTGCTGCCTACTGCGGCTCAGACGGAGAGTTCGTTTCATCAAGTCATCGCCGAGCCGTATGCCTCGATCCTAGGCGTCACGCTGGAGGCTCTGAACACCTTCCGCCAGGCTTGTTTCCGTGCTTCCAGTGCGGGCAAATCGATCAATCTTCCCGAGGATGAACGCTGGAGCGTCTTCACCGATGTGGGGAACACGCAGGCCAGCATGTCGGATCCGAGCAATGGACTGAGTTCTTTCGACTACAACATCTTCCAGTCTATTCTGGGTGTGGAATACGCAGTGACCAAAGACTTTTCCACGGGAGTGGTCATGGGCTACGGCTTCAATCAGGCGGGAAGCTTCGAGTATAACAGCGCCAACCTCTACGCAAACAATCTGAGCGTGGGATTGATCGAGAAATATCATCCGGGCAATTTCCGCTTCACCGGGCTCGTGGGTTACAGCAACTTTCAATACAGTTCCACCCGCGAGATCAATTTCGGATCTCCCTCTGCGGGCTATGTGGATCGTCAAGCCCATGGTCGCTGGCAGTCGAACGGCCTGATCGCCGCTATCGGGGCAGGCTACGAGCAGAAGTTTGGTCCCGTGGTTTTCACGCCAGGAGTCGGTTTTTCCTACGCCTACCAACTTCAACAGGAAATCAACGAGACGGGCGCGAACTCCCTGAACCTGCAGGTCGATGCCGCAGAGGCCAATTCAATGATTCTGGCTCCCGGCCTTGAAATGAAGGTGCCGATTCCACTCACGAAGGGATGGGTCCTCACACCGAAGGCTTTTGCCTCCTGGGAGCATGACTTCCTCGCCGACTACAACCAGAACCATCAGGTGACGGCTTCCTTTGCCGATGTTCCGGAGCCCGGTTCCCTCACGGTGCTGGGCCAGAACCGCGGCGCGGATGCTGTCAATGTGGAAGCAGGACTGGAACTGACCGTGAATCAGAAATGGGCGATCTATGCCGGAGTCGGGTATCAATACTGGGGAACTGATCAGGAACTCAGTTACAACACCGGCCTGAAATTCTATTTCTGAGCAGGCAGGTGCGGTTGTGGTTAGGAGTCACTCAGAAATAACTGTCGCATTTATGGGTAAATCGAATAGTTCCATTCGCCATGAAATTCCTCGCGGGTAATCTTGATAGCAGACATCTCTTCATCGCTGACCTTCTGCTTTGTCGGATATATCCCTTCATCCAATGCAGCTTTGATTTTCAGTCCCGACTTGGTTGTCGTCGAGCCTATGAGATTGACGACAACTTCCCGACTCAACAAGGGGCGTCCCCTCCAATTGTGGGTGATCTGAGCAAAGAGGCGGTGCTCGATCTTGTTCCATTTGCTTGTGCCGGGAGGAAAGTGCCTGACGTGAATTTCAAGACCGGTTGTTGTGGCCAGTTCCTGCAGACATTTCTTCCACAGCCGCAACCTCACGCCGTTGCTCCCTCCTCCGTCGGCGGTGATCAATAGCCGCTTGGCTTGCCCATAGCGCTCTCGGCCCATTTCCTCCCACCAGCGTCGAAGGGTCTCCGTGGCAAATTGCGCGGTGTCATGGTCGATCCCGACGCTCACCCAACCTTCGTTGGCGGCGAGGTCATACACTCCGTAAGGAGTCACCTTGCCCAACTCCTTGTCCATGAAATCGTGGGTGTTGGCTTCTTCGGGCTGGCCTGATTGCTGCCATTCCTTTCCTTTGTTGTGGAAGGCTCCAATCAACTCTTTCTTCTTTGCGTCAATGCTTACGACCGGGTCCCCTTTTTCCTGAAACTCCGTGACCGAATTGTTGATGAAACGAAACTGCAGGTCGCGGTCTTCGTGGTTGGTGCCCTCAAGTTTCTTGCGCACCGACTGCAAACTGTAACCGGTCTGCTTGAGCAGTCCCGCCACTGTATTGGCGCTGATCTTGTAGCCCGTCTTCTGGAGTTCGAGAGCCAGCCTTGCCGTGCTTTTGCTGGTCCAGCGCAAGGGAGACATGGGGTCGCCGCGCGTCTCCGGATCGACCAGGCGATCCAAGGCTTCGAGCAAACCGGGTTGGTGGTCTACCAACATTTTTCGTCCACCGCCCAAGCGGCGAACACGTTGCTTTGTCATCCCCGAGGAATCCTTGGACTCTTGGTTCGCCTCGACTTTTGCCCGCTCAATGCTCCGCCGGGATAGTCCGCAGGCCTCGGCAACTGATTTGATGCCTCCGTGCCCGAGGAATTTGGCTTCGGCAAGGGCGACGAGACGGAGCTGGCGCTCGTTGAGTAGAGGTCTGATTTCGGCGAATTTGGCTTGAAGAGTTGCTTGGTCGATCATCATTCAAAGCCTGCCATAGGCTTACAAAAAATGCGACAGTTATTTTTGCGTGATACCTAAGCGCACTTTTTGCGGATGAACCGAAAAATGCTCAGCGAGGACTCCCTGAGTAGTTACCTTTGACGAATCCCGCTCTTTGTCCTATCAAGTAATCCTCTGCCTCCACAAAAATGCCCCAGCGTCCGCCCCGATTTCCAGCATCAACCCTATGTCTACCACTGGCATCGGCTATCTTTTTCGTCTTTTCGGTGTCTTCGAATCTTCATGCGGAGCGGAAACTGCCCCCGTTGCCGACCGCCGAGGCGGTCATGGGAAACGCCCCGGACGACCACGCTCGCGACCCAATGGATTTGGCGTCGGCTCTGGAGCGCGCCCGCGCGGTCAGCCCGGAACTCGCCGCTGCCCAGCTTGAGGTCGATCGCATGATGTCCCGCCTCTTCGGAGTGCGGGTGAAGTATTATCCAGAATTCCAAGTCCAGCTCCAGGCCCCGCGCATCTTTGACTACGACGCCCGCGAAGAGGGCATGGACCAACCGAAATTCCAATACCGGACCACGGAACCCGGCGTCGAAGCCACACTCAAGCAAAAACTCCCGACCAATACCGAACTTTCCGCCGGCTACGACCATGACATATCCCGCGGTGGTCTTTTGAGCGATCGTCTCGGCCTTGTCTTCTCCCAGGAGTTCGTTCGCAAGGACCCTCTGTGGCTTCAAGAATCGCTCGCGAAAAAACAAATCTGGTTGAAAAAAACCGCACAGGCCTCGGTCGCCAGGGAATTCGACTTCCGCGTCAAGAACGCTTTCTTCTCGGTCATCGAGGCCGAAATGATCCTCGTGAGCGCCCAGCTTCGTTATGACCAGGACCTGCAATTCGTCGCCGAAAGCGAGGACAAGTTCCGCTCGGGCGTCATCGCCGAGTATTCGCTCTTGGATTACCAACGCGACATGAAGACCTCCGAGAGCCGACTCGTGGCCCGCAAGGCCGCCCGGGACCGCGCGCGAAGTGATCTCGCAAGCCTCCTTCAGATTCCCTACGGCGAGCCTCTGCCTCTAAAGGAACCTCCGAATCCCGTGATCGACAACGCGCTCTGCGATCCCAAACGCATGGTCGAATCCGGCATGCGGCATGAACTCCAGATCGCCCAGATCCGCTACAACATGTTCGCCAACGCCGAAAACGCCGACTACATCCGTAACTCCCTCCTGCCCTCGGTCCGCTTCGAGGCGCGTGCGGACGTCTACAGCACCGTGGGTGACGGCATTTTCAATACGGCCCAGCCAGTCGAGGGCCGAGACCTCAGCGCCGCCTTGCTGGTCACCATCCCCCTCTTCGGTTCAACCTTCGAAAAATGGAACGCCCTCCGCCTTGAGGAGATCGACCGTGCCATCAACGAAACCCAGATCGACGCCCTTTTCCGCCGACATGTTGTCAAAGTCCGGAATACCCTGCTCTCGCTGGACGAAATCCTCGCACGCGTCGCCATCGCCCGTGACATTGAAAAACTCGCCGCCCGCGAATTCGACATCTCGCGTCTCCGCTTCGAACTCGGCAGCGTCGGGTCGTTCGACATGATCCGCACCAAAAACGAGTATTTCAACGCGCAGGACGAACTCACCACCCTCCGATTCGCCCTCCTGCGCCGCATTGCGGAAATCGAACGCGACTACCCGCTGGATTTCGCTGACCCAGCCTGACATCGATCCGATGCACCCCCTCGTATCGCTCCGCAACATTAAAAAATCCTACCAGCTGCCAAGCATGGAGGTGCCCGTCCTTCAAGGCATTGATCTCGACATCGAGGAGGGCGAATTCACCGCGCTCGTCGGCGCCTCCGGCTCGGGAAAATCCACGCTCATGAATATCCTCGGTTTTCTAGACCGTCCAACATCGGGCCGTCACCTCTTCCGGGGCAAGGATGTCTCTCTCCTATCTGACCACGACGAGTCGCGCATCCGCAACCTTGAGATCGGCTTTGTCTATCAGAGCTTCAACCTGCTTCCGCGCTGCACTGCGCGCGAAAATGTCGCCCTCCCGCTCTTTTACCGGCCGCAGACCCACGATCCGGAAGCCCTCGTGGACGAGGCCATGCGCTGGGTCGGCCTGGCGGACCGCTCGACCCACCGCCCGAACGAACTCTCTGGCGGCCAGCGCCAGCGCGTCGCGATTGCCCGCGCCCTCGTCGGTAAGCCTTCGATCATCCTCGCCGACGAGCCCACCGGCGCTTTGGACAGCCGCACGGGAGCGGAAATCCTCGAACTCTTCCGCGAGATCCACCGCCAGGGCGCCACCATCCTTATCGTCACCCACGACCGCTCCATCGCTGCCCAATGCGACCGCTCCATCGAAATGCGCGACGGACTCATCGTGTCTGATACCAGACCATGAAAAAATCCACGTCTCTCCTTCCCTGGATCCTCGCCGCCATCGCCGCTGCGAGCGCCTTGCTCTTGTGGAGGCCCGTCCCAGCAGGCCCGTCTCTGACCCTCACCCTCACGACTCCCCGCTCGGACGACATCACCATCGAACTCGTCGAAAATGGAATCCTCGAAGCCGAGTCGGCAACGCACATCGCCGCGCCGGATGCAAACGCCGATCGCAGGCTCATCGAAATCGTTCCAGAGGGGACCCTTGTTTCCAAGGGCGATGTGCTGGCGAAATTCGACACATCCCATCTCGAGGAGTCCTTGGCAACCCTCCGCGAGTCCGGCCTCGAAGCCCGCCGCACAGATGCCGAACTCGAATCCAAAATCCGCCTGGCAGACCTCGACGTCGCCCATCAGGGAGCAGTGGAGAACGCCCGCCTCGCCGAACTCATCTTCCGTTCGATGACCTACAACGCGAAACTCGAGCGCGATGCAGCCGAGTCCCGTCTCAATAATGCTAAAAACGAAATCCAAGTCGCGAAGAACCGCGTCAGCCTAGAGGAAAACCGCCGCGATGTCCAACTCCGCCAGATCGACAAACTCATCGCCGAAAACAACAGTAAAATCGATCAGACCCTCACCGACATCGAGTCCTTCAAGATCCATGCCCCCCAGGAGGGGATTGTCGTCTTCCCGCCAATCAAAATCAGCGGCATCACCCGCAAGGTCCAGGTCGGCGACCAGCTCTTCAAGGGTCAGGTCTTCCTCGTCATACCGAACCTCTACAAGATGACCGCCGTGCTGGATGTTCCGGAGGAGGGAATCCGCCGCATCAAGCGCGGTCTGCCCGCAACCATCGTGGCAGACGCGTTTCCCGACATCCGCTTCACCGGCGAGGTCGCCACGATCGCCCCTCTTGCCCATGTGCGCGACAACAACCCTTTCATCAAGGCGTTCCGCGTTACCGTCCGCGTCCACGAGCGCGACATCGACCGTCTCCGCCCGGGAATGAACGCCCGCATCACCCTCCAACTGGCATCGCACACCGCCGCCCATATCGTGCCGGTGCCGTTCCTGCAAAGCCGCAACGGCCGCGATTTCGTGTGGGTCGAAAAGGATGGCAAAATCGATTCCGAGACCGTCCGAGTACTGGATGCCGACCGGAAGGATGCCGTCGTGGAAGCCCCGCCGGGGGGGCGCATTGTGCTCCCCGATGCGGGGCTCCGCACCTATCTGGAAAATTCCGCAGCCTCCGTGCAATGGAAGGAATGGAGCCCGCCATGATGCGATTTCTCAGGTATCTCGACCTCGCCCGGAGAACGCTTGTGGAGCACAAGCTCCGCTCTTTTCTTACCATGCTGGGCATCATTTTCGGGGTGACAGCCGTGATAGCTATGACCGGCATCGGCGAGGGCGGCAAGCAATCTGCTCTCCGCGAGATTGCGATCCTCGGAATTCGCAACATCTACATCAACGACCTCCCCTCGGCGCGGAAGACCTCAGCGGAGAAGGGATCGGCGGTCGGCGAGGGCCTTTCCGTCGAGGATTTCGAATACCTCGAAAAGGCCCTGCCGAGCATCGCCGGGCGGTCCATCCTTGTGGAAAGACAACTCTTCATCCAAGCGCCCGGCGCTCAGGCCACCTCGGCTGTCACCGGCGTCGATCCCGCCTTGTTCGAAGTGCTGCAGTTCCCTCTCCGCGAGGGCCGCCTGCTCGGGGACTGGGACATCGTCAACTCCAACCGCGTGTGCGTGCTCGGACGCGATGCCGCCAACCGCTTTTTTCCGCAGACCAGCCCGCTCGGGCAAAGCCTCCGCATCAATGGCTCGCTTTTCGAAGTGGTGGGCGTGCTCGACACGGTTGCGAACCGCGACAGTGCCGTGCTCGTTCCCCGCAACCAGCCCATCCTTTTCCAGAAGGTGGAGGGCTTTGAATCACCGGTGTCCCAAATCATCCTCCAGGCCAACCACGAGAGTCTCGTCGCTCCCCTCGCCGCCATGGCCGAGCAAATCCTGGTGCGACGCCACAATGGTCTCCGCGATTTCGAGCTTGTGATTCCCGAGTCGCTCTTCCGCCAGCAGACCCGCACCCGCGACCTCTTCAATAGCATTATGCTTCTGATCACCGGCATTTCCCTTCTTGTAGGGGGCATTGGAATCATGAACATCATGCTTGCTTCCGTCCTCGAACGAACAAAAGAGATCGGCATCCGGCGTGGCGCGGGAGCCACAAAGCGTGACATCCGCCTGCAATTCCTGGCTGAGGCGGTCCTCCTCACCGCCACGGGAGGCGTCGCGGGAGTCGTCCTGGGCTTCGCCCTCTCCATCGCGATTTCCTCTTCCACCGGCTGGGAAACACGCATTCCGCCCGCCGCCGTGGCGTTAGCATTCGGCTTCTCGGTCCTGACAGGCCTGATTTTTGGCTACTATCCGGCCAAGAGCGCGAGTGAAATGAACCCGATCGACGCCCTACGCCATGAGTAGCCTTCTCGCCGCCGGCCTCCTGGCCATGGCCTCGCTCACGGCACCGCCCCATCTGGCATCCTCCGGCCTTGTCGTTCCCCGGGGTACGCTCGAACTCTCACTTTCGGCCACCGGAATCATCGACTGCGACGGTAGGTCTCCACTTGCGGGGCCTTCCTCTTCGCTTCCGAAACAAATCCTCTCCCTACAACCCGAAGGAACCTTCGTCCGCAAAGGCGATGTCGTCGCTGCATTCGATCCAGCCCCCTTGGAGGCGCGCATCCAAGAGCTCAAAACCCAGCTTGGGGAAATGAAACTCTCGAGGAACGAACTCGCCGCCATTCAGCGCGCACGCCGCTTCGACGGAGAACTCCGCAGTGACATCTCCCGCGGAGGCGCGGATCTTGCCCGGACCGAGCGCCAGCGGCTCGCCCACGAAAGCCGCCTGCGCATCCTCCAGGGCGACGCGGGCGTCGCCGCTGCAAAACGCCGCCTCGATTCCTCCGTCAATCAACTCTCTCTCATCACCCTTCAGGGTGAAAAATCCCTTGCCGAGGCGGACTCCCAGGCTGCTGCTATCTTCGAGGAAATCGATGCCCTCGCGCTTGACGTCGCCGATTTTACGCTTCGCGCCGAGACCGACGGGTTGGTCGTCCTGCAGGCGATTCCCGTCAACGGATGTGTGCGAAAGCCTCAAGAGGGAGACTTTTTGGAGCCATCCCAAATATTCGGACGGATTTCGGGCTCCGGTGAAATGGTGGCCCGCCTTTTTCTGGAGGAGAGCCAGTTTTTCCTCGCTAAGACCGGCATGGAACTCGAAGTCACCCGCCGATCCCATCCGGGCAAGCCGCTTCCAGCCTCGCTCGAGACCATTCTTCTCGGCCCAGTCACCATCCAGGGGCGAGGGAACCGTCCCTTCTACGAGGCCGTGGCAAGGCTGTCCAAAAACGTCGGCACCGATCTCAAGCTGGGGGAATCCGTCACGGCGAAGATTCCCCTCCAGATCTTGAGGGATGTCTATGCCGTGCCCCGCGATTACCTTGACGGCGACACCCTCTGGATCGTGCGTTCGGGCCGTCTCGAGGCCGTCCAACCCACTCCCGCCGCAACCACCAGCGACTTCGTCGCTTTCGACTCGATCCCCGGCCTCACGGAGGGCGGGCCGCTGACGGTCGCGATGCCACCATCCCTCGCCACCCGCCCATGACAACGCAGCTGGTCAGCCTCCTCGTTGCGCTCGCCTGCACCATGGCGACTGCCTCGTCCGAACCCCCCGGCGAACTCATCCTCCGCGTTCCAGTCGCTGATTTCACACAAACCATCACGCGCGGAGCAACCATGGAATGCGCCTCCTCGGGACTGCTCAAGGCCCCAAGATTCGCCGGGAAGCGCGAGTTGATCTGGTTGGCTCCCGAGGGCATCCTCGTCGAAAAAGGCGATGTCATCGCGCGCTTCGACCCCTCGCCGCTCGAGCAGAACAGGGAACAAGTGAAGGAGAAAAAACAGGAGGCTGCCGACCGCATGGAGACACTCGAAACGGATTGGTCGATTCGTCTCGATTCGGAACGCATCCGCATCAGCCAACTCGATTCGACATTGTCCGATGCAGAGCGTCAAAAGGTCGCCTCCCGCTTCCTTGCGGAAATTCCTCGCTCGATCGCGTCCACCAAACGCGACATCCTCTCCGGTGAGTTCCATGGGGCGGAAAAAAAACTCACCCTCCTCGAGGATGTCAGCGAGCGCCAAAAACAATCCCAGGAGGATCTGGCCCGGACCATCGGAGAAAATTTTCCAGCAGGATCGCTCGAGATCGACCAGGCCGTGATTCGCGCGAACGAGACCGGGTATCTCACCTACCTTCCCGTGGCCCTCTCCGGCCTTCCACCCCGCAAGGTGCAGACTGGCGACTCGCTGGAACGCCGCCAGCCGTTCCTCAAAATTCAGCCCCTCATCGGTAACCGACTCCAGATCGGGGTCTCCGCCCGTGAACTCCCGCTTGTGAAACGCGGCCAAAAAGTCGAATTCGAGATGCGCGCAGTCCCCGGTCGGAAATTCCTGGCCACGATTTCCGATATCCCCGGCTCCGCCCTGACACTCCACACGGGCTCACCACGCCTCTTCGCCGTCGCAGCCTCGATTCCTCCCCAACTTGGCCGGGACGACCTCCGGCCGGGAATGACAGCGTCCGCAAGCATTCATATCTCGAACGAGACCGATTGCCTTGCCATTCCCATCGATTGGGTTTTTCACGACGGGAAAAACCGCGTGCACTGCGAGATGCCCGACGGCTCATGGCAATCTCTCGACTTGCCGGATGGCACCACCCGCTCAGGGGACTATTTTCTGTTGCCAGCCTCCTTCGCCCAGGCGGGCGCCTCGGGTTTCCTTCTTCTCAAACCTCCGCCCGGCGGTTCCTCGCCTGCCACGCCCCATCCAGAGGATTCGCCACACTCCAGATAAAGGTGATACGGCTCACCACGGAACACAACCCCATCGGCCGCCCGCCTTAAGTAAAAACGAAAAACTACGGGTCGGTAGTGAATGGCGCTAAGTTAAGACCCTTTTGCGATGATTTAGCAGCTTGATTTTTACGGGTTTCAAGGTCAATCTGTCAAGATTTGACTACCGACCCCTAGTTTAAAGAGGGCTTCGTGCATCGGATCAGAAGCAGCATCAGCTACCAAGTGCGATACGCTCGCTGACGCATCTAAACTAGGGGTCGGTAGTCAAATCTTGACAGCTGATCTGGATTGAGAAAGTCTCGCCGCATGGCACGAAGCATTCGAATTGAGTATGCGGGGGCTTATTACCATGTGATGGCACGAGGCAATGGCCGACAGGCGATCTTCATGGATGACCATGACCGCCGTTTTTTTCTTCAAGTGCTTGCCGAGGCCTGTGAGCAGACCGGATGGCGGGTTCACGCGTGGGTGCTCATGAACAATCACTACCATTTGTTCATTGAAACTCCGGAAGCAAATCTGGTGGTTGGTATGAAGTGGTTGCAAATAACAGTTGCCAGGCGATTTAACATCCGGCACCAAAAGTGGGGCCACCTCTTTGGTGATCGTTACAAAGCCATCTTGGTGGAAGGAGACCAGCCATATTATTACGAGACGCTTTTGGATTACATTCATTTGAATCCCGCTCGTGCCCAATTGATTGATGCTACAAAAGGCGAGAGCATTTTGGATTACAGGTGGAGCAGTCTGGCGGGCGGATACGCGTTACCACCTGAAAATCGGGCAAAATGGTTGGCTGCCGCCACAGGATTGGCGGTGATGGGATTGAGAGACAGCACCTCCGGGCGTCGGAAAATGGTGGAGCGATTGGACCGCAGGATACTTGAGGAGGGAAATCGCAGTGGACTGGTGGCATTGCCCGAAAAAGTGGATGCGCGGCTGAGCCACTTACGCCAGGGTTGGTATTGGGGACGGCAGGAGTTCGGGCAGCAAATGCTGAAACTTGTTGGAAAACTCGGAGGGGCAAGCCGCTCCCCCTCCTATCAGAGAAGCATTCAGAACTTGGCGCATGGAGAGCAACAAGCTGAACAGTGGATAGCCGAAGGTCTGAAAATCGCAGCGCTGGATGCCACACAGTTGCTGGCTTTGGTGGGCAGTGACGTCAGAAAAGTCGCGCTGGCAAAATTGGTGTGGGAAAAGACGACTGTTTCGCAAGGCTGGATTGCCACGCGACTGGCCATGGGTAGCCCAGCCAATGTCAGTCAGGCCCTGCGCCGGATGTCTTGGAAGCAGCTCGAAAAAAAGTTGTCCCCGGAGCTCTCTGAATTTATCGGGCGGTCAATGCACTGAAGGAACGGGCCCTATTTGGTGTCAAGATTTGACTACCGACCCCTAGTTTTTTTTACTGACCCCCAGTTAAGAAATTTCGCTTTCGAGTGATTCCAGCTTTTGCGCAATCACTTCAAGCTTCCGCGTTATTTCCCAAAGACAAGTTTGAATCGTTGCGATTGCAAGTAAGGCAAAGGCTCCTCCCAGAGCCGCAGCTCCTGCTAAGAGAGCCGCGTTACCATATTTGTCGACAGCGAGCGCGAGTATGAGGAAACCGCTCAAGGCGGATGCAATACTGAGTAATCCCATCCTTTTACCTATCATCATTTTCATAGTTTATTCCTATTTGTTTAAACATTGTTTGTCTACTGCTAACTTCATTCTGCCTAAAGTGACTTCAGCTTGGTTTGATACTCCTTGGCCTCTTTGCTTTGTGGATCGCGGGCGAGCCAGGCTTTCACGAGTTGCTCTGCCAGCGCGAGGTCTTGCGGGGAGCCAGAATCGATCAGACTATCGAGTGCCATTTTTGCGTTGTCCTTGACATTGGGATTTTTTGTCCACGACTCATCATTTTGATTGGAATAGACTTGTTTCACATTTTGCGCGACATATCTCGCAAGTTGCAATCCCAAGGCTCGGTCGGATTCCTCCTGGCTCTTGGCGAGGATGTCCATCACCTCCTCGGTTGACCAGAGGATGCGGGTATGGGCCGCCTCGAGCAGGGAAATCATCAGATCCATCGCGTCGCGAACGCCTTCTGGTTGGTCGGGGTCGAGCAGGCGGAGTTGCACATAGTGCCTCGCGCTTGAAAAGTTTTTCCGTTTGATCGCGTCTTGGAGCAAGATTTTCGCCTGAGGCAGGTTTCTCTCAACGCCCAGGCCGTGAAGCAGGAGGGTTGCGTAGCCGTCGGCGCTGGGCGTGTCGCCGGCGTCCATTTGAGTCTGAACCTGCTTTGCCAGCCAAGCGTAGCGGGCTGTGTCGTTGGGCAAGGCCTCAAACTCACCGCGCCGCGCTGCAGGCACATGAATTGTCAGCTCTGGCTCGCTGACCGCGCCGCCGCGATCCCAGAATTGATGAAAGCGAATGATTCCGACCCGATCGCGACGATCGTCGGGCGCTTTTTTCATGTCCTCGAAAATGAGCCGGGCGTAGCCGGCGCGATGCGCCATGGGGCGCGCCCCATTGAGGAAACGCATCCGGGCTTCGCCGGTGATCGGCATTTCCCGCTGTATCGTGCCGGCTGGGGTAATCTTTGAAACAACCAACTCCGCATCCTTCAGCCATTCGGCTATGCGCTGGCTCATGACTTCCTCGTCCAGAGGCGCATCGGTCTGTTGTTCCATAGTCGAGGGCATGGGGAATGTGAGGGTCACTGTGGATCGCTCAACTGGTGAAAGTTCAGAGGAGATCATGGATCTCTCCGACTGGGAGGCCTTAACCAAACCGGCTCCGGTTTTTAGCCGGTAAACCGGCTCCGCCCACGAGAAGGAGGGCACCGACATTTCATCGATCTCGAGTGTCACACTGCGCAAGCGTGGCAACGGGTTGATGCTCCGCACGGTGGCGATACAGCGCCCAAATTGAGCCGTTTCGCCGACTTGAAGCGGCAAGATGGCTTGGGTTTTGTATTGAAAAACAGCCAAATCCAACCGCAGGGTCAGGTCTCCTGTGGTCGAGGGCAAACCATTTTCCAAACCCTGCGGCGGCCAAGAAAAATGGATTGGAATTTCTTTCTGCGGCACGATGTCTGGAAAGTCAGGAGATTGGTCGGTGCTCATCGCAAGAATTCCCTTGATCCTGTTAAGGGTGGAAGTGCCCGAGTATTCTGGTAGAATAGGGAGCGTGACGGGTTGGCCGTCGCGGTTAAATGAAACCGATACATTGCTGACAGCCATCGAATGAACATCCTCAGGCCAATTCGAAAAGCTGAATTTTCCCCACATGCTCGGCGTGCGGTTGATCTGCATTCCATCTTTCCCGGAGGTAATCTTGGT
>DGXZ01000070.1:42410-45010 GCA_002396485.1 Spartobacteria bacterium UBA5019
GTGTTTGATTCTTTTGCTTCAGAAGGCAGATGCCAGGCCTGCCGGTATCCGACAAAATCGAGCAAGTAGATGATCAGAATCGCTCCGACAAAGAGGAACGCCGACCTTAGGGTGTTCGGGCGAACATACTGCCGCCAAATGATTCCAAAAAAGGCGATCGGCTCGAGCACGCTTGCGAGCAGCAGCGTATTGTTTTCAAAAATCTCACCGGACACCCTAAACGAATAAAATCCTGACACTTCTGCCCAATTGGGATTCATCAAAAGGGGAAAAACCATAATACCAATAACGCCAATGATGAGAAAAACACCAATTCCAAAAACAAAGACGACATTCCAAATCAAGAACCAGCGCAGTTTCTTCGTCATGGTGCAGAGGGCGAAAAAATACAGCATTATCATCCAGTTCAAGGAGCCAAAGCTCCTTTCGAGAACGACCGAAGTCTCAAATCCGAGGAGAAGCATCGCAACTGCGTCAATTGCGCTGGGGATGAAGCTTAAAGCGACCATTACAAGAAGAAGCTTCGCGAAAAACAGCGTGGTCCCCGAGATTGGGCGGGTCGCCAAGAAGGCCGTATCCGAAGCCGGCGGATCGGCGTGCACGACCCGCGCCATGGTGAGAAGAGTAAGCGGAATATAGAGGCAATAGACCAAAACCATTCCGGAACGGGCCAAGGGACCGAAGTCCTGTGGGCTGAGAAAACAGGAAGCGGTGATCAGAATGGTCGCGGCAAAGAACGCGGCGAAGAGCCAGCGGTTGGCGCGGAGGTCTTTGAGGATGATGGGAAGAATGAGAGACGGTTGCATGGTCAGCGGTTGGTGGATGGTGATTGGGCGATGGCGATGAAGATTTCCTTGAGGGACATGGGGGCGGCGTCGATGTGCTCGGCGTCGGGAAAGACGGCGCGCACGCGCTCGCCGAGGCTGGCGGCATCGAAGCGGGTTTCGACGAAAGACAGGGCGGGCGGACGGCACTCGACGCCAAGCCATTCGGGGTGAGGGGCCTGTGAGGCGATATTGGTGCGTGCCACCACGCGGCGGAAGCGCCCAAGCAGGGAATCCACCGACTCGTCGAGCACGAGGCGCCCGCGGTCCAGGATCCCCACGCGGTCCACAACGCGGTCGATCTCGTCGATATCATGGGTGGCGATGATCGCGCTGAAGTCTCCGTCTCCGGCCTGTGAGAGCAGGCTCTCCACGACATTCGCACGCATGGCGGGATCGAGTCCAGCGAACGGCTCGTCGAGCACCAGGAGGCTGGGGTGGTAAGCGAGGGAGGAAGCGAGGGCGACCTTCATGCGGGTGCCTCGCGAGAGATTGCCCACACGCGCGGCGGGATCGAGGGCGAGGCGGGAGATCAAGGCATCGAGAAATGCATCGTCCCAAGCGGGATACATCGTGCGGCAAAAATCGAACAACTCGCGCACGGTCATTTCCACGGGCAGGCGCTGGTTTTCCGAGACATAGGCGATGCGTTGGAGTTCGGCCGGGCCAAGCCGCTGCGAGGGACAGCCAAAAATCTGCGCGGAGCCCGATGTGGGCTTGATGAGGTTCATCAACATCTTGAGCGTGGTGCTCTTGCCGGCGGCATTCGGTCCGAAGAGGGCGTAGATGCAGCCTTTGGGCACCGCGAGGTCGAGCCCGGCCACCGCCTCGGTGCGTCCGTAGCGTTTATGGAGTTTTTCGGTTTGGATGATCATAGGTTGGGTGTGGTTTTGAGTTGCTCGAAGGAAGCGTCGAGTTCGCGGTGGAGTTCTTCCGGAAGGATGCCACGGGTCGCTGCCTCCACAGCAAGCCGTCCGGTGGATTCCTCCAACCAGCGGCGCTTGGCGGACTCCTCCATCGGCGGGGCCTTGCGGACGACCGTCTCGATGCCGGGGTGGATTTCCAAGAGGCCTTCTTCAACGAGGCGCGCGGTCACCTTCTGGGCGGTGTTTGGATTGATTTTGAGCATCTGACTCATTTGGCGCACGGATGGAAACCGGTCGCCCGGCCGCATCAATCCCGACGCCATCGCCCGCTTGGCGGCAAAAACCACCTGCTCGTAAACCGCCTCGCCTGGCGCAAAGGATGTGTTGAACGGGAACATGTGTGTGGTGTTCTATGGCAAGCCATACACCAAGTCAATAACTTTTTTGGCGAATGAAAAAAAGCAGAGCCTTTTCATCTGATTTGGCGATGAGTTTTTGATCCGCGCTGGAGCGCCAGGTCGAGGAGGACCTCGGCGCTGCGCATGCATGTGAGGCATGGCGAGGACGCTGACCTTAACCCAAGTTTCGCATGGGTGACCGGAAACCCGCATAAAATCTAGGGGGTCTTTCCAAAGGCACTACAATCTCTTCAGGCTGGGATTTCGGTTTTTCGGGTTGGGAAGGCGGATTTCCAGTCGATGCCGAGCATTTGGTAGACGCGTTTTTGCTCGTCGTCGGGTTAGCTGGGCTTGCGGATGTTGATGATGCGTCCGTCGGCGAGCGGGAGTCGGGTGGTGACGAGGCTGTGGGTGCCGAGCAGGCGGCGGATTGTTTGCCAGTCGCGCATGTCGTTGTGAGCCTCCAAGCGTTTGCCGATCCAGCGCAGAAGGTGGTAGGCAAGCACACTGAT
>DGXZ01000070.1:45027-46932 GCA_002396485.1 Spartobacteria bacterium UBA5019
ACGCGTTTTTGCTCGTCGTCGGGTTGGCTGGGCTTGCGGATGTTGATCGTGCGGCCGTCGGCGAGCGGGAGTCGGGTGGTGACGAGGCTGTGGGTGCCGAGCAGGCGGCGGATCGTTTGCCATTCGCGCGTGTCGTTGTGAGCCTCCAGGCGCTTGCCGACCCAGCGCAGAAGGTGGTAGGCGAGCACACTGATGAAGATGTGGCCGTCGACTCGGTCTTCGAGTTGGTGGAAATTCGGCCTCAGTCCGAGCGTGCCTTTGAGTTGGGCAAAGCCGGCCTCGGCTTTGAGTAGCGTCATGTAGAGCTCCCAGAGTTGCGCGGCTCCGAGGCTCTTATCGGTCTTTAAAACATAGTCGCCGCATTGGGCTAGGGCGTTTTTCATTTTGTCCTCGTCGCGGGTGATTTCGAGCCGTCCGGCGCTGTGTTTGAGCGTGTAGAACCTCGCCGTGTGGGCGTGGCGTTTTTGGAGGGCTCCGATTTTGCGTTCGATGATGGCGGCGCGCTTGAAGACGCCCTTTTGAATACTCTTGCCGAGGGCTGCGGCGGCGGCGAGAAATCGCTTCTCGGCGCTGGAAATCATGGCCTCCTCCTTGATGCGGCGCTGGGCGCTGCGGCACAAGACCAAGTGGCTCGCGGAGTCCTCGGGATCGGTGATTTTTTTCACCTCCACGCGCTGTTCCTCAGAGCGTCCGGGGAGGAATTCGAAGGTCTCTTTTTCAAAAGAGTTGGCATACTTGGAGCGGCTGCCGCGTGTGATGTTGACGATGTAGGAATAGCCTCGCTCCTTGAGCAGGGCGAGGTTCGCGTGCGAGGCGAATCCAGCGTCGAGGATAACCACGGGCTTGAGACCATCCTCATGGCGAGCGAGGCGATCGAGGATAAGTGGCAGGGTTTTGGTGTCGGCCATGTTGCCTTCGAAGGTCTCGTGGGCGAGCGGGAATCCGTGTTCGTCAAAGGCGATGCCAACAGCGATCTGGCGGCAGTCGTTGCGGTGTTGCTTGTTTTTTCCGTGCTTGGCCTTGGGGTTGGACGCGCAGAAGCCCTCGAAATGGCTGTTGGTGACATCGTAGAGAATGACGCTGCGGCTGAGGGAAAAAAGATCGCGCTCGCGCTGGCGCAGGGTGGCCTCGATATCCTTGCGCAGGGTCATGAGATCGTCGCTGGTGCGGTAGAGGCGGTCCTTGGCGCTTTTGGTGATGCGGATATCGAGGAGTTCGGGGATAGCGGTGCGGTAGGACCAATCGATCAAAGCCCATTCGCTCAGAGGCTCGATGAGGCGGTTGGAAACCATGAGCTGGGCTGTGGCAATGGCGCTGGGGTTCATGCCCAGAGCCTCGAGCATGGGTGTGAAACGCAACTCCTCCCAGGCTTTGAGGGCGAGGAGTTCGGGTCCGAGTTCCACGACATCGGTGGTCTCGATGGAATCGAGAATAACGCCATCCACTGTGGCTTGGGGAACTGGCTTGGCGGCTTGAGAGCGGCCTGCGAGCTGAACGATGCGATCGACCCATGCGGTTGCTTCAGGGGAGAGAGAGGAGTCAAAAAAGTCGCCTTCGCCATGGATACGGCGCTCGACCGCGCTGGCGATGAGAGATTTTTCGGCCTCCGGGAGTTTGGCGTTGCCGAGGGAAGCGATGACGCGCTGGCGAGGCAACCCATCGCTATTGCGATAGGAATGAACGAGTTGAACGAGCTGTGAGCCTTTTATAGATTTTATCCTAAAATACATGCGCGCAACAAATAACAAAGAAAAAATGCCGAGTCAAGAAAAATATATAATTTTTAGGCACTACAAATGAAAGTTGAAAAACACGATCATTGATAATGAACAGTTTACAAAACCTCTGATCGCGAAATTGCCAAATTGGCGCTATTTTTTTGAGATTCTTGCGAAACTTGGGTTA
>DGXZ01000059.1 GCA_002396485.1 Spartobacteria bacterium UBA5019
TGCCTGTCGAGGGCACATTGATTCGCACCGATCCGGATAAAACCAAGTTGAAAAAATACTACAATATCGGGCGGAGCGTCCTTAATGCTACATATCCGTGGGCTGTAGACGGACGCGGCTGGCCTGATGCCATGCAGAGTCTCGAGCGCAAACCGCAAATTAACCGGCTACACCTTTCAAATGTCAGTGTCAATCGCATCGGAAGCCTGGTGCAGCACGACATCGGCGAAATCGGCCACCTCCAACTTGACAACGTCATGACCACCGATGTGCCGAACCCCATCTCGGTCGGTGGTGATGCGAAGATAGGAGAAATTTCCTCCACGAAGAAAAGCGAGAAATAGACCATGAAAAATACCCTCCCACTCCTCACCGCACTGCTGCTCGCGCCGCTGGCTGCGCTTAACGCTGCCGAGCCAGTGACACCGCCCGGCGACCGCAACCTGCCGATCAACCAAATCTATCCTCCCGAAGCGTTTTACCACAACGGCAAGGGGGGGCGTGTGCTCGACGTCACCAAGCCACCATTCAATGCCAAGGGCGACGGCAAGACCGATGACACCAAGGCCCTCTGCGATGCCATGCGGTTCTTGGTCGCCAACCGGGAGCAAATCAAGGGGGTCGATCGTGACGGCAAGCCCTACTCCTATTTTGATGCCAAATACGCAGGGGATGCCTGGATTATGTATCTTCCGGATGGGGAATATCTGGTGAGTGACACCATTAGCACCGGCTGGCCCGCCAGGGCGTATGATATCAAGCAAGGGTGGGGAAATGCCGCATGGAACACTATCACTTCGCCCGAGGCGGAAACAGCCGATTTGCAACTTCGGGGAGAAGCCAACTGCTTCCTGCGTATCGAAGGGCAAAGTCGGGCAAAGACGATCATTCGCCTCAAAGATACTTGCCCCGGCTTCGAGGCAGGCAAATCAAAAAAGGTGATCACCTACCACCTGCTCAAGTGCGGCTCAAGTATAAATAACGGAAACGACTTGCAAAACCTTACCATTCATACTGGCAAGGGAAACCCGGGTGCGGTTGGATTGGCCTGGGATTCTTCAGACTGGGGACGCATCTATAATTTGGCTATTATCTCCGGGGATGGGAGCGGGAGAGCTGGACTGATGATGGAATCACGCAATGCACATGGCTACCACCGGGATGTCCTGATTGACGGTTTCGATGTGGGCATTGAAGCAATTGCAGTCAATGTGAATCATGTCACTTTAGAATACGCCACGTTTAAGAATCAGCGCCAAGTCGCCATTCGCCTGGGCCGTGGTATGCAGTTTTCAATGTCTGCGCGAAAGGTGCTCACCCAGAACGCGCCCGTGGCCATGAAAGTAGCCAAATGTGCTCAGTTGGTTCTGATTGAAAGCGAAATAAGTGGAAGTGCGAGCGGTGCCTCGGCGATTTCCGTTGAGGCCTACGGCAGTCTTTTGGCTAGAGATGTTACGCTTTCTGGTTATGGGGCAGCCATTGAGTCGGATGGGAAAGTGGTGGTGAAGGAAAACACGATTCAGGAAACGATCGTTGGAAAAACGGTCTCTGCGGTGGAAGGAGTACCGGCAAAAACCTTGCGCCTGCCGGTGAAAGATTCGCCGGTGATTTTACCGGAAACTGACCTGTCGAAATGGGCGAATGTGGATGAATTCGGTGCCAAGGGGGATGGCCTCACCGACGATACCGCAGCGGTGCAACAGGCAATGAACTCCGGCAAGCCGGTGGTCTGGTTTCCCAAAGCGCACTATGCCATCAATGGGTCGGTGGAGATCCCCTCGTCTGTTCGGGAAGTCAATTTCCTCGCAGCAGCAATCTATAGACGCGATCCGGAGCAAAAGCCGGATTTGACAACCAAGGAGGTCACCGCCTTGGCCATCGTCGGGGAACCTGCTGAAGCGAAGCGCTCAGCCCTTTTTCGTGTATCCAAGCCGTCCAAGGAACCGCTCCTGTTGCACCAGAGCCTTACCCTGGGAGGGGTATTTTTCGATCACGAGGCATTGCGTCAGGTGGTGCTGGAGGACTTAGTCGTCTTTTTTTATTATCAAAGGTACAAGGCTGCTCGCAATGACATGCTTTTTCCGGGATCCGTAGCCATGCATACGAGCGGCCATCGCCTTTATCGCAACGCCTCGCCGGAAGGAGAGCCAAAGGAAGTGTTCGTAAACAACGTCTTGGGATTTGGGGTTGGCGGTGAGAACGGCACTCTTGCTGTTGAAAATGTGCATGCCTGGGTTCGCAGCATGCAAAACCTTAGTCAACCCATTGAGTGGGCTTTTCGAAACTCGACTGTATGGTGTTTAGGGTTCAAGACTGAATACGGGGAAAATCCAACAACGACCTTTCATTTAAGTGATCGAACCCAGTTCGAAGCATTGGGTGGTATCCAGCATGTTCGTCACAAAACAACTGAAGTCCCGATGATTGTCTCCAAAGACTCTCAGATCTCCATGACCTTCGTCACCTTCGGCGGGACGAAGTGTACCCCCTACACAGTACTTTTGCAGGCTGAAAACGAAGGCAAAACCACCAAAATCTTAGACAGCCAGTTTGATCGGCGGAGCCTCCACATGCCTGGAGAGACGATGGTGCCACTACTCACCAACACCACGAAATGAAACGGATTTAAATCAACAAAAAAATGAAATCAACCATCAAGCACACAACCACGCTTCTTACTGTGCTGATGCTGGCTCTGCCAGCTGCGCTCCACGCCGCCGATGCAGTCACACCGCCCGGCGACCGCAACCTGCCGATCAACCAGATCTATCCGCCAGAGGCCTTCTACCATAACGGCAAGGGCGGGCGTGTGCTCGATGTCACCAAACCACCTTTCAATGCCAAGGGAGACGGCAAGACCGATGACACCCAGGCGCTGTGCGACGCCATGCGCTTCGTCAAAGACCATTACGAAGACCTGGCGGGGGAAGGCTATTCCTACTGCGGCTACAAGTTCGACCGGAACTGGATCATTTATCTGCCCAACGGCGAGTATTTGGTCAGCAATACCATCAGCCAGGGCTGGCCTGCGCGCGCCTACGATATCAAGAAGGGCTGGGGTAACAGCGGCCGAGTGGAGATCGCATCTCCTGAGGCAGAGACGCCTGAGCTTCAATTGAATGGCGAGCGAAACTACGGCATCCGCGTTGTTGGTCAGAGTCGGCAGGGAACGGTGATTCGTTTGAAGGATGAGTGCCCCGGGTTTGAAAAGGGCAAGGAAAACGCCCTGCTCCAGTTCTACCTGCTCAAGAATGGTTCCAGCATCAATCAGGGGAATTACGCGCAGAACCTCACGCTCCACACCGGCAAGGGGAACCCGGGGGCTGTTGGCTTGAAATGGAATGCGTCAAATTGGGGAGGGGTTTACAATGTAGCGATCCGGTCGGGCGATGGCAGTGGTCGGGCCGGGCTGATGATGGACCGGCGCAATGCGCACGGCTACCAGCACGACATCGTCGTGGATGGATTTGATGTTGGTGTGGAAATGGCGGCCGGCGGGGTTTCGAATGTCGTCCTGGAATACGCCACGCTAAGCAACCAGCAGGAGGCAGCCGTTCGCGTGAGTAAGAACGAAACCTTTTGCGGACGGAAACTTCTCATCCAGAATGCCCCACTGGCCTTGAGGGCGGCTGGTTCATCTCATGTGGTGCTACTCGACTGCGAAGTCCTTTCAGAGAAGAGTACCGGCCCCGCAATAGCAGTGGAGGGGGCGCATCTGCTTGCACGGGACATTCGTCTGTCGGGATATGCTTCCGCGGTGGAAAAGGACAAGCAGACGGTGGTTACCGGCGACTTTATCGAGGAGTATGTCTCCGGCACGCCGGTTTCCGCGTATGCGGATGGACCGACCAAGACTCTGCGTCTGCCGGTGAAGGATGCCCCGGTGATTTTGCCGGAAAGCGACCTGTCGAAATGGGCGAGCGTGGATGACTTCGGCGCCAAGGGCGATGGCCTCACCGATGACACCGAGGCTGTGCAGCGGGCGATGAACTCCGGCAAGCCGGTGGTCTGGTTTCCGAAGGCCTGTTATGCGATCAACGGAACGGTCACGATCCCAGCCACTGTGAGAGAAGTCGCTTTCCTGTGGTCGAGTGTTTATCGCACCGATCCTGACCAACCAACCAACCTGACGCAACGACAGGCCGGAGAGTTACGGATCGAGGGCGAACCGCCTGAGGCGTTCAAGCCAGCGCTCTTTCGGGTGGACGTGGCTTCGGGCGAACCACTTGTGCTGCGTCAGAACGTCAATGCCGGCGCGGTGTTCCTGGATCATGAGGCTCAACGCCCGGTGATCCTCGAAGACATGATCACCTGGTTTATCCATACCCACTACTGGTCACGCAACCCCGACATGTTATTCCCGGGCGCGGCAGCACAAGGGACGAGTCTCCCGAGGCTGTATCGCAACACGAAGCCGGAAGGGGCGCCCAAGGAGGTCTTTGCCAACATGGTTCAGGGGTTCGCAGGCGGGGGAGACGATGCCAGCCTGGCAGTCAAGAATGTTCACGCCTGGGTGCGCCAACTCGACAATGAGTATTATTCCGTCGAAGTGGCGTTCAAGCACTCGGATGCTTGGATCTTGGGCTACAAGGGGGAAATGGAAACGCCCAGCGGGACTTTCTTCCAT
>DGXZ01000052.1:0-622 GCA_002396485.1 Spartobacteria bacterium UBA5019
TCAAGTTTGAATCTGTTGAAACAACATAAAGCCCCATTGGATAAGCGTCTCCGTTCCATTTCTCCCCGATGCCAAGTGAGGAGTCGACCCCTGTGAGGTAGGCAATGGAACCGTTCGGAGTTCTACCCAATATTCCCTTGGGGAAAGAGGTTTGTACGGTGAGGGAAATTGGTTGCTTTTCGGCTTCAAGGCTGGCTATTGCCGCAGCTTCCTCATTGTGCGCCTGAAGTGCAGCTTCAACACGAATTTTCCAGTCGTTATATTTACGCGCATTGGCCTGATTGATTTGAGCATTGGCGGCATCAAGTTTATCCGTAAAGTCGGTCTGATCTTTGCGCAAAGAGACTTTCTGGCCACCAAAATCGATCTCAACGGAATCCTGACTAGCGGACTTGACGGAAAAAGATTCCCCTGCAGGCACTTTTCTCGTAGCTTTTACATTCGGCCCCAGAATCACAGGAACAGCAATATCGCTTCGTAAAGTCACCTCTGAAGGAAAGGGAAAGAGGGGGTCAGGTTGAAAAGACTCGATACCCAACATGGCAGCTGAGGCTGCATGGTCGATTGGGGCTGCAGCAGGGGTGGGGCTGGCTTGCACGTCAACCGATGTGGTTTCAGCGGT
>DGXZ01000052.1:797-14564 GCA_002396485.1 Spartobacteria bacterium UBA5019
CGTCAACCGATGTGGTTTCAGCGGTAGGTTGCGCGTCAACCGATGTGGTTTCAGCGGTAGGTTGCGCGTCAACCGATGTGGTCTCGGAGGGCAACGTTAAGCTTGACTGCAGCTTTTCTACTTCGGTGTTCGCCTGCTCCAGTTTTTTATTTGCAGCCTCTAGCTTATGCTGCAGGGAAAGGATGTCCTCCGCCCCTTTGGCAAGACCGGACGATAGTTCGCTAATTTTTGCTTCCGCTTGCTGTTGTTTATTAAAAGTAGAGGCGCTGAGTTGACTTTCTTCATACCAGGCCGAAATAGCTACAATTGCCAGGACGGATGTGGCGACAAATCCAAAAACAATTGCCCGATTCCAAATTCCCTTTCTCGATTCCTGAAGTTTGGGATTTGAGACTTTTCCCGACATCATTACTTGCACGGTTTGGGATTTTGCAGCTCCTTGAGGCTGAGGTAAGGTCACCGAACTCCGGTAGCTCTGTCCTCCGCGTGACATAGGCATATTGCTGAAACCAAGCTTAGACTTGACATCTGACTGGGATTGCAAATCAACCAGAAACACGTAAGGGCCGAACACGATTTGATCATTGTGGGCAAGAACTCGACTCGAGATTTTCTCTCCGTTTACGAATGTGCCATTTCGCGAACCATTATCTCGAATGACATACTGGCCATTTTGAAAAACAATTGATGCATGGTTCATGGAGACCTCATCAGCTTGAAGGTAAATTCCCGAGTTGGGATCCCGGCCAATGAGCATCATGGCATTACCCAAAGGGCATACTACCCGCTCCATACCCTGAGTGATTAGTATTAACGAGTCCATGCAACGATTGTTAGTCTTCGGAGTCCTGATTGGCAAGCGGCTTTTTTACAAAACCACGAGCGAAGTTTGACATCTTGAAAACCAGTGAGGTTTGAGTGGCGCCCAAAATCGGACCAGCGGTATAGTGATAAAAAGCGGTTGTTTGAGCGAATAAAAGCCTGCATAAAAAATTAAATAAATGCCAAACGCACAAGATGCTGACCTGGACGACCTCTAAGCCGCCGTGAAATCCCTCAGACGCAACTGGTGCGCTTTTGAGCCATTTTCTTGCATACCATTGGTATCATCATCACCTCCCTCTAACGATGCTGCGATGGGAAAAATAGGGCATGAGAGGAGGCGGCCCGCCCGAAGAATAAACGCGCAGCGGATCGAGGCTCCCGCCCTGCCAAATTTGCACATACTGCAAAATAATCTTATTCGATAAAAAGCCGATTATTGAATTGCAATGAACGAGCCGGGCGTGATAGGAAGCTTTTTTGACATGAATAAATCCAAATTTCGCGCGGGTGTTTTGTTTGGGGATGAAGTGAAATCTTTGCTGGATTTTGCGAAGTCGGAGAACTTTGCACTGCCAGCGGTGAATTGCATTGGAACGAGTTCCATCAATGCGGCTTTAGCTGCGGGACGCGAGTTGAATTCGCCGATGATGATCCAGTTCTCCAATGGTGGGGCACAGTTTTTTATCGGGAAGGGAGTGAAGGGCGATAATCAACTCGGACCAGTATTGGGCGGCATCGCAGGCGCCATTTACACGGATCAGGCGGCAAAGGCTTACGGCGTGCCAGTCATTCTGAATACGGATCACTGTGCCAAAAAATTGCTGCCTTGGATCGATGGGTTGCTTGCGGCCAGCGAGGAGCAATTTGCGAAAACCGGGAAGCCTCTTTACAGCTCCCACATGCTGGATTTATCCGAGGAACCGCTTCATGAAAACATCGAGGTGTGCTGTCAGTATCTCAAGCGCATGGCCAAGATGGGCATGACTCTCGAAATCGAACTCGGCGTGACCGGCGGCGAGGAAGACGGCGTGGACAACAGCGATGTGCACGAATCCCGCCTCTACACGCAACCCGAAGAAGTCGCGGCAATGTATGAAGCACTCAGCGCAGTAAGCCCGAATTTCACAGTGGCAGCGGCGTTTGGCAATGTTCATGGCGTTTACAAGCCCGGAAATGTGAAGCTCAAACCCACAATCCTGCATGATTCCCAAGAATACATTCAGAAAAAATTCGGAACGGGACCCAAGCCGGTGAATTTTGTTTTCCACGGCGGCTCAGGCTCGTCCCGCGAAGAGATTCGCGAAGCGATCAGCTACGGCGCCATCAAGATGAACTTGGACACTGACCTCCAGTGGGCCTACTGGGACGGCATTCGAGCCTACGAAGCCAAGAATCATGATTTCCTCCAAGGTCAGATCGGCAACCCGACAGGTCCCGATTCACCGAACAAAAAATACTACGACCCTCGCGTATGGATCGGCGCCGCAGAGGCGGCCTTCACCAAGCGCTTGCTGACCTCTTTTGAGGACCTGAATTGCGTCGGACGCAACGCCTGATCCGCGAACTCAAGTTTTATGCGGATGGCCCTGAGGGGAGCATCCGCTCTTGCGGTCCATTCCAAGGGCTCGAAAGCAGGATACGAAAAGCTTTGGTGGTAAATCAAAACCGCCTATCGGCATTTGGGAGGGTGATCTCATAGACCGTGGAGGCACCTTTGCCTGCTCCCTCGTGCTGCTCAATGCCGAGTTCCTGATAAGCACGTTCCAAGGCATCAGGATCATTGCGCAATTCGGGATAGATTTTCTTCAAACGCTCCTTCACCCAGCGCTTGGCCATCTTTCGCTCCAATGGCTGAATCGGCTCCTCGCCTTGGAGGCTCTGGCGCAGGAATTCAAGGAACGAAACCTTCATAGGCGTCCCATGAAATGCAGAGTGTTTGCCACGAGAAAGAGGATGTTTGAAACAATCAAAACCACTGCCGCAGGCGACCATCGCGTTAACTTCAAGTCTGTGTCTTCGGGGTAGATTCTTGCCAGAAAAAAGCCAGCCAGCGCGATGGAGGTCAGTGCAATCGCCGCAGGCACAACTGCCATTCCCTCACCCCAAGGATTCCAAAGCCACCAAAGACGAGCCTCCGAGAGGAAGACCGATCCGTTGAGGACTGTTGCCACAAAAACACTGGCCACAGCGGCAGCGAGTGCGTTCATACCGAGTCCCGGACAGGCCACGGCCAACGCGCGTTGGCAGAGTGTGAGGATCGAAAAAGCCAGCAATGGAGGGAGCAATGGAAACACATTTCCCACGCGCAGAGCCGAGGGACCCGTAAAACGAACGGGCCCCAGCGGCCATCCGCTCAGGGCGGTCAGAATAATCAATCCTGCAAAGACAAGGAGCACGACCCCGGCGCACATCCTCGCACGCGAGAGACCACCGACTTGCACCAAGCCAACGTAAGCCAACAGCGCCAAGAACAAAACCCACAAAGCGTCCCACCAGGATTGCACCCCCGCCTCCTGAAAAAGCAAAACCGCACCGCCGATGGTCCACAGTCCGCAAATCCAGGCAATCGCACTACTCATATCCCCTCCCCCTGCTGGCGCTCGAGCCTCTTCCGCTCCCGGCTTTTGAAAACAGGCAACATCAGCGCGTAGCTGAGCGCCGCAGCCGGCGCGGAGAGAAAGATCGAGCCAACAAGCATCGGCATCCCAACCGTGAAAAATGTCGTCCACTTCATCAGATCGTGAAGGTGGAAGTCCGTTACCGAGACTGGATGGGGAACCCCATCAAAGAAACCGACAATGCGAGAGCCAATGGCATACTCGATCTCCAGCAAGACAGGCCATATAGGCGTCACTACATCATGCAGGGAAACAGCAATGACTGCAGCAATCGGATTGCATCGCAAAACATATGCAGCCCCGATACATAAAAGAGTCTTGAGTCCAAAGAGCGGAGTAAATCCCATGAACATCCCAATCGCCACACCGCCCGCCAAAGCGTGCGGGGCATCGTGCAAATTGAGCAGTTTTGAAACCAGCGACCGGAAATAGCCAGCGACTTTCTTGAACACGCCTGCACCCTATCACCAATCCGTCCGCCAGAGAAAACTGAAATCCGCGATCCGCGGCGGCGAACCAAAAATTTGGACGATCGTCCAAATTTTTGGTTCAGTTGGATTATGATGTCGGGGTTGAGCATTCCCTTGCAAAGCGGGCGTCGGGGCTCCAATTTTTGCGGTGTGAAATTCCTTTTATGTGCGGCTGTGCCTTTTTTGCTGGCGATACTTGGCTCGGCACGGGCTGAAGTGGAGATTGTTTGCACCACGGGGATGGTGGCCAATCTCGTGCGTGAGGTGGCGGGCGACCGGGCGAAGGTGACGGCTCTGATCTCCGATGGCGTGGATCCGCACCTTTACAAGCCGACCCGCGACGACGTCGCGAAGTTGCTGAAGGCGGATGTCATTTTTTATAGCGGCCTGCACTTGGAGGGCCGCATGGAGGCGACTTTTGAGAAGATGCACCAGCGCGGCAAGCTGGTTTCTGCTGTGACCTCGTCTATTCCACCGGAAAAGCTATTGAAGCAGGGCGGTGCGGAGGATCCGCATGTGTGGATGGATCCGCTCGTGTGGGTCGATTGCATCGAGGCGGTTGAAACAACCTTGGCTCAGGCCGATCCCCAAGGCCGCGAGAGCTTCAAAGCGAATGCCGCCCGCTACAGGGCAGTGCTCGAAGCGCTTTCCGATTGGATTCGAGCTGCTATCGGAACAATCCCTGCCGAGAAGCGCGTACTCATCACCGCACACGACGCGTTTCAATACTTCGGACGGTCCACAGGCCTTCAGGTGCTGGGTTTGCAAGGTCTGAGCACCGAGTCCGAGGCAGGCGTGTCGGACATCAACCGCATCGTCGATGAGATTGTGAAACGCCAGATACCTGCTGTGTTTTTCGAGTCCACCCTCTCGGAAAAAAACATCCGTGCTGTTATCGAAGGCGCTGCCGCAAGAGGCCAAACCGTGAAACCGGGCGGGATGCTCTATTCCGACTCGCTGGGAGCAGCGGGGACGCCGGAGTCTACTTGCGAAGGGATGTTGAGACATAATACACGCACCATCACAAACGCCCTCGGTGGGAATACCCCATGAGCACGCATCCATTGGAAATCCGCTCTCTGAATGTCGCCTACCACCGCAAAATGGTCCTATGGGATGCCGACTTGTGCATCCGCCCCGGCCGCTCGACGGCTATTGTGGGCCCGAACGGCGCGGGAAAAAGCACATTGCTCAAAGCCGCGCTGGGCCTCATTCCCGCCGCCTCGGGGGAGGTTCTTTTTTATGGTGAGCCTCTGAAAAAGGTTCGCTCGCGCGTGGCCTATGTGCCGCAGCGCGAGAGTGTGGATTGGGATTTTCCTGTGAGCGCGAGGGATGTCGTGGCGATGGGGCTCTATAAGAAGATCGGTTGGTGCCTGCCGGTTCGCGCCCGCCACAAGCGCATGGCAGACGAGGCGCTCGCGGATGTGGGCTTGGCGGATTTTGCCGGACGCCAGATCAGCCAGCTTTCGGGAGGTCAGCAGCAACGCGTTTTTCTGGCGCGCGCCTTGGCACAAAAAGCTGAACTGCATTTGATGGACGAGCCATTCGCCAGCGTGGACGCGGCAACCGAACAAGCGATTCTCACTTTGCTGAGACGCCTCAAGGATCAAGGGGGCACAGTCGTATGCGTGCACCACGATCTCGATACCGTGGCCGAGTATTTCGATGATGTCGTTCTTTTGAACATGCGGGTGGTGGCGCAGGGACCGGCTTCCGAAGTTCTGACGCCTGACAATCTCCGCAAAACCTACGGCGCTCGGCTGACCCTTCTTGATGAGGCCGTGGTCGATCTCTCCCGCCCCGGAGCGCCTAGAGAATCCTGATGATGGAATCCTTCTGGCGCGTCCTTTTGCTTCAAGATCACAATACGCGCGTCGTTATGGCCGGCGCGTGCCTTTTCGGAGCGGCAGCAGGACTTGCAGGGACTTTTCTGCTTCTTCGCAAGCGTTCTTTGCTCGGCGACACCCTCGGCCACGCCACCTTGCCGGGCATCACGCTTGCCTTCCTGCTGGCCGAGACATTCGGAATCTCTCCGAGATCCTTTCTCTGGCTCGCTCTTGGCGCCACGATTTCCGGCGTGGCTGGAATGGGGGCCGTCCTACTCATTCGAAAAACGAGCCGACTGAAGGATGATGCCGCTCTTGCGATTGTGCTGAGTGTTTTTTTTGGAGCAGGCATTGCCATGCTCAGCGCCATTCAGCAACTGCCGGGCGGGCAGGCGGCAGGGCTGGAGCGCTTGATTTATGGGAATCCCGCATCGATGACGTCGAGCGACGCCTGGTTCGTGCTTCTGGCGTCGCTATTGGTGGCTGGGGTCTGCGGATTTCTTTTCAAGGAATTCACACTTCTCTGCTTTGACGAATCCTACGCACTGACTGCGGGTTGGCCAGTTCGCCCACTCGATGCACTCCTGATGGGGTTGGTTGTTTTAGTAACGATTGTAGGGCTTCAAACAGTCGGCATCCTTCTTGTCGTAGCACTTCTTGTGATTCCGCCGGCAGCAGCCCGTTTTTGGAGCGACGACCTTAGGGCCATGGCCCTTGTTGCAGCGGGTGCGGGCGGCCTGAGTTCATTGGTAGGAGTCGTGGCGAGCGCGCTTTTGCCAGGCCTGCCGACAGGCGCTCTGATCGTGCTCTCGGCCGCTCTGTTTTTTGGCGTGAGCCTACTAGTTGGAAAAAAACGGGGGCTTATCATCCGGCATTTGCTCGAGCGGGAGGCGGCGCGGAGGTTGCGGCGCGAGCATGTGTTGCGTGCGATTTTTGAGTGCGCCGAGGACATGCAGCCGGTTGTGACCCTCGAACAGGTTCTGGCCAAGCGTCCATGGAAAAAAAATGAACTGCGCTCCGAGATCAGCCAACTGACCGATGACGGCCTTCTCACCACCGAACCATCGGGAGCCAGCTTTCAATTGAACGGCCGTGGGGACAGCGAAGCGCGGAGGTTGGTTCGAAATCACAGGCTCTGGGAAATCTATCTCCTCAACCACGCGGATGTCGCACCGGCTCGAGTGGATCGCGACGCCGACTTGATTGAGCATGTTCTGGATCAGCGACTGGTCGATGAGTTGGAGGATCTGCTCGATGAAAAGGCCCGCGAGCGTCTTGTGCCAGGCAACCCCGAAAAAAAGCTGCCATGATCTGGACTGAACTCGACACATGGATTGTTGTCACCGGCGCATTGACCGCCATGGCCTGCGCGGTGCCCGGTGTTTTTCTCCTGCTTAACAAACAAAGCATGCTCGGCGATGCCATCAGCCACGCGGTGCTGCCGGGCTTGGCGATCGGTTTTCTCGTTTCCGGCACGCGGGATCCGCTTCCGATGCTCATTGGAGCCGTCCTTGCAGGGCTTTTTACGGGCGTTGTGAGTGGAGTGATCGAGCGCCGTGGGCGTGTTGAAACCGGGGCCTCGCTCGGAGTTGTTTTTTGCAGCCTCTTCGCGCTGGGACTCATCCTGATTCGCATCGCGGCGGATCATGTCGATCTCGATCCCGGCTGCGTCCTGTATGGAGCACTCGAACTCGCAGTCATTGACTCTGCCCCTGTGCCACGCATCGTTTGGCAATCCGGCGCCATCCTTTTTCTCAACCTGGCTCTGGCGGCGGTCTTCTTCAAAGAACTCCAACTTGCGGCTTTTGACCCCCGTTTTGCAAAAGCGAGCGGAATTCCCTCAGGCTGGATTCATCAAGGACTCACAATAGTCACCGCTCTAACAACAGTTGTGGCTTTTGAAAGTGTCGGAAGCATTCTGGTCATCGCCATGCTGATCGTTCCGGGGGCCACAGCCATGTTGCTGAGCCGGAGAGTGGCTGGTGTGCTCTTGTGGAGCCTTGTAGTCGCTCTCTGTAGCGCGGTGCTTGGACACTTGCTGGCGATTTCCGTGGGGCCGGCTTGGCTTGGCTGGCTGACAGGTCACAACGATCTGGGATCCTTGAGTTCCGCAGGAATGATGGCCGCGAGCGCGGGAGGTATTTTTTTCACCTTTCTTGCCGCTTCGCGCCTTGTTCAAAGATTCCTGCCATCTCTGCAGAAACGCACTTTGTGACCTTTGAGCGAAGGCTTTTTCTTCCCCGCTCGGGCGACTCTGGCTAGGATGTAAAGCCAATGATCAAGGTCGAAAAACTCACGAAGCGCTTCGGTGGATTTACCGCTGTAAATGGCATCGATTTTGAGGTGCAGAAAGGCGAGATCGTGGGATTTCTCGGACCAAACGGCGCGGGCAAAAGCACCACAATGCGGATGCTTTCGGGCTTCCTTCCTCCGACATCTGGAAAGGCGGAGGTTGCAGGATTCGATGTGTTTGCGGATTCTCTTCAAGCTCGTGAGCATATCGGCTACATGCCGGAAAATGTGCCGCTTTACACTGACATGCGGGTCTGCGAGTTCCTCCGCTACCGCGCCGCCTTGAAGGGCGTTCCAGGGCGCCGTCTCAGGGAACGCGTAGGTGATGTTCTGGAGCTGTGCGGACTCAAGGATGTGGAGAAAAAGCTCATCGGCAACCTGTCCAAAGGCTATCGGCAACGCGTTGGCTTGGCAGATGCGATGAGTCATGAGCCTGATCTCCTGATCCTTGACGAGCCAACGATTGGACTGGACCCGAATCAAATCCGCCTCGTTCGCGATCTGATCCGCAATTTGCGCCGGCATCATACAATCCTCCTCTCCACGCACATTCTGCCCGAGGTCGAAATGCTCTGCTCGAGGGTTATCATCATTAACAAAGGCCGCATCGAAGCGCTCGACACTCCTCAAAATCTCCGGGCCCACCTCGGCCAAGCTGGACACGTTGTTTTTGATGCCATCGTGCCCGATGCCGCTGCGGCGGCATCCGCCCTCCGCGCCCTTGAATCCGTGCAAAGCGTCTCGCACCGGACGGATGGCGAGTGGACCGTCTTCACCATCCATGCGGCGCCGGGCAATGATCCGAGGGAATCGCTCTATCGGCATGCGGTGGATAATCAATGGAGGGTCCGCGAGATCAGTCGCCCGCCGGTTTCGTTGGAGCAAGTTTTTACCGAAGTCACCGGAGGAGATGAAAGCTGAGGCTATGAGAAAGTTTTTGATTCTATTCGGACGCGAAGTCTCCAGCGCCTTTCACCAGCCACTGGCTTATGTCGTACTGTTTTTCTTCCTCATCGTCACAGGGTTCAACTTTCAGGCAGGTGTCACACTCCTGAACACGGGCGCGGGAACGGTCACGATGGTGCAGGCTTTTTTCAACACCGTGTATTTCTGGTTCCCCTTCGTGCTCGTTTTTCCGCTGATCACAATGCGGGTCTTCGCCGAAGAGGCAAAAATGGGGACAATTGAAACGCTGATGACTGCTCCTGTGAAGGATGCCCAAGTCGTCGCGGCCAAGTACTCCGGGTGTTTGTTTTTTTATCTCATCCTCTGGGCACCCAGCCTCCTCTACTTCGTGGTTTTCCAGGAGATCACCGGCGTGAAGGCTGCCGAAGCCGTTGGAAGCTATGTGGGAGCCTATGGCATGCTTCTTCTCATGGGCCTGCTTTTCACATCGATCGGTTGCTTGGCCTCGGCGCTCACAGATAACCAGATCGTCGCTGCCATCATCTCCTTCGCGGCGATTCTGGGGTTCTTTTTTCTAGGACTTCTTTCGTTTCTTTTACCCTCCACTGGCACCTTCCTGCGGGAGTTGACCTATTATCTTTCGCCCGTTGAACACATGATGGATTTTTCGCAGGGGCTTTTCGATACCCGACCGGTGGTTTTTTACATCAGCTCAACCCTTCTTGTCCTCTTCGCGACATTCCACATTTTTCAATACCGTCGCTGGAAATCATGAAGCCACCTCGCACTGGAATCAAAGTCAGCATCGGCCTGCAAATCCTCGCTGTGCTGGTGATTTATGCCTTGGCGAACTACCTCGGCTTCCTGCACTACGATCGCCGGGATTTCTCGCGTTCGCAAAAGTTTTCACTCGCCGGCCAGACCCGTTCGGTGCTGAAAGAGTTCAAGAAACCGCTCGAGATCATCATTGTTGCCTCACCCACATTTCTCTCCCCGGTGAGCCAGATTTTCGGGGACCTGCGAAGTCTCATGAATGAGGTTCTTTTCAACAAGCGCGAGGGCCTGAGGGTGGAGTATGTCGATCCGACACGGAATCTTTCGCGCATTCAGGATTTGCAGTCGAAATACAAGCTCACGAGCTTGGACAACCTCATCATCCTCGACTACGAAGGTCGACACCGCCTTATTAACATCGCTGAGATGGGCGACTTCGACCTCGCTCCCCTCGCCCAAGGAGGTCAACCCGTTCTCCTCGCCTTCCGTGGCGAGCAAGTGCTCACCAGCGCGCTTCTGGCCATCGTCAAGCCTGATTCAGAAACCGTGTATTTTCTGACGGGACACGGCGAGCCTTCCCCAGAACAGGATCTTTCGAATCTGCTCGAGGCCATCAACCAGCAGAATGCAGTTGTCAAAACCATCTCACTGTCATCCACCGATACGATACCACCCGATGCCTCCGCCCTAATCCTTGCTGCACCGAAATCGGACCTGGATGAGCGCGAAGCGGCTGTCATTGGCTCGTGGCTGCGGAAAGGCGGTAAAATTCTCGTCCTCCTTGATCCAAACAGCTCCACCCCTCGTCTGCATTCGTTGCTTGCGAACATGGGCATCATCCCTCGCGACGACCGTGTCCTGCGATTGATCCAACTCCCACTGGCCACTGGCATCCTGCGCGATGTGACGGCCCATGTTTTGCCGAATGCCGAGGTAACCCGCCGTCTGGAAGGAATGAACATCCTTTTCCCCGGAGCCACGCAGTCCCTCGCTTTCGACCAAGCCCTCGCCCAACGGGAAAAAATCCGCATCCGGCCACTTGTGGAGGCCGCCGAGGAGTTCTGGGGGGAGACCTCCTATCTGCCGAATCAGCCCGGTGGCGTGGCCTATCAGGACGGCATTGACCATGGCCAACCACTCATCATCGGCGCCTCTGCCGACCGCGATGCCGTCGAAAACGACCGGGTTGGCGTTCAAAGCTCTCGGATCATCGTCATGGGATCATCCCAATTTGCTCTCAACGCTGGCCTCAGCCGTCCTGGCCTCGACCTTCTCGTGGGCTGCGTGAATTCACTCATCGACCGTGGCAGCGTCAGCGGCATCACTCCAAAAAACGCGACCCGCTTTTCGCTCCAGCTCACCGACCTTCAGATGTCGCGCCTCGCCCTGCTCGTTGTTGTGGGTATCCCCGCACTGGCTGCCGCCCTTGGGCTCCTCGTCTGGTTGAGACGCCGCGCATGAACCGTGTCACCACAATCCTTCTGGTGCTCACAGCCATAGGCCTTGCGGTCTTTGTGGGAACGACGCACCGCTGGCGTTTTTCCACCGAGCGCGTCATCCAACCAGGGACAGCGTTATTTCAATTCGACCCAGATGAAATCTCCGGGATCAGCATCAAAAACGGCGACCAATCCTTCCGCATCCAGCGCTCGGACGATGGCTGGCATCTCACGAAGGGCCTTGAGGACTCAGCCTCCCCCGAAGCCGTGAATGCCCTCATGCAAACAGCGCTGGAAACACTGGTCCTCGACCGCATCGATGCCACGGAAATCCGGGATGATAAAAACCTCTCGGGATATGGCGTGCTCAAAAGCAGCCTGCAAATTGACTTCAAAGGTGACAAACCGCCCTCACTGCTCATCGGAAAGACAAGCCCGGACGGCACTCGCCAGTATGTCTCCTTTCAAAATTCCAAAACCGTTTTTTTGATCCCAAAAGACATCGTCCGCCTCATCACGCTGCCGATTGAAAAATACCGCGACCAGCGTCTCCTGCCGATTGATCCCGCGCAGGTCGAACGCATTCTTTTCCAAAAGGGCAACTCCAACCTCGAGCTTCAGCGCGAAGCCACGGGTTGGAAAATCCTCCGTCCTCTGAACGCGCCTGCCGATGACTCCGCCGTGGAGGATCTGCTGTCGAAAATCCAAGCCTTGAGACTCGAATCCTTCCAGTCCGAAAACCAACACGATTCGACGAGTGATTCCCGCCTCGACTCCTCTGCGGAGGCTCAGTTTTTCACCAGCGCCAGGGAAGCTCCCTATTCGATACGGATTGCACCTCGTGAGGCAGCTGGTTCCGCAACCGTGCACTTGGATCCCAGAAAAATCAGCGGCACGGTTTCCTCCAATGCGACCAAACTCTTTTCTCCCGACATCGAAACCCTCCGCGACACATCGCTGCTCCGCATCAATCTGGACTTGGTCGATGTCATCCGAATTGAAAGCAACGGATTAAAAAGGGACATCACACGCACACGTGAAGGTTGGTCGGACAACGCTCAAAAAATCCCAGACATTGCAAAAACACTAGCCCAGACGAAGGTCACAGCCCGCCTGCCCGCCACTCCCTTGGAGATGAAAAACTGCGGACTGGATAGTCCTGCGAAACGCCTATCGTTTCTGTCCGTGCTATCCGAGAATACGCCGGAAAGTAGCGCAGGCGAGCATTTGGCAGCCAGTCTTGCGATTGGAACGCCATTGGCTGATGGACGCCTGCCCGTTCTGGTCCAAGGAACGCCGGAAATCCGCCTCGTACCAGAGTCGTTGCTGGAATTGTTGCCTTAGGCTGTGATCTCCGCAGCCGCTGGGGCATCCGCCAGAAGCGTGGCATTGGCTTGAGCGATCGGACCGGCAGGGATTCCCGCGTCGCCCGCGAGAAGGCGTGGAACCATAGGAGCCTTCTCAGCGCCTGTTACAACCCAGAGGACATGGCGACTGCGGTTGAGGATAGGGTAAGTGAGCGTCATGCGACGACGGTTTTGATAGAGTCCGGTCAGGGCAACTTCTGCGTCTTGCACTTCACAGACGGGGTCGCCGGGAATAAGGGATGCAGTATGACCATCGGGCCCCAATCCGAGGTGGGCGAGGTCGATGACGGCTGGATTTCCACAAATCCCATTCAGCAATGCCGTGTAGTCGAGGCAGGCCTGATCCAAATCCTCAACCTCCACCGGCATGGCATGAATTTGATTTTCAGGAATCGGGGCATGGGAGAGAAGACTCTCGCGCAGATGGGTGAGGTTGCGGTCCTTGTCCCCCGCCGGAGCGATGCGTTCGTCCACTTGCACAACATGCACATTTGCCCAGGGCATTTCCTCATTGGCAAGGGCGCGCAGCATTTGCCAGGGGGTGCGCCCCCCGCTGACAGCCATCACAAAACGCCCACGGGCCGAAACGGCAGCGCGGGCGTCGGAGGCAATGATCTGAGCGGCTCGGGCCGCAACGGCGTCGGATGTGCTGAGAATTTCCTGTTTCATCGGTCGGTCGAGGATCCTACTGGCTTTTCACAAAACGACAACGCCGGCGTGACTTTGTGCTTTTCATTGCGGCAACTCGCACGAAAGGGCAGGTTATCGAAATGTCATTTCAAAATCTCGGGCTCCCGGAGCCTGTTCTACACGGAGCTCAGCGCATGGGTTACTCGGATGCCACACCCATTCAGCTTCGTGCCATTCCAGTCATTCTCTCCGGTCGCGACCTTGTGGCCTCGGCCCAAACCGGCACAGGCAAGACTGCCGCATTTGCATTGCCAGTGCTTGCAAAACTCGATCATCCCGAGCCACGGATTCGCTGTCTGGTTCTCGAGCCCACCCGCGAGTTGGCGATGCAGGTGGAAACGGCTTTCCGCGACTACATGCGGTTCATGCACACCGAGGTCACACTCATCCATGGTGGCGTGGGCTATGGAAAACAACGGGACGACCTGAAGCGGCATTGCGATGTCGTGGTGGCAACGCCCGGCCGCTTGCTCGACCACATGCAGCAAGGATTGGTGGATTTAAGCTCGCTCCAATTTCTCGTCCTTGACGAGGTGGATCGCATGCTCGACATGGGCTTC
>DGXZ01000052.1:14740-20455 GCA_002396485.1 Spartobacteria bacterium UBA5019
ATGCTCGACATGGGCTTCCTGCCTGATGTCCGGCGCATTGTGGAACAGTGTCCCAAGGAAAGGCAGACCCTGCTTTTCTCCGCAACAATCCCCGAGGAAATCCAACGACTCTCGGCCTGGTGCCTGAAGGACCCCGAACGCATCGAAATCGGCGCACGGCGCTCGCCTGCCGAGACGGTTTCCCACGCTCTCTACCCTGTCGCAGCGGATCAGAAATTCGACTTGCTCCTCACACTGCTCGAGCGCACCAACTACGACAGCGTTCTGATTTTCAGCCGCACCAAAGACGGAGCCGACCGCATCTCCCGCCAGCTCAAAAAAAACAACCACTCTGTTGCCACGCTCCACTCAAACCGCACTCAGACCGAGCGCGTCGATGCTCTCGAGGGCTTCAAAGGCGGACGCTATGAAGTCATGGTCGCCACGGACATCGCCGCTCGCGGCATCGATATCGCCGGTGTGAGCCATGTCATCAACTACGATGTTCCGCAGCACCCCGAGGACTATGTGCACCGCATCGGTCGCACAGGCCGCGCACAAACAGTCGGCGAGGCATTCACCATCGTGACAGCCGAGGAACTGCCCCATGTACTCGATATCGAGCGTTTCATTGGACAAAAAGTACCTCGTCTCAAGATTGAGAATTTCACCTACGTCTACACCGCCCTCTTCAATGAAGACAGCGTCCTCTCTTCACTCAAGGGCGCCAAGGGTGTGAGGACGCACAAGGGCATGCGTTTCGGGGCGAAAAGAAAGCGCTGATCAAGGGAGGGATTCCTTCGCCAGATCGAGGACTTGTTCGGGTGTGAACCCCTCGGCGCGTAGATCACGCAGGCTCAATCCGCCTGTTCGTTTGGCAAGGCGACGCCCTTCGGAATCGCAGACGAGCGGGCAGTGGAACCATGCGGGCGGCGAGGCGCCGAGTGCGCGGTAGATGAGGATTTGCCTTGCGGTGGATGTGAGCAAATCCGCACCGCGCACGACCTCGGTGATACCCATGTCCATGTCATCGACCACCACGGCCAGTTCGTAAGCTGGGATGTCGTGACGATTCCAAACAAGAAAATCCCCGAAATCGCGCAGGGTGTTTTTTTTCAAGGGACCGATGTTTTGATCCATGAAGGAAATGGATTCCCCGTCAGGAACCTTGAAGCGCCAATTCACTCCAGCGGGTTCGTTGTAGAATTTGGCTTCTCGAGGATCAGCACGCCATTCCACCGGGAAGACAGGTTCCTCCTCATGCGGAGCGAGGGATGATATTTCGCGGCGCGATCGGTGACAGGGGTAGATAAATCCGCCCTCCTTCAGCCTGCGCCAAGCCTCCAGATAAAAGTGGCGGCGCTGGCTTTGGAAGATGGGTTCCCCGCTCCACTCCAATCCCATCCAGAGCAAGTCGTCTATCGCTGCGCGGGCGAACTCCTCCGAGCACCGTTGCGGATCGAGGTCCTCCATTCGGAGAAGAATCCGTCCATCCGCATCGGAGGCGCGACGTTGGGCCATGAAAAATGTCAGTGCATGCCCAAGATGCAAATGACCTGTGGGTGTGGGAGCGAGGCGACCGAGATATTTCATATGGGCGATGAAACGCCTATATTCGGGATTTCAGGTTAATAGTGCAAAGAATTCCAAACCTGAATACTAAGAAAGAATGCATCCCCTCATCACAGAAACTCTGCGAGGCCGCAGGGCCGCTTTTGCACTGGAGAAAGAGTATATCGAATTGTTCGAGTCCTTGCCGAACGCAAATGTATTCTTCTCGCCAGAGTGGGTTTATTCATGGCTCTTGAGTCTCGGGCGCAAATATGAGGTGTGTTTCATCACGTGCCGGGATGAGGGGCGATTGGTTGGTGTGTGGCCATTTTTTGAGCACCGTATTCCTGTGATAGGAACATCGCTTTTGCCTGTTGGGGCACAAGCGGCGGATCTTTTCGATCCCGTGGCGAGGGAGGATGCCATGGCGCCGATGGTTGAGGCTTTGTGCAGGCTTTGCCAGGAGTATGCATTTGCCTGGATGCCGCTATTGTCTCTCCAATTTGCCGACCATGTCCTTCAGCCAGCGATCAAATCCGGCACAGCGCGGCACTTTCTCCGCAAGCGCACGGAACGCTTTCTTATCGAGTTGGAAAGATTCAAAAATTTCGAAGATTTCATGCAAATGGTCTTCGGCCCGAAAACCCGCCAGAGTCTTCGCCGGAAATCCCGGCGCCTTGCGGAAAAAGGCGAGGTGCGCTTCCAAAGCTTGGAAACACCTGAGGCCATCTCTCCTTGGATCACCAAAGCCATGGAACTCGAAAAAGTAAGCTGGAAAGGCGAAGAGGGCGTGGGAACTTTCAAACGTGCGACGCACCGGGCGTTCTACCACCTGCTTATGGAAAACCTGGCCGCACGCGGGCGGTTGCGTTTGAGCATCCTCACGCTGGATGATGAACTTGCCGCCTACGAAATCGGAATTCTTGGAAAGGATAACTACTGCATGCATGGCACGGCATTCGATCCCGCTCTGGCATCGTTTTCCCCGGGGCGGCTTCTCATGCTTCATGTGCTGGAAAAATGCATCAGCGAGAAGCGACGGATCTATGACTTTTTGCAAAACGAACAGGAGTTCAAACGCCAAATGTCAACGCACGCATCGAGCTTCTGGGACTGGATTGTTTTTCCCCGCTCGCTGCGAGGCGGTCTGTTGCGAGTTTTTGTTAGAACGCTCCACAATTGGAGCGAATGGAAGCGCCAAAGAGCCAAAAAAATGGATGATGCCAAAAGAGTGGCGGTCGAGAATATGCAATCGCCCGCGATCGACTCGGAGTAGCGCATTGCATTCACTACGGCGGAATGGTTCCTTATCGAGAACCCTCTTTAAAAAAGCCACACCATGCTGGAAATCATCGACGCCTCCCTTTCAATAAGCACGCTTCAGGGCTCCACAACCCTTCTGAATCGAGTGTCCGCGAAGTATCCCATGCCGCATTTTGGCGCAATCATTGGCCCGTCGGGTTGCGGGAAAACGACATTCTTAAAACTCATCGCCGGGATAGCGCCCGGCGATGAGGAAGGGCAAATTTCCTGGAAGGGACGCAATCTCGAGGATGAGGATTTTTCACCTTCCGAGATTGGATATGTGCCTCAATTCAGCATCGCACATGAGGAACTCACGGTGCGCGAGTGCGTGAAATTCTCAATGAGGCTTCGGAGCACCGAATCTTCCAACGAGGATATCAATCGTATTCTTGCCGAGGTCGGAATGCAGCAATTTGAAGGTCATCGAGTAGGCGTTCTCTCCGGGGGGCAACGGCGTCGGCTCGCGCTGGCGATCGAGTTGACAAGCCGACCGGAGATTCTCCTTTGCGATGAGGTCACCAGCGGACTCGATCCGCAGTCCGAGGACGATATCGTGAATCTTCTTCAAGCCCTCTCGCGCCAGAGCCAGCGTTTGGTGCTCTCTGTCACGCACAGCCTCACGCATCTGGAGCTTTATGATTCGGTGACGGTTTTTTACGAGGGCTACATCGCCTACCAGGGCAAACCGGAATTCCTCGCTCACTACTTCCATGTCGATTCTCCCAATGAGCTCTATGCGCAACTGGAATTGAGGGAGCCCGAGGAGTGGGGTGCCTCTTGGGTGAAGCACCGGGATGCGCTGAACGAGGCAGCTGAGACTTCAGAAAAACAAATCCCGCGACCAGATGCGGCCGAGTATCCTGAAGCTGTGGGACTCCCGGGAATTGGAAGCCAACTTCTGACGCTCCTCCTCCGCCGTTGGATGATTTTCCTGCGCTGCCGCCCGCAAATTTTTCTTCAACTGGGATTAATCCTCGGCTTTCCGCTACTTGTGGCTATCTTCGCCTGGAACGGGCTGCCTGCTGTGAAAAACTTGAGTATGAGTTTGGACTTGAATCTGGTCCAACAACTCAACGAGGCAAGGGATTTTTTAATCCAGTCGAGCAAAGTCGGGAGCCTGGTTTCCGGCATCGTGATGTTTCAAGTCATCCTCCTGACGCTCATGGGGGCGAATAATTCCGGCCGCGAGATCGCTGCAGAGCGTGGGATTTTTGAAAAAGAGAAACTCTCTGGATTGAATCCCCTCGCCTACATCGGATCCAAGGCGGCCTTCTTATCAGTTTTTGTGCTCGCACAGTCGCTATGGATGGGGCTCTTCGTGCATCATGTCTGCGGGTTCCCCGGAGAACTGGGGGGACAACTCCTGCTATTCGTGCTGGTGAATGCCGCTATGACTTCCATTTGCCTTGGAATCTCAAGCCTCATGTCATCGCCCGAGCAGGCCTCGCTCGTTTCGATTTACCTTGTCGGTTTCCAACTCCCCCTCTCCGGCGCCGTTCTTGCCCTGCCGGAATGGTTCGGTGCGATAACCCGCCCCTTCATTTCCGCCTACTGGAGCTGGTCGGGCATATTGAAAACCCTGAAGTCCGAGCGCTACTATGACATCGTGCAGATGGTGGTTCAAAGTCCCCTGTCTCCAGGCGCTCTTTGCATATTTGTACTTGTGGCACACATCATGGCCGGACTCATTATTGCATGGACGGCCTGCGATCGTCGCCAAATCGTCTGAGTCGAGATCGCCAAAAAACAGAAAGACCGCCGACTTTTTGACCGGCGGTCTTTGTTTCAAAATGGACGTCGAATTACTTGATGTGGGCTGAAACCAGCTTGGTCATTTCGAACATCGTGACTTGGGACTTGCCACCGAAAACAGCTTTCAGCGCGGCGTCAGCATTGATGTTACGCTTGTTTTTTTCATCCTGAAGCTTGTGCTTTTTGATGTAGTCCCAAAGTTTTTTGGTGAGTTCACCCCGGGAGGCGGGAGTCGATCCCACGACGGCAGCGAGGATAGCGTCAGGTTGAACGGGTTTGAGGAGTGCGGGGTTGGCTTTGCGCTTGGGCTTGGTTTCTGTAGGCATGTGATTTTTTTGGATTGTGTTGATTGGATTTTGCAGTTGCCGATCTTTTTTTTAAAGGCGGAAAGACTGGTTCACGAGCTCCAATGGCATGGAGCAAGAGTGTCGTTAGCACCGGAGACCTGTTCCGTCGAGGGTTTATTTGACCGCCACTGCAAACGAAAAAAATATGCGGCTTGCATTTTTTCCGATGCGCAAAGAGTCTTCGCGGCAAGAAAAACCATCGGCACTGCCCAAGCCGAATTTTTTTATAAATTTAAAACAATAGAAGACCAGATGGCGACAACCACACTCGAGCATCCCGACGCATTGGCCCGCAGCTTGAAGGCTATGCAAGAAACCGACGAAATGCTGGGCGAGAAACTCGTACTCAACATGGGTCCCTCCCACCCCTCGACCCACGGTGTGCTTCGCATGATTCTCGAATTGGATGGTGAAGTCGTGACCAAGGCGACCCCGGACATTGGCTACCTGCACCGAGGTGATGAAAAAATCGCGGAAAACATGCAATACAACCAGTTCATCCCCTACACGGATCGACTGGACTACTTGTCCCCTATCGCAAACAATGTAGCTTATGCCTTGGCAGTAGAGAAGCTTATGGGCTGGGAACTGCCGCCGCGCGGCAAGGCCATTCGAGTGATCTGCTGCGAGCTGGCCCGCATTTCCTCCCACCTTCTTGGCATAGGCTGCCTGGGCATGGATCTTGGCGCTACCTCCGTCTTCCTCTACACCTTCACCGAGCGCGAAAAAATCTACAACCTTGTCGAACAGCTCTCTGGGGCGCGCTTCACCACGAGCTACA
>DGXZ01000052.1:20625-21113 GCA_002396485.1 Spartobacteria bacterium UBA5019
GCGCTTCACCACGAGCTACACCCGCGTGGGTGGCCAGACTCGGGACCTCCCGCCCGCATTTATTGCGATGCTGAAGGATTTTCTCGACTCCTTCCCGCCCGCCTTCGAGGAAACCTGCAAACTCATAACCCGAAATCGCATTTTCGTAGATCGTTGCAAAGATGTTGGAACCATCAGCAAGGAGGACGCCATCGCCTTCGGGCTTTCAGGCCCGAACCTCCGAGCCTGTGGAGTCGATCATGATCTGCGCAAAAAACATCCCTACCTCGACTATCAGAACTACGACTTCGAAGTGCCAATCGGATCAGTCGGTGACAGCTACGATCGATATCTCGTCCGCCTGGAAGAAGTTCACCAGAGCGTGAGCATTCTGCGTCAGGTTCTCAGCAAACTCCCCCCCGGTCCGATCAATTGGCACGACCCAAAGAGCACCCTGCCCGACAAAGTCGCTGTCCTTACGAAGATGGAGGAGTTGATCCACCACTTCA
>DGXZ01000052.1:21280-21435 GCA_002396485.1 Spartobacteria bacterium UBA5019
ATGGAGGAGTTGATCCACCACTTCATCGTCGCCACCGAAGGCATAGACGCTCCAGCTGGAGAGGTCTATTTCGGGGCGGAAAACCCGAAGGGTGAACTTGGTTTTTACATCCATAGCAAAGGTGGCGGCGTCCCCTACCGCATGAAAATCCGCTC
>DGXZ01000052.1:21623-21943 GCA_002396485.1 Spartobacteria bacterium UBA5019
TGAAAATCCGCTCTCCCTCGTTCTGCAACATCAGCATCCTTTCCAAGATGCTGCCCGGCTCGATGGTCTCCGACGTCGTTACGATTCTCGGCTCCCTCGATCCGGTTTTCGGCGAAGTGGACCGCTAACATCTTAGGCAAGGCGAACCAACTGGCCCGCGAAGGCGGTATTCAAACGATAGAAATTCACGTTTCCTTTTTTAAAAAATGACATTGGCAAACTTGTTATCCGAGTCACAGATCATCCCGGAAATGGCATCCAAAGAACGTTGGGAAGCCATTAGGGAACTGATCGACCGCCTTGTGGAGGCTGGAAAAATC
>DGXZ01000052.1:22142-27684 GCA_002396485.1 Spartobacteria bacterium UBA5019
AAAAATCGATAAAGAAGATCGCGAGGATGTGCTTGAAAGCATCCGGCAGCGCGAAGAAACCATGAGCACCGGCATCGGCTTCGGCATTGCGATTCCCCATGCCTCCTCTTCAAAAGTACATGAAGTTGTGGCCGCTTTCGGACGCTCATCGTCCGGAATTCCCTTTGACTCCCTTGATGGGGAACCTGTGAATTTCATTGTGCTTTTCGTTGTGCCAAAGGATCAATTCCAGACCCACCTGCGCACACTCGCGGCAATAGCAAAATTTTTGAACGATAAAACGGTCCGCGAGGAGTTGTCCAAGGCTCCATCGCCAGCCGCGATACTGCAGGTTTTTGAAAACCGCTCGACCCGGGCCTGATGCCAACCCTGCGTGAACTCCTCGCCTCGCGTCTGCGCGATGCGCTGATCGCCTGCGACCTTGACTCCGCCCGCGCTGATGTCTCACAAGCCGCCGATGCCCGCTTCGGCGACTACCAGGCGAATGCCGCCATGGTTCTCGCGAAGGAAAAAAAAGCGAATCCGCGCCAACTTGCGACCGGGATTTTATCGAAACTTGATGTGACCGGACTCACGACCACGCCAGAGATTGCCGGCGCTGGTTTTATCAATTTCCGACTGGAGAATTCGTTCCTCTCCGGCGCCTTGTCGGGCTTGGCTTCAGATCCACGCCTCGGAGTCCATGCGGCAGAGAATCCCAAGAAAATCCTCGTGGATTTCAGCTCGCCCAATGTCGCGAAACCGATGCATGTCGGCCACATTCGGAGCACCATTCTGGGAGATTGCCTGGTGCGCGTCGCGAGATTCCTCGGACATGATGTCACAGCCGACAACCACATTGGCGACTGGGGCACGCAATTTGGCAAGGTCATTTACGGATGGAAGCATTTCCTCAACCTTGCGGATCTCAAAAAAGACGCGATTGCCGAGTTGGTACGCCTCTACCGCGAGGTCACCCGACTTGAAGAAACGGACGAGTCCATCAAGCGCACCGCCCGCGAGGAACTCGTAAAACTTCAGGCCGGCGACGCCGAAAACCTCGCGATCTGGAAGCAGACGGTCGAACTTTCCTGGCGTGAATTCGAAAAACTCTACGACCTGCTCGATATTCGCTTCGACGAGCGCTTGGGTGAAAGCGCCTATGACGCTGCTCTCGCACCGCTTTGCGCCGAGCTCGAAATGAGCGGGATCGCGAGCGCCAGCGAAGGTGCCCTCTGCATTTTCTTCCCCGACACTCCCTCGCTCGAGGGCAAGCCTGCCATTATCCGCAAAAGCGATGGCGGGTTCCTCTACGCGACAACAGACCTCGCGACCATCGAGTATCGCATCAAACACTGGAATCCCGATGCCATCTGGTATGTCGTAGGCGTTCCACAGGCCCTGCATTTCCAGCAAATCTTCGCCGCCGCAAAAATGATGGGCATCGAGTGCGAGCTAAAGCATATCGCCTTCGGAAGCATCCTCGGTGAGGACCGCAAGATCATGAAGACCCGCTCCGGCGAAAATGTCGGTCTGGCCGAAGTTCTGCATGAGGCCATCGAGCGCGCCCGCCGCATCATCTCAGCACGTGCGGACCAGTTGCCACCGGATGAAGCGGAGTCCATTGCCCGCCTCATCGGCCTCGGCGCAGTGAAATATGCCGAACTCTCCCAAAATCGCCTCACCGACTACGTCTTCTCTTGGGACAAGCTACTCGCCTTCGAGGGAAACACCGCGCCCTACCTGCAGAATGCCTATGTTCGCATCCGCTCGATCTTCCGCCGAGCAGAGGAACCCGCCAATCCCGCAGCGCCTATCTTCCTGAACGAACCTGCTGAGCGCGCCTTGGGGCTCAAACTGCTTCAATACGCCGAGACAGTTCCTCTCGTGTTGGAGGAGTTCCGCCCCAACATTCTCGCCAATTACCTCTACGAATTGGCAAATACCTACCACTCGTTCTACGAAGCCTGCCCGGTTATTAAAGCGGACGCCGCAAACCGTGCCAGCAGGCTTCTCCTCAGCGATATCACCGCGCGGACACTGGCTCACGGCCTCAGCCTTCTTGGCATCGGTTGCCCGGAAAGAATGTAAACAAGCCAACGCGTCCAGCCCGCGTTTTATGACAAAATTGTCACGCTGAGAGATTGGCCATCGCCCCCACTACCAGCGTAAAAGCTCAACCCGCTATGGATATTCTAGCAACCGCCTACACCGATCCGACGTTCATAACCTATTGCTTCCTCGCGCTGGCCATCGGCATGGCGCTAGGCTTTGAGTTCGTGAACGGCTTCCACGATACGGCCAACGCCGTCGCGACAGTCATCTACACCCACACACTCAAGCCCACCCCGGCTGTGATCTGGTCCGGCATCTGGAATCTGATCGGTGTGCTGACATCCTCCGGCGCTGTCGCCTTTGGAATCGTCGCCCTCCTGCCTGTGGAGTTGGTCCTCAACGTCAGCTCCGCAGCCGGATTCGCGATGGTGTTTTCGCTGCTTGTCTCGGCCATCGTCTGGAATCTCGGAACATGGTGGCTCGGCCTCCCCGCCTCGAGCTCCCACACTCTCATCGGATCGATCATCGGAGTCGGCCTCGCAAACGCACTCATCGGCCCCGGGCATTCTGTCACCGAAGGCGTCAACTGGGCCAAAGCAATGGATGTCGGCCTCGGGCTTATCATTTCACCCCTCATTGGTTTTGCCGCAGCCGCCTTGCTTCTGATCACACTCAAGATTCTCGTTCGAAACCCCGACCTCTACAAAGCTCCATCGGGTAAAAAAGCTCCTCCACTTTGGATTCGAGCCATCCTCATGCTCACCTGTACCGGAGTGAGCTTTGCCCATGGTTCCAACGATGGACAAAAAGGAATGGGACTCATTGTCCTGATCCTCGTAGGCATCCTACCGGGAACCTATGCGCTGAAAATGTCGGCAGACAATGCCACTGTCGCTGGAATCGCCGCAGAGGCCGCTTCGATTTCCACAGTCTTCGAACGCGATGCAGGAAAAAAAATCTCCGGCGAATCAGCGAATCAAATCCTCGCCGATTTTATCAAACCGAAAGGTACACCGAGTCCCGATGTCCTCGCCGCCCTCGCCGGCGCATGCGACGACATCTCAAATCGTCTGAAAACCACCGAAACCTTCCAGGCCCTGCCGCCCAGCCAACGCGGAGATGTCCGCACCGATCTCTACCTCATTTCCAAATCCATAGGCAAACTGGACAAAGCCGGCAAGTTGGACATGGATCCCAAGATCAAGAAAAGCCAGCAAGACATGGCGCGTCATGCCGACCAGCTCACAAATTACATTCCAGACTGGGTGAAATATGCAGTCGCCCTCGCGCTCGGGCTCGGCACGATGATCGGCTACAAACGCATCGTGAAAACCGTGGGCGAAAAGATCGGCAAGGACCACCTCACCTATGCACAAGGTGCATCCGCCGAAGCCGTGGCCATGAGCACCATCATGGTTGCCGACCACTTTGGTTTACCCATCAGCACAACCCATGTCCTTTCCTCCGGCATTGCTGGTACGATGGCTGCCAACAACTCCGGCCTCCAAATGGCCACCGTGCGAAACATCCTTCTTGCTTGGGTGCTGACGCTGCCGATCTGCATTTTCCTGGGCGCAGTCCTTTTCGCAGGTGCCTTGAATGCCATCGCACTCCTCGGCATTCGCTGAGCAGACACGATCACTGCGGCACGCAAAAAATCTCTTCAATCCCATCAGGCTGACTTTACTTTTCCCATTCGAGTGATAGATAAGTTTTCAATGCGCCCTCTGATCTCTTTGGCTTCCCTCATTGCGTTTGTATCAACCCCTGCGTTCGTCTTCGCACAAACCAACCTCATCCAAAACCCAGGCTTCGAGCGCACGATGCGTTCGGGCAATGTCTGGGCCGGCATCAGCGGCTCCGGTATCATCAATGCCCCCACCGAAGAAGCCAATGTTCTTGGCGTTGATGGAAAAATCGGACAACAAACCATGCCCGTCTCGGTGAGCGCCGGCGACCTCAACAAGGATGGACTGAACGATATCGCCATCATGGACGGTCAGGGATTTCTTCGGGTGCATTTTAACACCGGCACGAAGCAGGTGCCAAAATTCGGTCCGGCCGAGTTTTCCTCCCTCCTGCTTAATCCGACTCCGCTCCGGCTCACGGATATTGAAATCGAGAACCAGCTAAAAGGCAAACCGACACCCAAACCGACCCCCCGTCCTGCGGCAGCCAAACCCGGAGCGTCAACACCTACCGTTTACACGCCGGATCAGATTTACCAGCTCCGCCGCGTCCAGAGGATCAACCTTGCCGACATCTCAAGCAGTGGAAAACTCGACTTGCTCGTGGGAAATTATGGTGGAGACGTTCTCCTGATCCCAAATAGCGGTGGCGCAAATAGTCCAGATTTTCGCACTCCGACTACCTATGAATCAGCAGTGCTGCAAAAAGGATTCGAACGATGGGGAAATGTTTTCGCTCCCTATGCGGTGGACTGGGACAAGGACAACAAAATAGACCTCCTGGTCGGCGAGGGTTCTTACTCCGCCAATAGCATTCACATTTTCCCCGGCAAGGGGGTTGGGCGTCCCTCGCTGGAACCAGATGACCGCTCGGTACTCGCTTATGGCATGGGTCTCGAACAACTCTCACCGTGCGTCGTGGATTATAATGGGGACGGAAACAACGACCTTCTGGTCGCTGAGCGCGGAGGCAAAGTTGCTGTTTACTTAGGAAAAGGTGGCCCCTTCAAGCCAGGTGAACCCATTCCTTTCAACTCATTCATCACGATAGATGGAGCGACTCCCACCCTTCCACCAAACTCTCCTCCGCCGCAACCTGGGACGTCCATGGATCCGATGGATGCCATCAAGGCGACCAACCTTCTCACTGCAGGCGGTGGATCCACGATCAGCTCAGCGGACTACAACGGCGATGGATTATTTGACCTCGTTTTTGGAAAACGCAGTGGACGGGTTGCGATAGCGATCAATCAAGGCACCGCCACACAGCCAAAGTTCAAGGCTCCGGTGGATATCAAAGTCGAGGATGACGAAAAACCCACGCTCCTCCCTTCTGGATGGGACATTGATTTTGGCTATGGTCGAGGCAACTTCGGAGGCTACATCACGGTGGTTAAAAACGACCCAGCGGCACCCGCTGGCTCATCCTCACCGCAACCGCCCGAAGGAGCATATTATCTGGAGGCTGGATACGTCAAGCTGGATTACAAGGGCATGCCCAAACCGGCTCTTGCCACGCGTCCGGAAGATGATCCCAAGGTCATCAAGACTCCAAGTGTTTTCACTTTCTCACAGGCAATCAGAAATCCTCTTAAAGTTGGTAAGACCTATGTCCTTTCCTTCAAGGTCAAAGGAGCGCAAATCAACAACGGCCGCGCCAATCTGGTTTACAATGGCCTCAAGAATCTCGGAACCGGCGAGGTCGTTTCACGAGGCGAGCGAGGTGATGTGAAGCGTGATATCAAAGAAATTCGTGAAAGCAAGGTAGAGTCGGCAACTTACACAGGTGGGCCTAATTGGGTTGATGTCAAAAAAGAATT
>DGXZ01000052.1:27877-28044 GCA_002396485.1 Spartobacteria bacterium UBA5019
AAAGAATTCACCGTAAAATTTGATGACAAAGAGCTTGCCCAAATCTCTGAAACACAAAGTGGACTCCTTCGTTTTGTATTTCAATTGACCCCAGGGTCCGGCATCGCACAGTTTGACGACATTAAGCTTACGGAAAAGTAAGACGCGAGGTGCAAGTCAAGGAGGTT
>DGXZ01000049.1:0-318 GCA_002396485.1 Spartobacteria bacterium UBA5019
CCATTCTACCCCATCGATAATATGCACTTCGGAAGCTCAAAAAGACCGCAGAGCGAGCCTGCAAAAGGCTTTCATGTCATCTGACCCCAAGTTCCTGCAAGAGAAATCAGCTCTTGGTATTAGCTCACAGCAACCGAAATGCAACACCTCAAATCACTGGCACCACGAGAGATTGTCGTCGGCATCGTGATCCTCTGGATTACCAGCATCCCAGTGAGTCGATGCGGCGATACGCGGAGCTGCTGGCCCTGAAGTATCAAAAAATGAAAGGAAATGAACCCTGACCCCCAGTTCCATACGAGCCGTTGCCTGCATCCG
>DGXZ01000049.1:496-2348 GCA_002396485.1 Spartobacteria bacterium UBA5019
TGCCTGCATCCGTTTTGTTCGCCCTTGCTTGTTCGTGTAATGTGGAAGTGGTCATGCGTAGCGTCCAATGAGATAGCCCAAGCACAGCCCGATGATAATAGCGGGACCAAGAAAGCGAGCAAACATGTAGAGCAGCCAGTGTCCAGTGCTCTGATGCCTCCGAGCGACAAAGGGGGTGGCTAGTATGTCGCCAAGGAACACGACCAGAAGTGCCGGACTAGCGAGAATGAAAAAGGCCCAAGTCCGGAATCCGAAGCGCTTCGGCTGCTCGGAAACTACTCTGCGACGATACTCATCTCTGGTCAACGGAGCCATAATAGTATGAGATAAGTAATGCCACCAAGAACCCCGATGGCGACAAGTGTGGCCACCACATCTTCGAGAGGGATCACAAGTCTGGATGGCTTCTTGTCCGAATCAGGCATGGCGCTGTTAGTTGGCCGAACGTTGTTTGGTCACACAAATTTTTTGCTTATCAGTCAAGTCGCGAAAAAAGTGAACAATTAGGTTTTCGTTTGGTTGTGTTGGTTGATGCAAGATTTGAGAAACAGGGCGAATGGAGCGTTTTTTGAAGTTATGTCGCAGTCTAGGGGCGGGGTCAAGCGAAATTTTGTTGGTGGGAGGGGTTAGAGTTTTCTCCATTCTGGCGAGTGGCGTTTGAGGTTGGAGTAGATGGCGTTACGGAGTTCTAATGTGGTTTTACGGAGGGAGATGCTGTCTGTTGCGAGGATGCGGATGAGGGCGGCGTTTTGATCGATAAATGAAGCGGCGATGCGGCAGTTTTTGGTTTCGAGTTGGGCGAGTTGGCGGGGGAGTGGGGAGGCTGGGGTGAGGTGGGGAGAGGTGAGGTAGGCTGTTGCTTGGTATGTTGTTGGAGAGAATCGGCGGAGGATTTTTAGGCTTTCGGAATCTGGGTTGAGATGGAATCGTTCGCGTGAGAGGAGGCGGTTGTTGTGTGTCCAGTCAGTGGTCCAATCGAGTGCGGCGAACTGGTAGGATTCTCCGTAGCCGACGCGGCCTGGGGCCATGGCTTCGAGGTAGAGAAGCTCGGAGTCGAGGTGGGTGTGGAGGTGGGTGCGTTGGATGATGCGGGAGTCTTTGTGTGGGATAACGATTTCGGGGGCTATGTCGAGCCAGGCGCCGGGTTGGATTTCGAAATGTTGAGTGACGATGGCTGGAGAGGATTTGTCGCGTGGGGGGTGGATGCGCTGGGCGCTTGGGCTGGTGATGACGGCGCTGGTGTGGCTTTTTGCAAGGATGGAGACATGGAGTTCGTCGCCGCCGAAAGTGCCTGCGGTGCAGTTGACGGCTTGGACGATGAGGGAGTGTCCATCCCAGTGGGGTTTGCTGATGTGCAGGGGGGCTTGGAACGATTGTTTGGCGATCTGGGTGCGGCCGTCGGGGGTGGCGGCGAGTTCCAAGTGCAGGTGGCCTGTCACGCGAAATCAGATAAAAAGGTATTCCTGGCGCAACCAGGCGAGGAGTTCGTCGCGTCCGACGCCGGATTTGAGGTCGGCGAAGAGGAAGGGGCGGTCGCCGCGCATGAGTTTGGAGTCGTGGGCCATGATGTCGAGATCTGCGCCGACATGGGGAGCGAGGGAGATTTTATTGATGAGGAGGAGATCGCTGTGGCGGATGGCGGGGCCGCCTTTGCGGGGGATTTTGTCTCCTTCGGCGACATCGATGACGTAGATGAAAACGTCCACCAATTCGGGCGAGAATGTGGCGGAGAGGTTATCGCCACCGCTTTCGATGAGGATGAGTTGGAGGGCGGGGAAGCGGCGGTGGAGCTCGGCCACGGCGGCGTCGTTCATGCTGGTGTCGTCCCGGATGGCGGTGTGCGGGCAGCCGC
>DGXZ01000049.1:2523-20674 GCA_002396485.1 Spartobacteria bacterium UBA5019
GTGTGCGGGCAGCCGCCGGTTTCGACGCCCATGACGCGGTCGGCGGGGAGGGCGTCTTGACGGACGAGGAATTCCGCGTCTTCGCGTGTGTAGATGTCGTTGGTGATGACAGCCATATCGAATTCTCCTCGGAGCCATTGGCAGAGGCGGAGAACGAGCATGGTTTTACCGGATCCGACGGGACCTCCTATTCCGAGACGCAGGGTTTTCATGAGATAAAAAGTCGTTCGCTGGCGAGTTCGTGGCGCATGGAGGCCAAGTCGAGGATGGGGTCGAAAAATCCGATATCTTCCTTGGGGATGTGAAGAGCCGCTTGAACGATGCGGTGGGCGTCCTGAAGGGCCGCGGTGAGAACACGTTGGGCTGCTTCTTGGCCGATCCGGAGGAGTTTGGGGGCTGCTCCGCAGAAGCAGGAGACGGCTTGATAAAAAAACGCTTGGAGTGTGGAGTCGATCGGCAGCGGTGAGCAAGCGGCGCCCCAGACGGTGGTGGCGTGGCCGAGTTGGGGATCGTCGAGGGTTTGGGCTTGGAAGTCCAGCAGAAGTGGGGTGGGCCTTACAGCGGCGAGCATGGCGAGGCGGCGACGGCCGATTTGAAGGCTTGCGGCGCGGAGTTCGCGGGCCGGGCGGAGGGCGCCGGCGAGGATATCGGTGTCGCGCAGGGCGGAGCGATCATCGGCGGCGGCGGCGCGGTGGGCCCAGGCGACGAGTGGCAGGTCGAGGTGCTGTGTGGCCGGGAGAATGTGTTGCTGAAGGAATTCGAGGAGCGTGGCCTCGTTGGTGACCGCGCCATCGCGGATCATTTCCTCCATACCAAGGGAGTGGGCATAGGCTCCTGTCGGAAAGAGGGTGTCCGAGGATTGGAGGAAAAAGAGGAGTCCATCCGCGGCGAGGTCAGGCATGGTGGTGGGAGTGGGGCGCAGCGTGAACGACGGGTTGGAAGACGGCCGTGGTCGCGAGGAAGGCGATCGCCTCGCGTTCAAACATCTGGCGGATTGCGGGGTCATCCGCCACGCGCAGGTGGCGGCTGGAAATCTGGGCAGGGAAGTGCAGGTTGCCGATTTTCCAGGCCAGAAGGGCTGCGGCGGCGGGATCGGTGTCGAGAACCACTTCAAGAACCGGCTCTGGGAGTTGCTCCACGCGGTAGAAAGCCGATGGGCTCTGGTGGATGATGTCGCCGTGGGCCAAGGGGTGCTCGAGATCGAAGCCGAAGTCGGTGTGGTCGGTCGCGACGCCGCGCCAGCGGCGTTTCGCGAGCGTTTCGCGGCTGGCAGGGATGGCAAAAATGGGCTTGCCGGTTTCCAGAGTCACGTGGATATGGTGATGGACGAGAATCATTTCTAAAAAAGAAAATACCTTTGCGCCATCGGGAGGACGGCGATCGGCTCGCAGCGCAATGCCACTCCATCGGCTTTAACAGTGTAGGTCTCGGGATCGACTTCGATCTTCGGCATGAGATCGTTCCAAAGGAGGTCGCGCTTTGTGATTTTGCGGGTGTTTTTGACGGCGACGAGGCGTTTTTTGAGTTCCAAGCGATCCAGCGATCCGGCATCGAGGGCGGCTTGGCTGACGAATGTGAGGGAAGTGGAGTAAATGGCTTTGCCGAAGGAAGCGAATTGGGGGCGGTAGAGCGTGGGTTGCGGGGTCGGGATTGAGGCGTTGGGGTCGCCCATGTTGGCGTGGGCGATCAGGCCGCCTTTGAGGATCATCTCGGGTTTGACTCCGAAGAATGCCGGTTTCCAGATCACGAGGTCAGCCAATTTGCCCAATTCGATCGAGCCGACTTCATGAGCCACGCCGTGGGTGATGGCCGGGTTGATCGTGTATTTGGCGATGTAGCGGAGGGCGCGAAAATTGTCAGCGGCGGGGTGCGGGGACTGGGCGTGTGACGGCGGCTTGCCGAATTGCACCTTCATTTTGTGCGCGGTCTGCCAAGTGCGGGTGATGGTTTCTCCCACGCGACCCATGGCTTGGCTGTCGCTGGACATCATGGAAAAAGCGCCGAGGTCTTGGAGGAGGTCCTCGGCGGCGATTGTCTCGCCACGAATCCGGGATTCCGCGAAGGCAACGTCTTCGGGAATTTTTGAGTCGAGGTGATGACAAACCATGAGCATGTCGAGGTGCTCGTCGATCGTGTTTTTCGTGTATGGTCGCGTGGGGTTTGTTGAAGACGGCAAGACATTGGCTTCGCCGCAGACGCGAATGATATCCGGGGCGTGTCCACCGCCGGCTCCCTCAGAGTGGTAAGTGTGGATGGTGCGGCCTTTGAAAGCTCGCAGCGTGTCCTCAACAAAGCCGGCTTCGTTGAGCGTGTCGGTGTGGATGGCCACCTGCACATCGAGTTCATCGGCCACGCCGAGGCAGGTGTCGATGGCAGCCGGGGTGGTGCCCCAATCCTCATGGAGCTTTAAGCCGATGGCTCCCGCGCGGATCTGTTCGCGCAGGGGCTCAGGGCTTGAGCAATTGCCTTTGCCGAGGAAGCCGAGATTCATGGGAAAGGCCTCGGCGGATTCCAGCATGCGGTGCATATTCCAAATGCCTGGTGTCACTGTGGTCGCGCAGGTTCCGTGGGCAGGACCGGTGCCTCCGCCGAGCATGGTTGTGATGCCGGAGGCGAGGGCGTGTTCGATTTGTTGGGGGCAGATAAAGTGGATATGGGAGTCAATGCCGCCGGCGGTGACGATGCAGCCCTCACCGGCGATGACTTCCGTCGCGGCGCCGATGACCATGGTGATGCCATTTTGAATGAGAGGATTTCCGGCGTGGCCGATGCCCGCGATGCGTCCGTGCTTGATGCCGATATCGGCTTTGACAACTCCCTGAACGGGATCGAGGACGAGCGCGTTGGTGATGACCAAGTCCAGGCACTCGTGGTCGAGGGCGAGGGGTGACTGCCCCATGCCGTCGCGGATGACTTTGCCTCCGCCAAATTTCACTTCATTGCCGTAGCCTCCGTTTTCCGCAATGAGGTCGCGCTCGACTTCGATGAAAAGCTCGGTGTCGGCGAGACGCACCAAATCTCCTGTGGTCGGGCCAAAAATTTCGGCATAGACGCGGCGGCTGAGTTTCATAGTTTTCCGTTCACCTTTCCATTGAGTCCATGGACTTCGCGGGAGCCTGCGAGGGCGACGAGGGCAACTTCCCGGGTATCACCTGGTTCGAAGCGGACTGCGGTGCCGGCCGGGATATCGAGGCGGAATCCGCGGGCGGCTTCGCGGTCGAAGTCCAGCAAGGAATTCACTTCGTAAAAATGAAAGTGGCTTCCGACTTGCACCGGGCGGTCTCCACGGTGGGTGACTGCGAGGGATTTCTTGTCGAGATTCTCGTTGATGAGAATGTAAGCGTCTGGGTCGGTGAGGATTTCGCCGGGGATCATCGGATGGGGTGGTGAACGGTGACGAGTTTCGTGCCGTCGGGGAAGGTGGCCTCGACCTGCACTTCAGGGATCATTTCCGGCACGCCTTCCATGACATCCCCCCGGCTGAGAATGGTGGCTCCATGGCTCATGAGATCGGCCACCGAGCGGCCATCGCGCGCGCCTTCGAGAATTTCGTAGGTGATGATGGCCACGGATTCCGGGTGGTTTAATTTGAGTCCGCGCTGTTGTCGGCGGCGGGCGAGGTCTGCCGCCACGACGATGAGAAGCTTATCGGTTTCGCGAGGCGTGAGGTGCATGATCTAAATGAGCGAGAGAAGAGCCGCGAGGGAAAGGATGGTTGCGCCAGCCAGGCGGAGTCCCCTCTGGCGGGCCAGGAGTTGAAGGGTCAATCCCAGGCTGATTCCTGCGAGTTGAAGAAGGAGCGAGGAGAGGAGAAAACCAAAGGCGGCCTGAACGCCTATGGTTCCAGTGGGAAGTTCCATGCCGTGGGCTTGGCCATGGAAAAGAGCGACTCCGGCGACCATGAGCGCGCTGAGTTGAAGTGGAATAGGCTTCGCAATGGCGAGCAATGCCCCAAGGCCGATGGCGCTTGCAAGCACAATAGGTTCCACAAAAGGGAGTTGAATGCCATTCATGCCAAGAGACGCTCCAACAAGCATGGAAGTGAGGAAGGAAAGGGGCAGCACCCAGAAGGCGCGGTGGCCGAGTTGCACAGCCCAAAGCCCGACAGCCAGCATGGTCAGGAGGTGGTCGAATCCGGTAAAGGGATGAAGGAATCCCCAGCTGAGTCCGTTTATTTCCGAAACATGGCCGGGGTGGGCATGGGCCAATGTGGGAACGAGGGTTAAAGCCAGAAGAAGAAGTCGGGGTGATTTCATAATATGTCTTTTCATACAGTGAGATGGGTTTTTACAATTTCGTCGGTGAGGTCATGGATCCGACCGGACGCTGCCACGTTTCCCCGGTCGAGTATGGCAAAATCATCGGCAAGTTCACGGCAGAAATCGAGATATTGCTCCACGAGCAAGATGGTCATGGATTTTTCCCCATGGAGGATTTGGAGTGCTGAAGCGATTTCGTTGCCCAGTTGCTGGCCTTCATGGGGGTGTTCGCTTTGGATCTGATCAAAGCTGCGAGAGAGATTTTCGTAGTCTTGGTGGCTGCGTAATCCTCCAGAGCGCCGGAGTGTGTTGATCTGATCCTGAAGGAGATGGAGTTTTTCTAGTTTTTCCCCTTTGGCGGAATCGATTTCCTTTTTGAGAAGTTGGGAGGCTTCTGCGAGGAGATCGTGTTCGTGGGGATGGCCGCCCCGGCGGAGGAGTTTCAGGGCGTCGCCGATCTGGTCGATGATGTTGGGTTGAATGCCTTCGGTTGGCTCGTCCAAGATGAGGAGGTCCGGCTCGGTGAGAAGCGCGCGGCCGATGGCCAATTGCTGTTGTTGTCCGCCCGAGAGCATGCCGCCCTTGCGATGGCGGAAGTCTTTCAGGATGGGAAAAAGGGCATTCACGCGTTCGAGCGAGGCTTTCGGTTTTTTTCCCTGCGCCACAGCGCCGATGTGGAGGTTCTCCTCCACCGTGAGATGTGGAAAAATACCGCGACCTTGGGGGACATATCCGATGCCTCGCCGCGCGCGTTCCTCGCTGGCAAGACGCGAGATGTCCTCGCCTTTGAAGAGGATTTTGCCTGAGGAATTGCGGTGGATGCCGACGATGGATTTCAGCGTGGTGGTTTTTCCCACACCATTGCGGCCCATGAGACAGAAGACGTGGTGGGATTGGACGTCGAGGGTGACGCCGCGCAGGATGCTGGAGCCGCCGAGGGAGACGCAGAGATCGTTAATTTGCAGCATGGGCGGCTTTCCCTTTCCTTCCGAGATAGACTTGAATGACGCGTTCGTCATTTTGAACATGGTCCAGGCTGCCTTCGCAGAGAACGTGACCTTGGTGCAAGACGGTCACTTTACTGCCGAGTTGGCGGACGAAAACCATATCGTGTTCGATGACGAGGATCGTATGCTTTCCAGCGAGGCGGAGGAGGAGTTCCCCGGTTTTTTCCGTTTCCTCATCTGACATGCCTGCAGCCGGTTCATCCACCAGGAGAAGCTCGGCGTTTTGGGCAAGGAGCATGCCGATTTCGAGCCATTGTTTTTGGCCATGGGCAAGGAGGCCCGCTTTTTGATTGGCTTTGGCATCGAGTCCGATGGTCGCAAGGACATCGTGAATACGGTCGTTTTGGGCTGGAGTGGTGCGGTGGAAGAGGGATGCCCACACGCCGCGAGGGCCTTCCAGACCCAGGAGAATGTTTTCGTAAACCGTGTGGTCGTTATAAACGCTTGGCGTTTGAAATTTCCGCCCAATCCCAAGCCGATAAATCTCGTATTCGCGCAGCGATGTCAGCCGGGTGCCTCGAAACTCGATGATGCCGGCATCCGGGCGGGTGCGTCCGGTGATGAGGTCGAGAAACGTGCTTTTGCCAGCGCCATTGGGGCCGATGATTGTGCGGAGTTCGCCTTTATCGAGGTAGAAATTCAGGTCATCGATGGCCTTGAATCCATCGAAGGACTTGGTGACGCCCTCGGCGGTGAGGAGGAGTTCGTTTTTCATTCCCGGGAAACCTCCTTGGAGTGCTTGGTTTGCCGTTTGAAAAGTGATCCGATTTGTTCGGCGATGCCGACGATGCCTTTGGGAGCAAAGAGGACGACAATCACAAAAAGCCCGCCCAGTAGGATTGGCCAGTAGGCTGGAATCGCCTGTGTGGCCCAGCTTTTCAGGGCATTGACGCCCACAGCGCCCAGGATCGGGCCGAGCAATGTGCCTCGTCCGCCGACTGCTACCCACACAATGGCCTCCAAGGATTTCGAGGGTTCCATCTGGCTGGGATTGATGATTCCGGCCTGAGGCACGTAGAGGGCGCCGGCGACTCCTGAAATGATGGCCGCCAGAACAAAAACAAAGAGTTTGTAGTTTGCGGCGGCGTAACCCGAGAAAAGCACGCGGTTTTCGCTGTCCCGCACGGCGCGTTGCACTTTGCCGAACTTGGTGAGCGTGAGCCATCGGCAGAGGGCATAGACGATGATCAGCGCCAATGCCGAGGCAATGTAGAGGCCTCGCTGGGTGGCGGGATTTGCGAGTTGATGGCCAAGGAGGGTCTTGAAGTCTGTGAAGCCGTTATTGCCGCCCATGGTGAGCTCGTTACGAAAGAAAAGCAGGCAGGCGGCGTAGGTGAGCGCTTGGGTAAGAATCGAAAAATAAACACCCCGGATGCGTGAGCGGAATGCCAGATAGCCAAAGATCGCCGCAACCACAGCCGGAACCCAAAGGACCGCAAACGCCGAAAACCAGAAATTCGCAAAAGGTTCCCAGTGCGTCGGCAATGTCGGATAGCCCAAGAAAACCATGAAATCCGGGAGGTCGTTTTTGTATTGCCCGAGTTTGCCAATTTTCAACATGAGGTGCATGCCGAGGGCGTAACCTCCGAGCGAGAAGAAAAGCATCTGCCCAAGACTGATAAGCCCGGTGTATCCCCAAAGGAGGTCGATACTTACAGCAACAATGGAGAGGCAGAGATATTGTCCCCAGAGGTTGATGCTGAAATCACTGACATGAAAGGGACTTGTCTCTGGCGTGAAGGCATTGAGGCCAGGGATGACGGCGAGCAAAAAAAGAGCGGCGGCCAAGCCAAAGCCGAGCTCCCTTTTGGAAATCCGGCTGTTCATCAATTTCCCTCCTCCAGGTTACGGCTCTTGGTGCTGAAAATGCCCGAGGGTTTCCACTGCAGGAAAAGAATAATGCCAACGAGCACAAGCACTTTGCCAATGACGGGATTTCGAAGTGTGGTTTGCAGGATCTGATCCAACGTTCCAATTCCCAATGCGGAAATGACGGTTCCAATCAGATTTCCGACGCCACCAAGAACGACGACCATAAAGGCATCCACAATGTAGGTCTGCCCGGTGCTGGGCCCGATGTTTCCGATTTGCGAGAGAAATGCCCCTGCCAGACCCGCCAGTCCGCTGCCAAAGGCAAAGGTGAGTGTATTGACCTTTCTGGTCGGAACACCCATGCAGGCAGCCATCGTGCGATCCTGCATCACGGCTCTAATGAGCAAGCCGAGCGGGGTTTTAGAAAGAAGTAGGGACGTGCCCACAACGATCAAACCGGCAAAGACAATGACGAATACCCGGTTGTAATTCATCAAAACCCCTTCGACACTGAAACTTCCGGTGATCCAAGCAGGGGAGGCAACCGGAACATTCGCCGGGCCAAATGTAAGGCGGAAAAGCTGTTGCATCACAAGAGAAGCGCCCCAAGTCGCCAAGAGCGATTCCAACGGGCGGCGGTAGAGAAATTGAATGACGCTTTTTTCCAAAAGGAACCCCGCCGCTGCGGCGCTAAGAAAGGCGATGGGCAAAGCGACAAGAAAGTAGCTCTGGTAAATGGCCGAGGCTGGGTCGAAACCGAAGCCCGGGATATTCATGGAAATCCCAAACGGCGCAAAGGCCAATCCCGTGCCGAACACGCATTGCACCACAAAAGTCGCATAGCCCCCTACGATCATGATTTCTCCATGGGCCATATTGATCACGCCCATGAGGCCAAATGTGATGGCGAGTCCGAGAGCCACCACCAGCAACACGGACCCCAAACTGACGCCACGGAAGATAGTCCCAAAAAAATCAACCCAGAAAATGTGTTTATCGATGCTTTTCAAGGCTACTTTGGCTGCCTGGAGGGTTTCCGGTGTTTGTGTGGAATCTGAAGCAATGCGCGTGATCGCATCCTTGGCAGGCACTGAGGCGGATTGCCCAAGGCGCTGAAGTGCAGCTACTTTTAGTTCGGGATTCGGGGAATTGAGATTCACCAAAGCGATGGAATCCCAAATGGTTTCCTTCACACGCTGATCTGGTTCATTTTCCAGTCGGGCTTCAAGAACCGGCAATGTGGCGGGCGACTGCTTCAGTCCCAGCTTGAGGACAGCGTTTTGACGAACGGAAGGTGACTCATCGCCCAGTGCCAGAAGATCGGTCGTGGATTTGATGGCGCGGCGGAGTTTGCTGTAAGTCTCAACAGCTTTTAAGGAGGGATCGAAGGAAATGGGAGAACCGGCTTTGTTTACCAGCGGTTGTCCGTTATCCACTCGGAGCAGTCGAACGGTGGAAGTTTCCTCAACCTTCAAAAACGGAATCCGCTGACCGTCTTCATCGGTAAAAACAAAAACTTGTTCCCGTTGCCAGCCTTCGAGCGTTGGGCCAAGGGCTGGATGGGGAGTCGCCGCGAGTTTTTCGACAAGGGCGGCTTGGTCGGCCTCCGGAGCAAGGATAGCCGTCGCAAGAGCCTGTCTGGCAGTTTTTTCAGCATCATCTGTAGCGAAGATCCGTGTCGAAAATAAGAAAACGGAAATCGCTGCAGTGAATAGGAAAGCTCTGGTCGACATCTCGTATTTATATAAACCCTAGAGACTTTGAGTAGACACAAGAAGGGGCCGGGCAAACAACAACCCGACCCCTCCCCTTGTTGCTACTGCGATTTACTTGCTGCCAAAGGTGCCTTTGAGCCAAGGTTGTGGGTAGACTTGGCTGAATTCTTTCACGATTTTGAATTGTCCGTCGGCTTTTGTTTCGCCGATGTAGACATTTTTCTTGGTGTGGTTGTTCTTCTCTACAGTGTTGAGACCATTGGGACCTTCGAAGGTAATTGTCCCGGATTGCAGAACCTTACGAACTTTGTCCACATCGAAGCTGCCGGCTTTTTCCACAGCGGCCTTCCAGAGGTAAACACCATCATAGGAAAGAACCATGGGACTGCAGGTGACACGGTTGGCTTTTTCGATGCCAGGGACGGTCGATGTTTCGAGCCATGCAAAGAAGTCTTTCTTGAACTTGTCGTTTTGCTTGCTGTCGATGGACATGAAGTAGGCCCAGCAACCGAGGTGACCGACAAGATCCTTCGTAGGAAGGCTGCGGAATTCGTCCTCGGAGAGGCTCAGTGATGCCACGGGGCAATCGGCTGCAGTGAGTCCGGAAGCTGCAAACTCTTTGAAGAATGGCACATTCGAGTCACCATTGATCGTGTTGATCACGCAGGCGTCGCCAGAAGCGGCGAATTGCTTGATTTCAGCAACGATCTGTTGGTAGTCGGTGTGGCCGAATGGCGTGTATTTTCCAGCAGAGATCACTTTTCCCTCCGCGTCCTTGCGAAGTCCGCCACCGATATTTTCGATCGGGATGCCTTTGGAGAGAAGATACTCCAGAAGAACAAGGTTCGTGGTTTGCGGATAAACATAGTCCGTGCCGATGAGGTAGAATTTTTTCTTGCCATCTGCCAGGAGGTAATCCACCGCAGGAATAGCCTGTTGGTTAACGGCTTCCGCTGTGTAAATCACGTTCTGCGACTCTTCTTCTCCTTCGTATTGAACGGGGTAAAAGAGGAGGCCGTTATCCTTCTCGAAGACTGGAAGAACCGATTTGCGGCTCACCGAGGTCCAGCAACCGAATGTGACAGCGACTTTGTCAACTTCGAGGAGTTGCTTAGCTTTCTCCGCAAAGAGTGGCCAGTTGGAAGCTCCATCGACAACGACTGGTTCAATTTTTTTTCCAAGGACGCCGCCCTTGGCATTGATTTCGTCAAAGGCGAACATAAGAACATCGCGCAGCGAAGTCTCGCTGATCGCCATTGTTCCGCTGAGCGAGTGAAGAACGCCGACTTTCACGGTATCTTTGTCCGCAGCGGTCAGGGTCGGAGCAAATGTCGCGGCCAGAGCGGAAACAAAGAGAGTGCAGAGTGATTTTTTTGTCATATAAGTAATTTTCCTTTAGAGAGTTTGATACTCCGCTTAGCATTAGTAGCTAAGCGGAGGGTTCAAATTTTCTAGAACTTTAGAACATCAACTTGACGCCGATATTTCCAGTCACAAAGTTGTCTGCTGGGTTGGTTGGGATCACAGCGTTGCTGGTGTTGTAATACGTCACGCCGCCGTGAAGATCCCAGCTGCCAGGAAGGTAAGGAATCGGCACGCTTCCGCTGATGCCAATTGCAGTGTAGCCATATCCGCCCGCACCACCGTGGAAGTCGTCGGTAGCAAATCCCATCGCGGCAGAAGGAGTGATGCTCACTTCGTAAATCTTGAAGGTGTAGCTCAAATTAGGAACGAAGAATGTGCCTGCGTCACCCGGGCCGTCGCCACCTACACCCTCCAAACTCGCATCCAAACGATTGTGCACCGTTATGGCTGGGTTCAAGAATGTGTTATTGTTATACTTCAGAGTGATATCCAGGACCTGCTCCGTTTGCTCGGCATACATCCAAGCTTGATACAGAACGGTCAAGCTCACATCTTTGTAGCTGTAAGAGAGACCTGTCCAGATATCCACTTCTTGCAGGTAGCCACCGATAGGGCTGGGGGCATTGTTGTTAACGTCCCACCAGGATCCAACGACTGCTGACAAACCCTCAATCGGAGTTGCCCACGCGAGTTCGAAGGATGGATTGAAAACGCCACGTCCCCATGATGTGCCGCCTCCCCAGACATCCAAACCATAGGAGATGAAGTGGCTGTTCAAGTCAAAAGACAACCAACCGGAGAAGGCTGGCTTTTCTTCTTCTTCGACAACGGCTACAACTTCTTTGGCTGGAGCGGCTGTTCCCGCGTGAACGGGTGTTGATGCCGCTATGAGCCCAAGGGTTACAGCAGCTACATTAGTAATGATGTGTTTTTTTAGCATGGTTTTTATTTGTGTTGAAGTAAACGGCGCGTTGAGCGGCGTCGTCCGGGGTTATATAAGCTTGAACGATGCCAACATTTCGAAACTGCCGAAATGATTCGCTAAACAGGCAAAAACCAACGCGAATCAGGTTTTCTTGGCCGTTTTTCAAGCTGCGTGTGAAAAAAGCGACAATTCCCGAAGGCGCTGCATGGCAACGCGGCCGATTTTTAGACACTCCGCCCCATTGCTGAACGAGAGCATCGCTTCATTGCGGGAATGGCGATCCATGCGGTCAATCTGGGAGGGATTCACGATCAAGGTGCGATCAAGGCGCTGGAAGCCGTGGCCGGCAAGGGCGCGGGTCCATTCCTGCATGGAGCGATGACAAGTGATTTTCGTGCCTTCCACGAGGAAGACATGGGTTTGGTGATCTTGAGCCAGGATATGAGAAATTCTCGAGGGCGTAAAAATGTGGGAGCCCGTTGTGCTTTTGACCGAGACGCGAAAATCTGGATCAACCCGCGAGAGCGCCTTGCGAGCCGCATGGCGAGAGAGTGCGAGTGAGAGGCGTTCGGGATGGAGTGGCTTGAGCAAGTAATCTACCGCTCCCGCGTCAAAGGCGCGCAGAGCGAAACGATCATCCTCCGTCACACAGATCAGGCTCGAGGTGCTTGGCAAAAATGTGAGCAAATCAAATCCATGAGCTGCGTGGGGATTCAAAAACACGAGTTGTGGCTGGAATTTTAGACACATGGATTTGGCCTCCTCGAAAGTGAGGCATCCCGCATGAATCGTTATGGCAGGCGAGAGACTGCTCAGCAAATGCCGGAGGTGCTCCACTCCAGCGCAATCGGAATCCACGACGATGGCGTGTTCCGTATTCACAACCTCAAATCCCTCCCCGGAATTGGTGTGAAGTTGACAAAAGCGATCTCCCTTTTTTCCCTTGCAAAGCCCATAAACTACCCAACTCTTCTTGAACTTATTTTCGAAGGGCTTGACAATACTTTTTTTTCGTCAGGGCTCAAAAAGGAGTCGGTTTAATCTGAGGAAACCGCCGAGAATATGAGGTCAATAATTCCCGCCGCTCCGCGAGTGGCCAATCCCCAAGTTGATTCAACCAAGCCACACGATACTGGCCCGCCTTGAGCGACCAAAAATTTGGACGATCGTCCAAATTTTTGGTTTGGGGGCGTTGTGCGAACGGGTGGTCGGGCGTGGCATGTTGCGGCAGGGCCCGGTAAGCACTGGGAGTCTTGGTTGGGAAAGGGAGGCTCGGTTCTGGTTCAAGCAACAACCAGTCCGTTCACTGCGGATACCAGCGTGCGTTCATCGCCGATGCCGAACTCCTCGCCGGTCGGCATGTCGAGCGAGCGGCCGTTGGGAAGAACGAATTCCAGGATGAGGGGGCGTGGGCCGGGATTGGCTTTCACGGCGGCGAGGATTGTTTGCAGGGCGGGTTCATCCAGGCGCTCGCGCGCGAGTCGCAGGCGGACCGGGCGCACGGAGGTTTTTTCGTTCAGCGCAGCGACAGCGCCCGCCGTGGCGCGGATCGCTTCGTCGCGGCGGGTGATCCGTGTGTTGATCGACACCGCTGTGCCGGGGACGAAGAGGGTGGCATTTTTGGAGAAGGATTCATCCCACGCGGTGATTTCGAGCGAGCCGGTGAAGTCTTCGAGGATGAGGATGCCAAAAGGTTTCCCGTCCTTTTTGGAAAAGCGTTTTTCGACGGACATGATCAGGCCCGCGAGCTTGAATGTGCCGGGTTCGGTGGCCTCGCGCGCTTGGGCGATGGTGTTGTATTTTCCCGAGTCGAAATTCCCCGCGTAGCTGTCGAGGGGATGTCCGCTCACATAGTATCCGAGGAGTTCCTTCTCGTGTTTGAGCGTCTCCAGTTGGCTCCAAGGCTCGATCTTTGCGGCTTTTGAGGATTTTTTCGGCGGTGTGAGCGGCGTGTCGCCGAAGAGCGAGAACTGCCCGCTCGCGCGGTCGCGCTGGAGCGAGGCGGCGGCGGCCATGGATGGTTCGATCTCCGCGAAGAGCGCGGCGCGGTTTTTGTCCAGGCACTCGAAGGCTCCGCATTTGACAAGGCTCTCGAGGATCTTGCGGTTCACCGTGCGGGAGTCGAGGCGCGAGCAGAATTCCTCCAGCGTGCGGAAGGGGCCGCCTTTTTCCCTTTCGGCAATGGCGGATTCCATCGCGCCCGCACCCACATTTTTGATCGATGCCAGCCCGAAGCGGATACCTGGGCCGTCAGTCTCGGGTGCAAATTTCAGCACGCTGGCGTTGATATTCGGCGGCAGCACGGGAATCTCCATGCGTCGGCACTCGGCGATCACCACGGCGAGACGGTCGGTGTCGTTGGCATCGAAGGTGAGCATGGCCGACATGAACTCGCGCGGAAAGTGGGCCTTCAAGTAGGCGGTCTGGTAGGAAATCCAGCCATAGGCGGCGCTGTGCGATTTGTTGAATCCGTATTGGGCGAATTTCTCGATGAACCCGAATATGGCATCGGCAACCTTGGGAGGGATGTTGTTGTGGGTGCCGCAGCCCTCGACGAAGCGTTTGCGCTCCTTCTCCATCTTCTCGGCGTCCTTTTTTCCCATCGCGCGGCGGAGCAGGTCGGCCTCGCCCAGCGAGTAGCCGGCGAGCACGCTGGCCGCCATCTGGACTTGTTCTTGATAGACAATGATACCGTGCGTTTCCGAGCAGACTTTTTCAAGAAGTGTATGCAGGTATTCGACCTTTTTGATCCCCTTTTTGCGCTCGATGTAGTCGTCGATGAACTGCATCGGGCCTGGACGATAAAGCGCGCCGATGGCGATGATGTCCTCGATACAGCCGACATCGAATCGCTTGCAGCAATTTGTGATGCCGCCGCTTTCCATCTGGAAAACCCCGAGTGTTTCGCCGCGGTTGTAAATATCAAAAGAGGGTTTGTCGTCGCTGGGTATGAGGTCGATGTTGAAATCCGGCACCTTTGCGTGGATGAGTCGCACCGCCTCCTGCATGATTGTGAGCGTGCGCAGGCCGAGGAAGTCCATCTTGAGCATGCCGAGGTCGGTGAGCGGGCCCATGGCATATTGGGTGACGACCTCGTTTTCCTTGCCCCGGCAGAGCGGGATGAATTCATCGAGCGGACGGTCGCCTATGACGACACCCGCTGCATGGATGCCCGTATTGCGGCTCAGGCCTTCGAGCACGGTGGCGTAGTCCCAGAGTTGGCGCACAGGCGCTTCGTTCTCGATGGCGGTCTGCAGCTCGGGATTCTTCTCGCGGGCCTTCTCGAGGTCGATATTCAGCTCGTTCGGGATCATCTTCGCCACGCGGTCGCCATCCGAGTAGCTCCAGCCCAGCACGCGGGCGACATCGCGGATCACGCTCTTTGCGCCCAGTGTGCCGAAGGTGACGATCTGCGACACCGCTCGTTCGCCGTATTTTTGGCGCACATACTCGATCACCTCGCCGCGGCGCTCCATGCAGAAGTCCACATCGATATCCGGCGGGCTGATGCGCTCGGGGTTCAGGAATCTCTCAAAAATCAGCCCGTAGCGGAGAGGGTCGATATCGGTGATTCCCAGCACATACGCGATGAGGGAGCCTGCCGCCGAGCCACGGCCCGGGCCCACGGGAATGCCGTTCTCCTTCGCATGGCGGATGAAATCCCAGACGATCAGAAAATAGCTAATGAATCCTGTTTTTTCGATTACCGAGAGTTCGTAATCGAGGCGCTTGTTCAGCTCGGGGTCGGTGTCCACACGTCCTCCGAAGCGCTTGAGGAGTCCTTCATGACATAGGTCGCGCAGGTATTGCTCGCGGCTGCGCGTGTCGGGCGAGTCGAAATTCGGGTATTTCGGTTTGCCGAACTCCATCTTGAAATCGCACCGCTCGGCGATGCGCAGCGTGTTGTCGCACGCCTCGGGAAGCTCGGCGAAGAGGGCACGCATCTCCTCGGGGGATTTAAAATACAGCTCGGGGCTGTAGCGCATGCGTCTTTCATCCACCACATTCGACGCGGTGCCGATACAGATGAGCACATCGTGGGCCTCATGGTGTGACTTCTCAAGGAAGTGGACATCGTTCGCGGCAACCAGACCGAGGTCCAAGTTGCGCGCGATCTTTACCAGCTCGGGATTGATCCGCCGCTGGGCATCGAGGCCGAAATCGTGAAGTTCGACAAAATAATTTTCCGCTCCGAAAATTTCTCGATATGCGGCGGCGGTCGCCTGGGCCTCGTCAAAGCGTCCGGCTTGCAAAAGCGTGGCGACTTCGCCTTTCAGGCATCCGCTCAGGGCAATGATGCCCTTCGAATGCGCGGCCAGACGCTCCCTGTCCACGCGCGGCTTGTAATAAAAACCCTCCAGATATCCTGCGGTCGAGAGCTTCACGAGATTCCGATAGCCCTCGTCATTCGTCGCCAGAAGAGTCAGATGAAATGCGGCATCCTTTGCGGATGAGCCACTCTTATCCGTCATCGAGCCCGGCGCGACATACATCTCGCAACCGATGATTGGCTTGATCCCGGTCTTCTCCGCCTGCTGGTAAAACGGCACTGCCGCATGTAGGTTCCCGTGATCCGTCACCGCCACGGCCGGCATCCCAAAGCCAGCCGCTTTCTTCACCAGCTCATCCAGGCGCACAGCTCCGTCCAGAAGGGAAAACTCGGAGTGGCAATGCAGGTGAACAAATGACATTTGCAGACAATACCGCAACACGCGCCCCTTTGTCGAATGGTCGGCTCATGCTTTGATGCATGAGCCCACAAAAAAAACGCGGCCCTCCTCTCGGAGAGCCGCGTTGGCAATCTATGCCATGTCGAGCGCGTTACTTATTGCACTGTTTGCACTCGGAGCACTTGCCTTTGCAGCAGGTGGCGCAGTCCTTGTCCTTGCAGCAGGTCGGGCACGAGGTCCCGGCGGCTTGAACAGAACCAACCACTGCGGCGCAGGCCAGAGCGATGGCGATAATCAATGATTTCATAGTTTTCCTTTCTGAATGGAATTTTTGAGAAGTGACGGCCTGAAAAAGAATCAAGCTCCGGCGCGAAGTCAGGCCGCCACGCGTGGCGGTGGTATGGACGGTTCAGGAGAAAAACTTGGGGCGGATTCGTTGCAATTCGCCCAGCGCAGTTCGGGGAGTGGCGGAGGAAGTTTGGGCCCAAGGTTGAGAACGGCGGTGAGAAGATGCGGTGAAGTCGGGCAGACCTGGCACGCACAGGATCCAGCGGAATGAGCGCTTGGAGCCGACGAGTGATGAACCCCATGGCAGCAGCAGGAAACTTTCTCCACCGATTGAAGCGGCAGGATTTTCGTTGGCAATGCAATGACCAGCGCCGAAACGCCGATAAGAGCTATGCCCACCATCCATGCGCGCAAATGCGAATTCACAAACTCAACTTACGGCCGGATTTTTCAAACGCAAGTGCCCGCAAGCGAATTTCCGTCAAATCACGAATCTTGGAGGGCCATCGTCTCTGATGGCCCAAATATCAATCACGGAAGACACGGAAGCACTTTCGATAGACACTGCCCCGCCCAAACCACGCCGACCTCAGGCGCCGCTGCGCGGCTGAAAAATGGGTCATGCGAGACGATGACCCTCCCATCTGACGGCGCGTGACTTGTGTGGCCCGCGTTATCGGGTGGATGGGGTGCTGAAGCGCAGTTTTGGCGTGAGGGATTCGAGTCAAGATCCAATGCCTTCTCTTTCTGTGCCGGTCTTCCTCCCCGCTCGCGAGCATATGGACTTCTCGAATCCGGCAAACCTGCGCTGGAGCGTGCGCTCGGATGGACTCACAGTCGTCTTCGCAGAGGTTCCCGGCATGAACGTCGAGTTCTCGTTCGACTCCTCAACCCCCAACCGCCTTCATAAAACTCCAACATTTCCCTTGCAAACCAAGACAGTTGCTGGCGCTTTATGTTTGCAGTTTCACAGGATCAAAAGTTCATGGGATAACAAATGAATAAAACCTTGCCAGAATTTCGTCTCAATTCTCCTCAAGGCAAATCCATTTTGGCTTTGGCCCGGGGTGCTGACTTCGCGCATCCCGGTGAAGATCGCGTCATTGAGTTAGTTGCTAGTGGCTTACTTCCCAACAGGTCCCTTCGCCTGCTTGATGTAGGGTGTGGCAGGGGGGGGACAGCTCAATGGTTTTATGAGCATAATTTCGGACAAGTTACTGGTATTGATATAGATAAGCCTTCAATCGAATATGCTCGAAATAAATATCCCCATGTTGATTTCAGGCACGCCGATGTGAGTCATCTCACATCTTTCCACGGCGATTCTTTTGATATTATTTATTCATTAAATTCGTTTTATGCTTTTACTGATCAGCTTCTTGCATTGCATGAGATTCGCTCGGTTGCCAAACCCGGCTCGAAGTTGCTGATCTACGACTACACCAAACCCCTGGGTGGGCGGCTTCCAGAAGCATTGGGATCAGAAATCGGACGACCTATTGTTAAAGAAGATATTAAGATTTGGCTGGAGACTTCCCGGTGGAAGCTGGAATCTATTCATGATTTCACAAATTTATACTCCGAATCCTACATCCAGCTTCTCCAAAAATTTGAACTGAAGCGCGACGAAATCCTAAAATTATCAGATCAGGAATGGTATGATTTTATAACTCGTTGGTATGGGGCTTTGCAGTTAGCACTGACTCAAGGCACCCTTGGCGGGGCGTTAATTTCTGCCATTGCTGTGGAATAAATTTATTAAATCTTTCAGCAACCAACACAACCAAACGAAAATTCAATTGCTCGCTTTTTTCGCGACTTGACTGATAAACAAGAATTTTGTGTGACCAAACGTTCGGCAAAGAATGAACCCGCACTTTAGATGAGATTCGCGTGACGTTCGATCGGAAGAAGGAAGAGCCGGTGGAGATTTCCGAAGAGTCGCGAGGCTACGGCGAGCTTATGGGGCGAGTGCTTTCGCGTTTCCCAGGAAGCGATCCTAAGTGGTTTTCCAAAGTAGTTCATACAGCATTTGCTCCGTGTCTGACCACTATTTGGAAAGAAGAGCCGAACCAGTCACTAAAGCCAAAAATGAAAGGAAATGAACCCT